>LQMQ01000001.1 GCA_001515205.2 Candidatus Hadarchaeum yellowstonense
CAAACAAGCGATTTTTTCCCGCACCGATTCATTGATGTTAGAACAACAGATGATGAAAAGTGAAATCGAGAAACTGAAGCAAGTTGTTGCCGGGATGAAGCCAAGGTCCCAACCAACGGGAAGTCGGCGAAGTAAATTTTCCACTAACAGACGAACATCGCAAAGGGTTTGGGGCTGACGAGGGAAATTATCGTGCTGTACCTCTTTTCCGAGAGCTCCCACCGATATGCCAAGGGCAGGTGAACGAAGAAACCGTCATGTAGGCGCGGGATGGTGGGGTTGTCAAAGTCAAATATCTCCTCAATTGGGTTTTCTTCAGTTTCGATGATTATTTCCCACTGACCCCACCAGATGGTTGCCCCCGATGATCCGATGGGAATTGGGGTTGCCATGGGCAGTCCCAACAGGCCAGCGGGATCCTGGCGCCGGTAAATCACGTCCTTTACCTTAAACTCATGATAGACTGAGATTCCGGGAAAATTTTTCAGCGGAGGTGGCGGCAGAAGCTCGTAAATTTTTTCCCGGTTAATGGAGTTTTCAGATATTACCCTCGCTTTTTCCCACCAATTGCTCCCGATTTTGTCGCCGCCCACTGCCAAATAGTCAGATGATCCGAAGACGCTTAACTCGTGAAGGGCCCAGGCGGCTTCAAATGTTGCCCGAGTCCTAGCTCGGTTCAGCTCCACCCTTCCAGTTAGAATCAGGCTTGACAAAGCGCGGGAATACTCCAGCGTCGTCCAAGTGAGGACAATGTTGCCCCTTTTTTCGATGAATTCATCCATTTTGCGCGAGAGGAGAAAGTACCTTGAATTCACGAGAACCTTCACGTTTTCAAATGGAATCGCGAGGGAAACGCTACCGTCCCACGAGCTAAGTTTTATTCTGGATCCTTCCGGCAAAGAAGCCTGAGCCAGAACGAGGTCGTTTTCGGCCGCGGATATTTTTATTGGGGGCCATCTCTCCTCCTCGTGAAGATCTAAGCTGATACGGGCATCGTGCTTGCGGTAATCAAGCGCGGACACAAGGGTGCTGAAGTATTTTGTTGCCCGCAGCTCGATCTCCGCCAATCCGTTTTCGTGATAGCGGCTCGCCTCCTTGCCAACTTCCCAGAGTGCTTGATAGACGGATTGCTTTAGAATCAGTTGCAGGTTGCCATGCACTTCTGCAGCCATCGTGGCCAGCGATGAAACCGAGGTGTCCGCGGCGATGTTTTTCGATCGCTGATGGGTGGAGAGAGCAACTGAAGCCACCATGGCAGCGATAACAACCACTATTATCGCCCCGGCAGCGCTGAACGGTATGAATCCCCTCTCTTTCATCGGGACCATAACTCTAGGCTAATCTCGATGATTGGGTCTGCGACCGGGGGCCAAGGGGAACCAGCCACAGAAGGGCTTCCCAAAAGCGCGGTCAGCTCATTTTCAGCAGCCGGCAGCGAGAGCAGCAGCGTCTCTGAGCACAGCTTAGCTCTGGCGGGGTAAAGATTTTCAACGACGAGGTCAAAATCAAGGCAGACAAATGGAACCTCCACCGGCGTCGCTTTTGCCCGCAACCTGTAGCCGAACCTGCCGCCCACAAGGTTGTCAAGGAGGGACTTTAAAAAAATCCTTAATTTTTCATCCATTTCCTGACCGGACCAAATTGGCCCTATTTTGCTGTTGTCGATTGTCAGACGCAGGTTCAGCAGAGCGTCCTCGGCCAAAAGCTGGGCGATGGTTTTGTGATCGAGCTTCCGCCTAGTGAAGCTTTCAATGAACGGAACGCGGAACTCCGGTGAGTTAAAGAAAAACCGATAGCTGAATCCACCAAATTGCTCTGCGGGGGTGTTCAATAGAGCGACGAGGGTGTTTCGGGCAAAGCTTGCCGCGTAGCGTTCGGTGATGATTTCAGCGTTGTCATGGCTGAGGGCAAGGGGGATTGAAACGGCGACCGAGATCAAAAGGGCGAAGATTATCAGGTCCACCGTGGATTCCATCCCAGGTTACCCCCGCTCATTTCCTCCAAATTTTTACAATGAGTTCGCAGAGTCGCACCGAGCCATTCTCGTCAAGAAGGGCAAGGGGAAGGCTGACGCTGGAGGAGAGGTAAAAGCTGTCCTCCCAGGGAACCCCCTGTTTTTGGACGTAAAGAAGCTCATCGGAGAGAGTTCTGATCTCGACCTTCGCGCCTACCCCTCGTGAGAACAGGATCCTTGAGAAGTTCTCTAGACGCTCCGGGGAAATCGCAGCCAGTCCGGGTGATTTATCAGGAGGGGCAAGAGCGCCGTTGATGAGGGTTTCCGCAGTGTTTAGCGCTAGGTTAAAGTCTTCAAAGTCCTGTTGCCTTTTCAAGTAACTTTGGTGGTAGTCGACAACCGCCGCCAGCAGAAGCGACAGCAGAAGAACTGCGGCCAGAGTTGAGAGAAGGTCCTCACCCACGTGCAGGGTCATCCGACCAGCTCCACTCTCATCGTCTCCATCTTTCTGACGAGGATCCCTCGGGGATCTTTCATCGAGAGGCGGAAGTAACCATTATTGACGGTGGAGCCCGTGGTCAGCGAAAGGTCGACAACTGCTCCTGAAATGACGCGGACGGAAATTTCTTGAACGCCGCCGCTTTTTTCTCCTGTTATAATGACCTTGAATGTTTGGTTCAACTGAGGAAGTTCCCGGTAAAGTTCTGCTTCTGCTGGGCAGCCGTCCATCTTTTCTATCGCGCTGGTTATGGTTTCCGCGACTAGTTCCAGATCTTCCCTGCTGGCGAAGCGAGTGATAGCAGAGTTCAAAGAAAGGGCAAAGCCGATGAAGGCGATGGCAGCCAGGGCCATCCCTATCTTACAAAAGAGAAATCCGGTCAATGTACCTGTTTTTTCCATTCAGATTCCCTCAACTTTTATGAGGAAAAGACCGTCGCTCCGCCGATAAACTTTCAAAACATAGGTGCCGCTGTAGAGTTCGTCGCTGGCCGCCGATACCGAAAGGGGCAGCAAAAAGCCTTTCACAGTTTTTCCAACAAAAAGCTGGACGAGATTGCCCCGCAAAGCTATCTTTCCCTCGCCTAGGTCCAGCTCAACAACTTTCGAATCTCCCACCCCGCCAGCGCAGAGCATCTGGCACTGCTCGACAAAGTGGTTAAAGCTGTTGATCGCCCGCTGCTCGCTGGTTAATCGCTGTACCCTGTTCAGCGCGTTGGAACCAATTGCGGCAGCGCTTGCGGCCAGCATCGCACCTAGCAGGAGCACCAGCGGCAGTGATTCCACTCCACGATCATCATTCGACACGGGATATCACCGCACCGCGACTTGCCCCTGCCAAGGGATGTAGCCGTTGCGGGTTACCTGAACGGTGACAATGACGACTTTAGCGTCGTTCATCGGCACGGTGAAGGTGTACTGGTTGGTGTTCTTTCCCAGCGTGCGGGCATCAGTGCCGCCCGGGTACTTCAGCACTATGGTGGCGCCGCCGAGGGCATCACCGCTGGCGGCGTCATAAATTTTTACCGTGAGCTTTTTTCCAGATACCGAAAATTGAACATCCATATCCCGAAGCACGTTGCGCTCGGCCGTGCCAACGAATTGCATCATGATGCCCATCGTCATTGCCCCGATCACCAGCGCCATGATCAGCTTGATCGGAACGCCCATCAATTGTCCGCTTTCCTCCATTTCCCGTCGGGGCTTTGCGGGCAGGCCATTTATAAAAGATAAAACGAATCGGAAAGCTTAGGAGGGGGTCGTCAGGACTTGAAGTTTTTATAGGGGAGCAAGTTTTGGTTTAGATGTGAGCGCGATGTCAAAAACATACTACGCCTACATCTTGCGGAGCCTGAAGGACGACAACTTTTACACAGGACACACCGCCAACCTCAAGGAGCGCTTGGCCCAGCACAACCGCGGCGAGGTCCGGTCGACGAAGGCGAGAAGGCCGCTGGTCCTCATTTACTGGGAAGAGTTCAAAACCCGCAGCGAGGCGATGAAGCGAGAGCGCAGGATAAAATTGCTGTGCCGTGAGGAGAAGTTGAAGCTGATCGAGAATTTTAGGCAGTCGGGATAGCTTTTTTATCTCTTCCACTTTAGTCTTGTTGGGATGAAATGCGCGATGGGGCCCTGAAGTGGTCACTGAGGCTTCTGGGAATAGCGTTGGTGGTAGTTCCGATACTCATGGCCCTTGCCGCCCACGGCTGGGACGTGAAAGAAGCCGTGTTGCCCAGCGAGGAGGAGATCAGCCAGGTTACCGAAAGGGTTAGCGGCATTTTCGGCGGCGGATTTTCCAAGGACACGATAACTTTCGGCGATCCAGTTGTAAGCGGCAGCCGCATCACTGTGCTGGTGACATTCAGATCTCCACTGAAGGTGCCGATGAAGATCACGGACTTTTCCGTGACTGTCTCAGATGTGGGGGCGCAGCCCATCCAACTGCAGATGCAGGAAAGCGAGGTGGAAATCCCGGCAAATGGGGCAGCGACATTTACTCTCGTCGGAACTGTTCCTGCAATGCCACCGCAGAACCCGCAGATGACTGGTATTAGCTGCACCTTTGAGGTCTATGGTGTAAGCATTCATCTGAGTCCGGAGATTTCGAGGGGTTGACCATGAATTCCGGTAACACTTCTTCCAACGGGCGCACAATAAACGTTGTAGGTCTGGCCGCCGGAGCGCTGATGATCATTCTCCCTTTTCTCGGGCCATGGTGGATGGCCAGCGTTGGAACCGGGGCATTTGAGATATCCTTGTCACCCTTCGATCTGTCAATAATGGTCTTCGGCCAGCCCATCCACTCGCAACTGGTGGACCTGTTGCTCCTGGCGGCGAAGATAGCCATGATAATCTCCGGAGTCTTTTTGGTCTTGGGCTCGCTGTCTCCAAAAAGCTGGTGGTCTGGTCGCCTGGTGAGGTTTGGGGTGATGAAACCCCTCTGGGCTGTCATCGGCATAATCATAGTGGTGGTGCTCGGGGCTTTTTTCATAAATAATGTTTTGCCCGGAATTTTGTCCAACGCCATCCCTGACGGCGGCGCCTCGATCCAAATAACCGTTCCCTACTTGGTGGGTTCGGCGAGCGCTACCATTCAAATGGGATCGCAGGCGTCGATCACCGCCCCGATTAATCTTTCTCTGACGCCGGTCTTCTGGGTGGCTGTGGTAACCGCAATATTGGGCATTGTGGCGAGGATTAACCACCGCCGGTTGAAGAAGCAGTAGCGCTCGGGGACAAGTCGAAAAAATGAGCAATTGAGTCGGGTTGCATGCTGTTCACGAAAAGATTAATGTTAACAATAGCGGCGCTGGCGCTGATAATTTTGGCGTCATTTGCCCTTTCGGGATATTTCACTCCCGATGATCTGAAGCACGAGACAGATCGCTGGGCGGTGATCGAGGATGTCAACGGAGACAGGATGGCCGTGGAGCCCACAAACGACGCCGTCTGGTCGGGACTTGTTCAGATGTATCACGAGGGCACTGAGCAGTGGGTTGGCGGTGTTGTGGAAAGATACAGCAACCGGTGGGGATTCAGATTTAAGCCGGACACGGTCACGATCGCCGAAGTCACCGCTGAGGGACTTCAGGCCACAATTGAGATCATCAGCTCAGACATAGAATACTGGGAAAAGCTGGGCTGGGCCTATGTGTCGGCCAAGGTTGTGGAGGTTCATTTCCTGAGCAGTTGACCAAGTCAAAAAACTGGCCGCCGGCGCCGTCCAGCTGTCCTGCCTCTTTCGGACGTGACTTCAGCTATTGGTGATGGGAGCAGTTTCCGATGGGTGCGAAAATCAATGACGAGAGAACCCGTTTTCGTAAGAGTTTTGGTCCGGCCTGAAGTCAAATTGTTTTTTGGAGGCGATTCACAAGTTATTTAAATGAAATCTTGTAAGAAAATCTGTATGTCAAAAAAAGCGCTGCAAGCGGGTCAAGCCTGTTGTCAAGTTCAAACTTTTGATGATACTAAAAATTTATCTCATCAACACCTCAGCAGCTTCAATCCGTTGGCAAAGAGGGACGATGACGAAAGCAAGGTCAGGCTTCAAATGATCAGCTCGCGATCGAGAATAGCCTTTCCGGCTCTCTCGGTGATCGGTGCTCTCCTGCTGGGGGCACTCTTCATAACTTTATCAGGCCACGACCCGGTTGCGGCCTACACCGTGCTGTTTATCGAAGCCTTTGGCAGCGTAAGTGGTATAACAGACACTCTGGTAAAGGCGGCTCCTCTGCTGCTGGCTGGTGTGGGGCTGGTGGTCGCCTACAAATCATCCATCTGGACCATCGGGGCCGAAGGTCAGCTTTTGATGGGTGCCCTAGCTTCTGTCTGGTTGGGTCTCACCCTAACAGATGTTCCGGGCTATCTGTTGATTCCCCTCATAATGGTGGCCAGTTTTCTGGCTGGAGCCGGGCTGGCGATGATTGCCGGAGTTCTCAAGGCCAAGATAGGCGTTAACGAGATCATCACTACACTCATGTTAAACAACATCGCTTATTACTTCATCCTCTATTTGGTTAGCGGGCCGATGAAAACACCAGAGGTTGGTTACAACCAGACGAGAATTATTTCACCTCAAGCTTTTTTGCCCATCTTGATCGCGGACACTAGGCTCCACGCCGGTGTTCTCTTGGCGATCGTGGCCGCTGTTTTTATCTACGTGTTGGTGGAAAGGACTTCGCTGGGATACAAAATAAAGGCAGTGGGGTACAGTCCCAAGGCGGCCAGATATGCTGGTATAAGTATACCCCAAAATATTCTGATAGTTATGTTCGTGAGCGGCGGGTTGGCTGGCCTGGCTGGAATGGGAGAGGTCTTGGGTGTTCATCATCTGCTGATGGTTGACATCTCTCCTGGTTATGGCTACACCGCCATTTTGGTGGCCCTGCTGGCTCGGTTAAACCCGATCGCAACCATCGCCTCAGCATTTCTCTTTGCTGGCCTTCTCAACGGTTCGGTTGCCATGCAAAGGGGTGCGGGGGTGCCGTCATCCTTGGTGCAGATCATCCAGGCCTTGGTCGTCATATTTGTGTTGGCCAGCGAATATATGACCCGGGAAAAAAGGTGAGGGATGGAAATGGTTACCGAGGCGGAAATCATCACCGGGCTGTTGTCGAGTGCCGTGAAGCTTGCTGTGCCGCTACTACTGGCCGCGATCGGAGAAATCTTCTCCGAACGTTCGGGTGTTCTCAATCTTGGAATGGAGGGCATGATGCTGGGAGGAGCTTCGGCTGCCTTCATCGGAGCCTATTTCTTTAACATTTGGGTGGGCTTGTTGTTGGGAATGTTGGTTGGCGGAATCATCGGCGTCATCATGGCTTTCATGAGCGTGATCCTGAGAAGAAACCAGATAGTGGTCGGCGTAGTGTTGACAATTTTTGGGGCCGGGCTGAGTTCCTTCTTGTTCCGGATGTCGTTTGGCACCGCCGCAGCCTATCCCACGATCAGCGGCTTTCAGAGCATCGATGTTCCCATCCTCAGCCAGATACCTTGGATCGGGCCGATCCTCTTCCAGAATAACATCTTGGTCTACATTGCCCTGCTCGCGGTACCTGTGGCCGGAATTTTCCTTTACAAGACAACCCATGGCCTGAAGATAAGGGCAGTTGGGGAAAACCCCCGGGCCGCTGATTCCTTGGGCGTTAACGTGATCCGAACCCGTTTCATCTGTGTAGTATTTGCCGGCGTGATGGGGGGGCTGGCCGGGGCTTATCTCTCCATAGGTCACATGAACATCTTCCGGGAAGGCATGACCGCAGGAAGAGGCTACATTGTTCTCGCCTTGGTCATTTTTGGAACTTGGTCTCCCTACCGGGCCTTAGCCGGCTCACTGCTCTTTGGAGGGATAGATGCCCTTGGCTCGCGTTTTCAGATTTTCAAAGTGGGCATACCTTACCAGTTTGTGTTGATGCTCCCATATGTGTTCACCATTGTCGTCCTCATCCTCGTGTCGTTGAGAAAAGGCCTTACCAGAGGGGCACCGGCGGCTCTGGGAACTCCCTACGAGCG
>LQMQ01000002.1 GCA_001515205.2 Candidatus Hadarchaeum yellowstonense
ATCTTTATCACCCAGCACGTAATCCCGCGTCACCTGCTGTCCGGGAAACTTGGTCGACCCCCACACCCGGGCAAACTTCAAATTTTTGGCAAGATCCTTGTGAACGAAACGGGCGACATCCATCACCGTGGAACCACTGGGTAAGACCAGAGGGCGCTCCGCCGGTGGTTCATCCGGCTTCTTAGTATAGACGCGAATCAAGTTCAGCTGTTGGTAAATCCTCTTCTTCAGACTTTCCCGCTCTTCGCCGGTGTGCAGCACCTCAAAGAGATCGCCGAACTCGCGCTTAAGCTCCTCCCATTTTTCCACGGCCCCCGGAACATCGAACTTTGTCAAAATAATGAAACCTCGCGGGTAAACCGTTGATTCTGAAAGAACTTCTTCAAACTCCTCCGAGGTGACTGGCTCCTCGATCACGATGAAGGCGTTGTGGATGTGATGATCCTGCAGGATCCTCTTAACCTCCATTTCACCACCTTCCACCATTTTTGCCCCTTTCATTTCAATCCCGCCGCTGGAGCGCTTCTCAATGCTGATCCGCGGCGGTCTACGATTCAGCTTAACTCCGACGGCATCTAGCTCCCCAAGGAGTATCTCAACCTGTTTAACCGGATCACCTGAAGCGTCAACCACGAGAGCAATAGCATCGGCATTGCGGGCAACACTCAGAGGCTGAGCACCGAGGCCCCGTCCGATGCTTGATCCCTCAACTATCGCTGGCACCTCAACCAGCTGTATCTGGACATCTTCAACCTGCATCATCCCGGGAACCGGCCTCTTTGTTGTGAAGGGATAATCGGCAACCTCGACGCGGGCGCTGGTGAGATCCTGGAGGAGCTTTGACTTCCCCGAGTTTGGCAGGCCTACCAAGGCCACTTGCGCTGCCCCCTCCTTTTTCACCGAGAAACCAAGCCCGCCTCCCCGGCCAACCTTTTTCTCGCGCTTTTCCTCCAGCTCCAAGCGCAATTTGGAAAGGCGGCGCTTAAGCGTCTTCAACAGCTTCTCGGAACCCTTATGTTTCGGTGCTACGCGGATCATCTCCTCCGTGGCCTTGATTCTCTCCTCTAGGGTCTTGGCCTGAAGATAACGTTCCTCCGCCTTTTTGTACTCGGGTGTCACGTTGGCTGGCAAAGCAATCAATAAAAAGCTAAATTCCTGAGAACAAAAAATTTGCTGGGCAGGTCATCGAAAACAAGTCCAGTACAGGGCTGTAATTCCCAACTGGGAGATATCTCCATTTTTCAAAAAACCCTTATATGAAAACGGGCGGCAAGATAATCTTGGCGGGGACGGAAGCCCGCGGAAGAGGTTGAACCGGAGCCTACGGGCAACGGGGAACCGTGGAAAAACCCGGGCCAAAAACCGGGGAAGGACGCGGATAAGTCCCGTGGAGGAACGGGACGAAACAGCGGCCGCGGGAAATAAGACCCTGACAGGAAAAAATGACGAGCGAGCGAAGTGGTCGAGATTCGCCGGCTCGTTAGAAAAGTAGTGGAAGGGTCTAAGTCCCCGCCACCTTTTTTATGGTTTAGCGAGCAGTTTGACGTACTTCAGAGCCCGCCGGATACCGAGCGATTTCAGGATTTCCGGTGCTTTTACCAAAAAAACGCTGAACAGTTTCTCATGGTGATCGAAATCAAAATTTTCTAAGACCAATTTTCTAATGTCCTCTCTTTCCAGCAGCTGGGACAAAAAATCGAGGTCTTCGTCCGACATTTGATCAAAGAATTTTTTTAAGCGACTGCCAACTGTGAACTCCGCGCCGAACCTGTCCATAACCGCCCGCTGATAATCCTCAAGCTTTTCCAACTTACCACTTTCAACCGCCCCAACCACGGCTTCGGCCGCCATTTTGGCGCAGGATAATCCGATGTAGAGGCCTCCGCCTGTAAGGGGCTTTATCTGTCCGGCGGCATCCCCAACCAACAAAACCGCACCATCTTGAATTCTGCGCGACAGACACTCGGGAATCAAACCGACACATTGGCTGAAAACTCCACCCTCAATCCTGCGGGAAACCACAGGATGCTGAAAAAGAAAGTACTCCAAAAGCTGTTTTGGATTGCCCGTCGCAGTTCCCAAACCCACGCGGCAAACCTCTCCGGCTTTGACCATCCAGCCAAAGAAACCGGGGGCGAAGGACCTGCCGAGATAGACCTCAGCGATGTCGTCTGCCACATCTGCCTTCGTCTCGACTTGGGCACATTTAATGTACTTGCTCCTGATCAACAAATTGGCCCTGCGGGCAACCAAGGAAAGCGGCCCATCGGCTCCTATCACTACGCGGGCCCTCAGCTCATTTTTTTCGCCGCCTCTTATTTTCACCGAAGGTTCGCTGCCCAAGCTGAGCCCCACACATCTTGTTTTGAGCAAAAGGGTTGCCCCAGCCTCAGTAGCTGCGTTGGCGAGGGAACGATCAAAACTTGCGCGATCGATAACTAAAGCCTCGACCTTCCGCCTGGTCAACCTGATCGGGTTGTTTGAGGGGGGATATATCGCTGCCCCCCGCAACTTACCCAGGGCCCACTTCCCCGGCTTTATTCCAAGCTCCCTGAGGCCCTCCAAGCCCACAATGCCGGTGCAGCAGACGGGTCTGCCCACTTCGGCGTGCTCTTCGACTATTGCCACCTTGAGCCCATGTTCCGCCAAAATTTTTCCGACAAAACACCCTGCAGGCCCGGCGCCAACGATTACAACGTCAACCCTCATTCAGTTACCTCATGATTTTTTAGGTTACAATTAGATAACGCTAACGAGTGATCAGATGCTTGAAATAGTGGGTTATGTCATCCTGGGGTTGATCCTGGTAATGGTGCCTGGCTTTCTGCTGTCAATCGTCCTGTATCCGCGGAGAGAAAATCTTGACTCCTGGTCCCGGGCAGCGGCCAGCCTGGGGCTTGGGGCCATGCTGGCGGCTTTGGTGGGCTACGTGGTATCGATACCCGGTCTGAGCTCCCTTTCGCTGGAGTCGTTCACAATAGCAACCTCGCTATTGTGTATTGTTCTCATAATTATGGCCTACCTGCGCGGGGGTTTTGCTGTCCTCCGCGGGTACAAAGGCAGGCTTTTAAGAGGCCAACAAAAGGGGGAAACGGCAGAAGAACCGCAGGCCAGGCCACCTGAGGAAGCTAAATCCCTTTGAGAGGTGCCGCATTGTTCAAATACAAACAGGTGATCGTGGTAAGGGCCGACCTGAAAATGAGCCCGGGAAAAATTGCGGCCCAAGTAGCCCACGGCTCAGTTGGTGCAGCTGAAATGGCCAGAAAAAAACACCGGAGATGGTTTTCCCTGTGGTTTTCTGAGGGTCAAAAAAAAGTTGTGGTGAAAGTGAACAGCGAAAGGGAACTTCTCGATCTCAAAAAAAAGGCCGACAGCCTAGGCCTTCCCAACATGTTGATCCAAGACGCGGGTCTGACCGAACTCCCCCCGGGAACAGTAACGGCTCTGGGAATTGGACCGGCGCCGAATGAAATTTTGGACCAAGTCACCGGAGGGCTTCCCTTACTTTAGGTGTTGAAGATGAAGCTCAAAGAAGTGGGGGAAAAGGCCATCGTCGAGAACGCCAGAAAGATCTTCAGGAAAGGAAAGGGGATCAGGATCGGCATAGGCGACGACGCAGCAGCCATTGATCTTCCCGGCAAAAAGTGCCTGGTGGTGACGACCGATATGCTCGTCGCCAGCATTCATTTTCCACCGGGGACAAAACCGGAGCAAATCGGAAAAAAGGCCGTTGTTGTCAATCTCAGCGACTTGGCGGCCATGGGTGCCGAACCGCTTGGCCTCGTCTTTTCGGTTGCGCTTCCGAGGGAACTTGAAGTCGGTTTCACCAACAGGATCATGAGGGGAATGGAATCTGCGGCAAGGGAATACGGGACTTATATCGTCGGGGGAGATCTCGACGAAGCTGCAGAGATCACGATTGCAGGAACGGCTTTTGGACTGGCCGATCGAAACAGGCTCCTCAGACGCTCGGGGGCGCAAAAGGGTGACATCGTGGCAGTTACTGGAGAACTCGGGGCAGCTTCTGCGGGGCTGAAGATCCTCATGGAGAAAATCCCGAGGAAAGGCTATGAAAAACTGGTAAAGGCGCAGCTGGAGCCAAAGGCCCAGGTGGAAGCCGGGATAGTCCTCGCCCGAAGCGGCCGGGTCAAGGCAGCCATTGATGTCTCCGATGGAATGGCGGCCAACCTTTGGCATTTGTCCCGGGAAAGCAGGGTCAAAATCATCATCGACCATGAAAAAATACCGGTTCATGGGCTGGTGAAAAAATTCTGCCAACAATATGGTTACGACATGGATGAGTTCACCCTCTTCAGCGGGGAGGATTTCGAATTAATTTTCACCACCCGACCAGAGTTCTGGGATGATGTCAATCTTGCCCTCAAAAGAGTGGGCAAAAAAGCTACCCCAATAGGTAAAGTTGTCGAGGGGAGCGGGGTATTCATCAAAAAAGGTGAGGAGATAGTCAAGCTGGAAGACCGGGGCTACGAACACTTCAAACAAGACTGAAGATCTCTATTTGGGCTTTAATCGCTGATACATTCTCCACGACAGAATTGGTTCGCGGGAAGCCCTGGTCTCATCAAGTCTGCCAATCGCCGTTGCTGTGGGGGCTGCCTTCACCCGTCCGGGATCGGTCCTCGCCTCCTGGGCCACGGCCTTCATCGCTGCGATAAACCTGTCCAGCTCCTCCTTTGACTCGGTCTCGGTGGGCTCGATCATGAGCGCCTCAGGGACTATTGGTGGGAAGTAATAGGTTGGGGGGTGAAGGCCAAAGTCGAGCAGACGCTTGACCACATCCCTGGCAGTTACTCCTGTTTCCCTCTTAAGCGGCTCGGCGCTGAGGACCACCTCATGTTTGCAGGGGCCATCGTAATTTACCTTGAAGCTTTTTCCATCGGCAAGCTTGTGCATCAGGTAATTGGCGTTGATGACTGCTGCCTCGGCTGCCTCCTTCAGACCATCGGCACCCATGGACAAAATATAAGCGTAAGCTTTTACCAGAACACCGAAGTTTCCAAAGAAGGACTTTATTTTGCCGATTGAGTGAGGACGGTTGTAGTTAAGCCAAAAACGCCCTTGTTCCTCATCGTACTCAATAACGGGGACTGGCAGGAACTCCTCAAGCTTTTCCGCGACTCCAACGGGTCCGGAGCCTGGGCCTCCTCCACCGTGTGGTGTGGAAAAAGTTTTGTGCAGGTTTAGATGGACTATATCAAACCCCATGTCGCCGGGGCGCGCTTTTCCAATTATCCCGTTCAGGTTGGCGCCGTCGTAATAAAGCAGTCCCCCGGCATCGTGCACCATTTTTGATATTTCTAAAATCTCGTCCTCAAAGAGGCCCAATGTGTTGGGATTTGTCATCATGAGCGCTGCTGTTTTTTCTGAGACCGCTGCTCTCAGTGCCTCAAGATCAACCCTGCCGCGATTGTTCGAAGGCACCACAACCACATTGAACCCGGCCATCCCGGCGCTGGCAAAGTTGGTGCCGTGAGCGGAATCAGGGATAATGACCTCCTTTCTCGTCTCACCCCTTGCCCTGAAGTAGGCCCGGACCAACAACATCCCGAGAAACTCACCATGAGCACCTGCTGATGGCTGCAAACACATTTTGGACATTCCAGTAATCTCGCAGAGAAGACGTTCGAGCCGGTACATGATCTCAAGTGCTCCCTGAACTGTTCCCTCGTCCTGATCTGGATGGATGTTCGCCACCTCATCGAGATCAGCCAGCTCCTCATTGACCTTGGGGTTATACTTCATCGTGCATGAACCCAAAGGATAAAATCCTGTGTCCACGCAGAAGTTCATCTGCGAGAGCCGGGTGTAGTGTCTCACTACCTCGGGCTGGGAAAGCTCAGGAATATTGAGTGATTTGCGCAGCATTTTTTCCGGGATATTGATCTCTGCCCCAACGCCTCTCGGCAACAGGATACCCCTGCTGCCGCCTTTGTTTCCCATCTCGAAGATCAGGGGCTCTAAACAAGATTCACAGATCCAACGAGCTTGGTGGTAATTCATCATCTAACCCTCCATCACCTTTCTCACCGCTTCCACGAAACCGTCCAAATTTTCTTTTGTGTGCAGCTCCGTAGTGCACAGCAAGGCGGCCTCGCCCAGCTCCGGGAACTCCCTGCGGAGAGGTTTTCCACCATGGAAACCCCGCTTGAGGAGTTCGGCATTCAACCAAGATATGCTGCCCCTCGTGCATTGCATGGTGAACTCGTTAAAATGGGGTGATTTGAAGAGGGGAACCTTGATCCCTTCAATTTGACTTAATTGCTTCATCAAATAGCTGGCGTTGGCCGCACAGACCTCAGCTAGCTCACGCAGCCCTCGCGGCCCAAGGGTTGCCAAATAAACTGCAGCCGCAACCGCACAGAGAGCCTCGTTAGAACAAATGTTTGAGGTGGCCTTCTCGCGCCTGATGTGCTGCTCACGTGTTTGGAGAACCATGCAAAACCCTCGGTCTTTACCGTCAACGGTCTTGGTCATTCCAATGAGGCGGCCGGGGAGCTGCCTCAAGAGTCTTTGCTCACCGCGGCAGGCAAATATTCCAAGCGTGGGGCCGCCGAAGGAAACCGGGTTGCCAAGGGGCTGTCCCTCACCGATCACTATATCGGCCCCGTAATCACCAGGGGCCCTCAACAGGCCCAACGAGATTGGATTTACACCGACCACAAAGAGCGCTCCTTTACTGTGAGCGAGCTCGGCTATCTCATCGACCTGGGTTTCCAAAAAGCCCAGATAGCTCGGGTTCTCAATGTAAACTCCCGCAGTGTTATCGTCGACCTTCCGCGCCAGCTGATCTAGGTCGACCTGTCCGGTCTCCCGGTCATAATCCACTTCAACCAGTTCAAGCGAGGGTCCGGCCGCATAGTTCTCGAGAACGGAAAGCCGATCTTTGGAGATAATTTTGGGCAAGATGAACTTGCTTCTTCCAGTAACTCGGGCGGACATCAGGGCGGCCTCGCCGAGAGAAGTCGCCCAGTCGTACATCGAGGCGTTGGCAACCTCGAGACCTACCAGCTCGGCCACCAGGCTCTGAAACTCAAAAAGGGCCTGCAGCATCCCCTGGCTGGTTTCTGGTTGATAGGGCGTGTAAGACGTTAAAAACTCGGCGCGCTTCACGATCTGACGAACATGGGCTGGCACATAGTGGGGCCAGACGCCACCTCCCAAAAAGGAAGGCATTTTGGTGAAAGGAAGATTCTTGGAAAGAACTGACTTGACGTGATTTACGACGGCCAACTCCGGCATCGCTGGAGGTAGATCCAACCCCCGCTTTATCCTTAACTCCGGGGGAATATCCTTGAAAAGCTCCTCCACATCTGAAAGGCCCATCTCGCGAAGCATCTGATCGCGAGTTTCCCGCGAGTTTGGGATGTAGGGGTGAACCATTTTCACCAGTTATCCGAGATTTTTCAGGTATTCCGAGTAGGCCTTGGCATCCATCAGGGTTTTAATTTCTTTATCCAGATCCTCCGGGACGACAACACAGATCCATCCCTCATCATATGGGCTGGTGTTGATGATCTCAGGCCGCTCCTGAAGGGTGGAATTGACCTCTTTAACAGTGCCGCTGATCGGGCTGTAAACCGTTGAAACCGCCTTTACAGACTCAACCGCGCCCAGCTCCATGTCCCGGTTCTTCGGCTCCCCTATCTGTTTGACTTTCCTGCCAACCACGGGGAGTTCAACATAAACCACATCCCCCAGTTTGTCTTGGGCATAATCTGTGATGCCCACCCGAACCTGCCCTTTTTCCACCTTCAGCCACTCGTGCTCTTTGCTGTAGAAGAGCCCTTCGCGAACTTCATACTCCGACGCGCCCACAGCATTCACCTCAGCTGCTAAATCAGTAGACTTTAATTAAATGTTTTTGGTCCGAAGAAATTCTGAATTTTTTACACAAAATTCAACAATTTTTTGATCTCCTCGATCTCACTTCGCCTTGGTTTTCGGGGATAATTGTAAATCGGCCCCCGGGGAGACTCGTTGTAAAAAGGACGATTGCACCCGGGGCACCCTGAAGTAACAAACGGTTCCCCCGACTCCACAACTTTTTTTAAGATTTCTAGGTCAACACCAAAATCAACCAAGCGACCATTGGAGAAACTCATGTCTTCTGCTCGGCTCAGGTTTCTGTCGATTAGAAATCTGGCCAACTGAACTCTGCGATAGCTGGCGATATCAGGCCTAGGTTGACCTGACAAAGGTGTTCCGGGGATGGGGGTAAAAGCAAAAAGAGCAACGGTCACTCCACTGTCATGGAAAAACTGAACGGCCCTGACCAAATCCTCCTCACTTTCGCCCAACCCGGCTATCAAGTGCGTTGAAACCCTGTCACCGAAAACTGCTCTGGCATTTTCCAGCGCCTTCAGGTGCCCCTCCCAAGAGTAGGAACCCTTAACTCTGTCGAAGATATCCTTTGTCGCTGCATCAAAGGGCAGACCAAAGCGTTCAACACCGATACTCGCCAGCCGTTCCAGATCATGCGGCGGCAGCGGCTGGCATGACACGGAAATCGGGAGCTGACAGACCTTCTTCACCAGTGAAACGAGTTCACTGATCACATCGACAACTCCGGGAAAGTTAACGGCTTGGATGCAAACTCTCTGAAACTTGTTTGAATTTTCCCTCAGGGCCGGCAGAACATCTTCTAGGTCAAACTTTGGCCAAATTACCCGCGACAGCATCTCCAAATCTGAAGTGCTTTCACTAGCCTGCGGACAGAACTTGCAGTTGCCTCGGCACCTGTCAGCAAAGTAGGTCAAAAAATGGGCTGTCGTCGGCGGCTCCGTTACCTCGCCTCGCCACAGACCTAGCAGCACCCCGGTGCCGAAAGCCACCCTCACCTTACTCAGTGAACTTTTTTCTCCACCAAATTCCACCATACTGCGTGCCACCTTTCTGATAAACCTGTAAAATATTAACAGCTGGGGTCAAAACTCTTCCCTGGCCTGACAACACCCTCCGGAACGGCACAGCAGGCCTGTAGCTCTTTAACAATCAAACCCATGCTCCAAGCGGCGCGGATGGTCTGTTTGCTCGGCATCGCGATTCTGTCGACCCCTGCCTGTAGCGCGGCGAGTTCAATTTCAAGACGCTCACGAACACGAGGACGCATGCAGCCCAACGCAAGATCGGCTTGGGGAAACATGAGTCTTGCCGTGGCAGCGACTTCCTTGAAAATCGCTGGCGAGGGGGGATTCACCCCTTCAAAATCAGTGCTGGCGGTGGGTGCCAGAACCAGCAGGACTACCAGCGGGGGATCTATTTCCGAAGCGAGCTCAAGGGCTCTGAACTCACCGCGAATCTCCCCGGAATGCAGACCAACGCAGATATGCGGAACAACGCGGGGCAGGTACCTTGAAAGCAACAGCATCGACCGTCGGTAATCGCCAACCGTTCTCTCGACTCCCAGCACCAGTTTAATGGTATCGTCATCTCCGATCAAGTCAAAATCAGCTAAATCCACCCCCACCCTGCCAAGCTCTCTGGCGAGCCACTCAGGGACCAGCCCGGTGTGGGCGCTTATAAAAAGGCCTGTTTCACGTTTAATCTCTTCAATGGTGTCCAAGAAGGGCTCAAAGGGAACATAGCCCTCAGCGTTAAAACCACCGCTAAGGAGAACCCCTGTAGCACCGCTTGAGGATAGCTCAAAACACTTTTCGCGCAAAGCTGCGGGAGTTGGGCAAGAAATCATATTTTGTAGGTAACGACGACCGCAGTGCTTACAGTTCAAGGCACAGTTGCCGCCGGTGAGAGATATTGTGGGGAAATTGGGGTGCGGGTAACAGGCTAAAAGTTCACGGCTGTGCCTGAATTTTACTGACAAGGGTATTTGCTCATTTTCCCTAAACATCAGCGTTTCCTCAACCATTCTTTGGAAGCATATTTGGGCCTGAGTTTAGCCGCAAGATCCAGCTCGGCCCTTGTCAACTCACCTTCGACGAGATCGACGTTCAGCGCCCTTTCGAATCCCTTTATCATCGCTTCTCTCACCTGCTCAAAGCTTGGCCTTCTCCCCAGCTCGCGCTCTATTGTGGTCACCCGCTCAAAGACGGAGGAGATAAACTTATCTGATATCTTCTCCGGGCTTACTTTGAGGAGCTCAAACATCAACCGCACATCAGGTGAAATCAGAATGGTTCCGTGCTGCAGAAGTGAGCCCCATCTCCTGGTCTGAGCACTCCCCGAGATCTTTTTGCCGTTTACCTGCACGTCATTGATCGGCCGGAACTCGGCAGGAATCCCCAGCTGCTTCAGTCCCTGGACAATCCCATCACAAATTATTTTATAGGACTCGACTATATCGCGCGGCATATCTTCTTCACCGCACACCAAGCTGTATGTCAGCTCACCTTGGTGATCGTGAAAGACAGCACCTCCGCCTGTGATGCGCCTGACTATATCAACCCCGTGCCGCCTCGCCGCTTCCAGATCGACCTCACGCTCCAGGCTCTGAAAACAGCCCAGCGAAACAGCGGAGGGCAGCCAGCGCCAGAAACGAACTGTGTTCGGGGACTTCTTCTCCGCATTCAGTATTAGCAGGGCTTCGTCAATCGCCATGCTCATGAAAGCGTCATCCACCCGTAAGGGCAACAGCCTCCAATTCAAACAATCAACTCCTAGCCGCCCTCAGTATTGCTTCCACCCAGTGTTCGGGAGTAAGCAGAGGAGTTTGCGCCCCCGTATCCTGATAAAATTTTTTCACTGCCGCCATCAGGTTGTCGAAGTCCACTTTCACTCCGGTGAGGCTACTCTCGAGCCGCTCCAGGGCCTCCTCAGGATAAATGAAAAAATCCCCGCTCAGGGAAATCCTAGAAATGACATCACCTGAAAGTAAGAGTTCAACCTTGATGACGCCCTTCGGGGCCTTGAACTCACCGTATTTCAAGCCATCACCTGTTCGATCATTTCCACTTGGTCAGAATCTCTTCTCTCTGAAAGGTCATCTTGCTCAGATAAAAAAGACCCGCATCGATCAAAACCAGCAGGGCCGCAAATAAAGCCAACTCAACCCAGTCAAGCTTCAATAAACCGCCTAGAAATAAAAAGTAAAAACCAAGTACGGGAAGCACCGAAACACCGCTGAGCTGTGTCGCCGCACGGACATCATTCACCTTGGAGGAAATGAACACGGAAACCGAGACCGATAGTATTGCGATCAGCGGGCAGTAGACGAAAAGTATGACCAGCGAGAGCAAGTCGGGCAGCACCGGATATCCGAAGATTGGAAGGGTGAGTAAATCAACCAAGATCACCATGCCGGTAAAGGAGGCGAAGGTGACTCCCACCGCCGGAAGAAAGGCACCGAGTGCTTTTCCCAGCAAGAGCTCGGAGTCCGTCGTTGGTGTCGCCAGAAGTGGCTCAAGCTGCTTGTTGATTTTTTCGCCGACGAAGGTATAGGAAGCTATCACCGAGGGCACGAAAGCCGGGATGAACATAAAAATTAGGCTCAAAAGTGAGACCATGGCCAGTATTGTGGCTTGTTTTACGGAAAAACCTGGGGGTGCAAACGGCGGCAAATTATCTCCCGCAACTTCGGCGCTCAAAAAGGGAAGAATGGTTATCATCGGCACAACGATGGCGAATATGAGGGGCATCACCACCAAGCCGTACAGCACATATCGGTGCCTTCTGACGCTCGCCATGTCCTTCTTGGCAATCTCCCAAACCCGATCAAACCTCATTTTTACCCACCAGCTTCAGATACGCTTCTTCCAGCCCGTGCGCCCCGCGGGTCACGTAAAGAATTTTGCCACCATTTTTTACGATCGCCTCAACCACCCTTGGATTTACTGTCTCGGGATCTTTTGATTGGATGAGCAACTTGTTCCCGGAAACTTCGACCTTCAAGACACCTTTGACCTTTTTAACCGCGTGCAAAATTCTGGATCCCAAATTCTTGATCTGAACTTCAGTTTTACCCGAACCAAATTCTCTCTGCAACTGGCTGGGCGAGCCCAAAGTTATCAGCTTTGTATTGATTATTGCCACCCGATCACAAATCCTCTCCGCCTCATAGAGGTTGTGCGTGCAGATGAATATCGTTCTTTTTTCGTGCTTCAACTCCAAGATGAAATCCCTGACAACCTTGGCGGAGTCTGGGGCCAGCGCTGCCGTTGGCTCGTCCAAAAACAGCACCTTCGGGTCATGAACCATTGACCTCGCGATGGCAATCTTTTGCTGCATTCCTTTGGAGAATGACCCTACGGGATCATTTCTACGGTCCCAGAGATCCATCATTTTGAGGAAGCGTTCGATGTTCTCCTCACGCCTCTGTTTGGGAACTCCATAAAGCCTGGCATAGAAATCGAGATTGCGATATGCGCTTAGTTCACCGTAAAGTCCGGGGGATTCTGGAAGAAGACCGACTATTTCTCTGATTTTCATCGCCTCCCGGCCGACCTCATAACCACCAACAAAAGCTCTACCTTCAGAGGGCCTGATCAAACAACATAGCATCCTCACTGTGGTTGTTTTGCCCGCGCCGTTGGGTCCAAGCAGCCCAAATATCTCTCCCTCTCTGACCCTGAAGGTGAGGCCATCTACCGCGGTGCGCCCATTGAATCTTCGAGTCAGCCCCTCTAGACGGATCATAAGCAAGCCAGAATATTTTGCCCCTTTTTGATAAAAAAGGTTCTTCAAAATTTAAAGATGTTCTTTGCGTTGAGATAAGTGACTCTTTCCACATCTGCCTTGTTTATCCCGGCTTCAATCATCTCGCGAGCGACTTTGGGGACGGCGAGGGGATCGGAAATCACGTTGCTCAGGTCGCTGTTTACTAAGATTCCTTCGGTCCCGTAAGAGCTAACAATTGAAACAACGTCCTTCTCCGTCATCTTCCCCGGCTGAACCGTTATTCCTGCGTTGGCACCAATTTCTCTCGCTTTGGGAACCAGTTCTACCGTTAGATGGTCAATTATCACTTTATCCACATCTATTTTCTGATCTTGAAGTAATTTCAACAATTTGTCAAAAACGTAATTTTTGTTTTGTCTTGGTGTGTGAAAAATCATTGGCACATTATACCTGTCTGCTATGGCCATCTGTTTTATCAAAATCTCCACTTCTTCAGAACTGGCGGTTTCCAAACCGACCTCACCCAAAGCTGAAGCTTTCCCAGACTCGAAAATTGTGGAGATATCTTGCAAAACATCAGCAACACCAATGGGTGGAATGCATCTCGGATGAATTCCCACCGCTATTGCTGCTTTAACTCCGCAGCTCCTGAGGCGCTTCGGTTCATCATCAGTCAACCAACGATGCAAATCGATCAAGGTTGCTGGTCCGGTTGGTTTTACCGGGAAGTAAGAACAAATGACAACTCCTTCCACACCGGCTGCAGACATTGCCTCAACATCTTGGATTCCCCTGAGGTAAATATGGGTGTGGGAATCAATGAATCTCATATAACCTCCCGTCTATTTGTAACTGAAAAAATGTTTTCAGGTCAGCATTTTCAATTTTTCCTTGGCCCTTTTCCAAGCCTCGACCATTTCTTTGTCAATATCGCATAGGATGATCTTTTTCAACGATTTCGCCTCATTTTCAAACTCTTTTATCGCCCGCAACATGGCTTCAGCTGCGGCCTGGTGGGAAACTCCTCCGACTCCCGTACCCATGCCTGGAAAAACCACGTCCCGGGCGCCAATTTTTTCGGCGCAGGATAAAGCTGCTTTAGTAGCTTGGTAAACTTTTTCCGGTGTGGTTGACATTGCCGGACGTTCCATCGTCGGCGCATGAATAACCCATTTTGAACTCAACTTGCCGGCTCCGGTCGCCACCGCTTTTCCAACAGGTACGGGAGCTTTCCTCAACGCTTCTTTCTCGATCTCAATGCCGCCGGCCCTTTTAAGCGCTCCTGCAGCGCCGCCGCCCATTATTAAGAGACTGTTGGCCGGGTTACATATGGCATCGGCTTTCTGCTTGGTTATATCTGCCCCCAAAATTTCAACAATCAAACTACCTGCCATTTCCATCACTATACCATTGGCACAGGATTAAAACGCTTTTTCGGAGACGGAATTTAAAGCGACCGACGCGAATTTCGCGACACCCGAAATAACGACGAAAATTAAGTTTTTCAATAACTGCTGTTCCAAGAAAAGGAAATTCCCTGACATTCCCTGAAGAAAGCCAGTGCTTCTTCCTTGGTGAAACCGGACCTGCACTTTATCTTACCAAACCGCAAATGCACTAGATAAAACTTCTCCAGACGTTTGTGGGCCGTGCCAAACTGGTCTGAAATTGAGACCTGGAACCTCTGAATCTGGAAGAAAAACTTCTGTTGAACCTTTATCTGGGCCAACCTACCCAGAAAAACCGCCCCAAAACCGAAGCTCAACGCTAAGAGCTCCTCAAGAGAATAAAGGCTAACGCTTGCCGTTCCCGAGCCTGGGACTGTCTGTGCGCCGACCTGAATGGACTGCAAATTATCTTGGTCATTCGAACTGGACGGCTCCAGCACTTGATCATTCTCAGTCTCCAAAAATGCGAACGCGTCGGGATTTATAACTTGATTTTCCAATGAACTTAATTCCTCGTGAACCTTGGGTAAAGGCAAATCATACTGAATATCATTCTCAGGCCCCTCTTGTTCCTCTTGGGATTGCTCACTAAGGATCTCGAGCTGGACTTGATTGTTAGCATCGTTGCTGGGTTGCTCTGGCTGGCTGCTGGGTTGCTCTGGATCTGAAACCACATCATTCTCCAGATCCTCTTGTTCCACATCTTGTGGTTGATTTTGGAAATTATCTTCCTGAAAATCAGACTGCAGCGGAAGGTTATCCACCGGAAGCTCTTGAACATTTTCAGGCTGGTCTACGAAATTATTGTCAGTCAAATCTAAACTATTGTCGCTGGGTTCGGTAAGGCCCTGATCCAAATTATCAGCAGCAGGGGTATCGTTCTCCATCTGCTCTTTGTCGTTCTTGTTCTTCTTTCCTTCATTTTTCTTATCTCGACCATCATCGCTGTTATCTTTTTCCGAAGGCCGACCATCGTTGTCTTTACCATTCTTTGTTTTATCTGGATCCTTAACCGCAGATGCGACGGGTGAAAGAACCAAGATGAGAACTAAGAAAATCGCTACCGCTAACACCAAAGTCGGCTTCAGATTTGAGCTTCCACCGCACAACATTTGCATTACCCCGACCAAATCTCGCCTTTGGAGCCTTTTAAAGGGGGAAAAAGGGGAAATATTTTCGCAAAAAATAGAAAAGTTAAAAAAAATCAGGTACGGCTTTCAAGGTAGTTCAAAAGATAAAACAAAAACACCGATGCCAGCGCATATGCCATCGTGGACAAGGTCACAACATAAAAGCTGTACATGGTTCTATTACCAAGAAGATACACCAAAACATAGCCTAGGAAAGTAAAAAGGAACCATAAAGCTGGGACTGCGGCATCCCGGTTGGCCTTATAAGAAAGGTACGGCGTGATAACCAAGGAAACTAGCGCGATGAGATAAACTGCAGGATTGACTGCGGCGAAAACATCAGGGCTGACGTTAAGCGTGAATGGATTTTGATTTACAAACCAACCCCAGGGATCGGAAACAGCGGGGCCTGGTGGTCTCGATGTCAAAAACCACCGCAGGCCATTTTGAATTTCTCCAATCCAACCCGATAGACCCCATTTGAATATCAGCGGTGAGTTGAAAACAAACCAGATCATGAACGGAAACAAGAACGAGTAAACAATTATTTTTTTCAGACTTGATCTGCGCAACAACATCAGCAAAAACAGTGCTGCAATTGAAAACACGCCGGTAAACTTCGACGTCGCTGCCAAGCCCAGGAAAAAAGCTGACAAAAAATAATCTCTCCGCAACGCAAACCACATCGACAGGGAAAGGAAAAGAGTCACGTAAATGTCAAGCATTGCTATCGAGGACATGGCCCTGAAAACGGGATCGGTAAAGGCAAATGGGAATACCAAGAGGGCGACGACCTCGTTATTCAACAATCTTGAGACCAAAAAGTAAGTTACAAGAAGCGCTAAGGAACCGGCAATTATGCTCGGGATTCTCCATACTATTGGCTGATCGCCCAGTAAAAGCATCGAAATCCCAATCAAGTATTTCACCAACGGCGGGTGCTCGGCGTTCTTGTAAGAGTCTGCACCGGAAACATCGGGATAAAAATATCCGCTCTGGATTACCTTCACCCGTGGAAAGGCTGCAAAAACAGCACTGGGATCAATCTCCTCGACGGTTGCCACTGATATCGCGACTGCTTTATCATAATCTTTAGTTACAACGCCACAAAATTCATTCCTGATGAAATTTCTGAACCTCTCGTTATCCTCCTTTAAAGCTGAGTAAGACTGGAAAAAAATCGTGTAGTTATGCCTGCCTTCAGAATCGATATAGGCTGGCTGAACACCGAAAACTTCTCGCAGGATGTTTCTGGAAGACAGCACATACCAAGTCTCGTCTGCGACATAACCAGAAGTGCCCTGCATTTGTAAGGCCAAGTTAAAGCAGAACAAGGAAAAGGCGGCAGTTAGGGCCACCGCTAATATCGAACAGATAACGCGTCTTTCATCCGCTCCGTCTAATTTTATTAACCGCATCATCTCACCTCACAGCCATTTCCAGACAAATGTTTCGCTCAAGAAGTAGTTGAAAATGAAACCAAGGAGGATGCCAATGGTGTTTGCCACCAAGATGTGCAGACCGATGGATAACAGTAGGGCAAACACCGCGTAGTTAACAAGAGCGCCCAAGATCACAGACCCGTGATATTTTAACAATCGATAGGAAAATCTCTCCGATGTTCTCCCTTTGAATGTCCAGAAGTTGTTTAAAACAAAGTTGCTGATTATGGAAGATTCGATGGAAAATATTTCCGCTAAAAGCGGGAATAAACCAAACGAAGAAACCAGAAGCCACAGAATTCCATTGTTAACGACCAGCCCCGAGGCCCCAACGGCCATGAACTTCAGGATCCTGTATTCGGATAACCTGAGCAGCTGCTTCACGTAGCTGAATATCTGTCTAGAACCTAGTTTGCTCTTACCCGCGGCTCTGGACCTGAAGGTATAAGGAACCTCGACAACTTTTTCATACCTCCCTTTAACCAGAATTTCAAGGAGCAACTTGAAATCCTTGACATCGATTGAAGCCCCCCTTATCACATCCCTCTTGAAAAGAAAACATCCTGAGAGAGTGTCCTTCACATTTTTTGTCTGGGGTAAAAAGAGGTGGGAGAGCCAGAGCGCCCCCCGGGAAATGATTCTTCTCAACAGCGACCAACCCTCGACACTTCCCCCTTCAACGTATCGCGACGCCACGACAATGTCGGCGCCCTCCTCAGCCCTCTCCAGCATGAGTCTCAAGACTTCCGGCGGGTGCTGCAGGTCTGCATCCATCACCCCAATAATTTCTCCGCGGGCAACATTCAAGCCATCGAGTATCGCCGTTCCTAGGCCAAGCTTTCCGGGTCTGTGGACAACGGCCATATTTTTGTGCTGCGACGCCAGTTCATCGGCCAGTTTTCCCGTCCCATCAGGACTATTGTCGTCCACCACAATCAATTCAAAATCAGACCCCTCAAGGGCGCTAAAAATGCCTCTGACCAGCTCCGCTAAATTTTCCGCCTCGTTGTACGTTGGAACTATGATGGAAAGCTTAACCACAATACTGAAGGCGCCTGATGAAAATAAAAATACTGGGCAAAAGTCCTCAGGAGGAGGCTTAAACCTCGGTGTTGAAGATTATCTGGAGGTCTGAAAATGAAGTTGAACACAAGATACATATTTTTCGACTTCATCGTGGGGGGAATCTTGGTGGCTGGAGCACTACTCGTGGCTTCACTTCTGGGACCAACAGCAGGGGGCATTCTGGCTGGAGCCCCCATCAGGACGGGAGCAGTAATTTTTCTCGAATATCTGCACCGCGGACTTGACTCTGCAACCGAGATGACACGTGGAGTTGTTTTGGCAATGATCTCCAACGTCTTCTTTGCCATCTCGCTTTATCTCTCCCTGCCGAAGGTTGGCATCGCTGCTGGTTTCTTAATTGCGACAGTGGTCTTTCTAGTCGCCGCCTTAATCCTCACGAACCTAGTTCACTGAGGGCTGGCTGCTAAATATTGCGACCGGTCAGTGCTCGAATCAGCCTGGCGGTGGTCTCAGCTACCGCGCGTTCCTCATAAGGTGCATATGGCAGGTTGGCTTCCCCCGCCACGAGCTTCGCCAAATTTCCTATCGCTAGAGAAGCTTCACAATCGGGCTCATAAACCACAACGGGGACCCCTTCCCGCTCCGCTTCCTGCACCTTGGGGTCCTCCGGAATCTCGGATAAAATGGGCATGGTTCCCAGCGCGCGGCTCATGAATGCCTCCACCTCGCTTGTAGAAAGATCGGCTGCCTTTCCGGAGCGGTTCACCACAACGCCACGAGTCCACGAACCGAGAACGTTGGCCAGCCTCACGATCTTGTAAGCATCGACCAGACTCGTATAAGTGGGATTGCAGACGGGTATCATTTCCCGAGCGGCGGCGATGGAAATTATTGTGGCATCCTGAATTCCCGCGGCCCCGTCGATAAGGAGGAACTCCGTCTGTTTTAACAGCTCTTTCACAACCTCCTCAACCCTCTCACGCTTCACCTTTGAAAGAACTTCGTGGGCGTCCTCAAAACGAAATCCCATTGGCACCACTTTTATCCCGTAATTCCTGTAAATGACATCTTTGATATCCGCCTCACCGGTTAACACGTCCAAAAGCGAAAGCTCACACTTGTGCATTCCCAAAACAATCGCCAGGTTAGCCATGGCAAGGTCACCATCCAAAATCGTGGTGTCCTTGCCCAGTGCCCCCAGAGCTACACCAAGATTGGCCGTCACCGTGGTTTTTCCGGTTCCTCCTTTCCCCGAGGTTATCGATATCGAACGCGGCTTAAAACGCAAACACCTGCCCCCTGAAATTATTTAACGGCATTTTGCTTAAAAAGACCAAAAACCAGCCTAAAGGATCGGCAAGTTCCATAAACGAAAAATAAAACCCAATCCCCGCAAGACCTAACCCGGCTGCTCCAGCTTGGCCTCGGGATGTTTTTTGAAGTATTCCCGTACCGGGGACAATAACTCCACAACGGCCTCCGCCAAGGCTGCTTTCAGATCCGCTGGATGAAGCTTGCCAGAGGCATAAATTTTTTTGAATTCCGTGGCGTCTGTTATTTCCAACGGCCCACCATATTTCTCCGGACGGGGGATGCTGAAGCGCCCAAGCGCCGGCAAAACGAAATACTCCACATACTCAACCACTGGATTGTCCTTCACAACTTTCGGCGGACAGAAGGCCTTCATCACCTTTTCTCTGATAACGGAGGGCTCATCATCGACGGCAATGAAATTCCCCCTGCTGGATGACATCTTCACTTCTCCATCCAAGCCGTGAAGAAGTGGAACGTGCAGGCATACTGGCTTTTTATAGCCGAGTTCAGGCAGCCTCTCCCGTGCGACCATGTGAACTTTGCGCTGATCTATCCCGCCAACCGCTATGTCGACCTTAAGATGGGCTATGTCAACCGCCTGCATGAGCGGATAAATGGCCTGGGCAACATCCGGATCCTTGGTCTGGCGGGCTATCTCCGTCATGGCACGGCGCGCGCGAAGAAGCGTCGTTTTCGTGGCCATCCTGAGCACGTCCAGCACATATTCCGGAGTTAACTGAAAGCTTGAGCCAAGCACAAAATTAGTACGCTGGGGATCCAGCCCCAACGCAATAAAACAGTGTTTGTTGTACTCCGCTATTCTCTGAATTTCGCCCAAGGTGCCCTTGTGGTTCAAAAATGCGTGGAGATCGGCCAGCAGAACGGTGACCTGCGCCCCCACCTTTTGAAGGTCAATGAGCTTTGAAACGGTGAGAGCATGGCCGAAGTGGACCTTGCCGGAGGGCTCGTAACCACAGTAGGCGGTGAACTTTTCCCCACTGAGAAGCTGGAGTAGCTCTTCTCTGGTGACCACTTCCTCAACGCCGCGCATGACGATATCAAAACGCTCCGCCATTGTCCCCCAACAAAATGGGTGGGGCAATGACAAAAAGCTTTATGAACTGCCCGGGGCCAGTTCAGAACCCTGCTCAACGCCTTCCCCCCGCGCCCTTGATTTCCACTCCAGCACCCTTTTCCGCCATGCAGCAAACTGCTGGATGCGATGAACCGACCTAAGTTTCCCCTCCAAAAAATCGACCAAATGAAGGCATTCGTCCTTGCGTCGAATACCGAGGTGAAAAACCAAGCCGTGCCGGTCTATTTTACCCATGCCCAACAGATCCCTTATGATTTCCAGTGCAGATCGATCACCACTGACGAGATAAAAAACAGGGTTGCGATATCGGTATTTTTTTAGCCCCGATTTGGTTTTTCGTGAAAATTTTATGGTATTTGTCGTAAAAACGCCTTTACTTTCGATGAAACCGACAACCCAGCCCATATTGAACTCGCTTTT
This sequence comes from Candidatus Hadarchaeum yellowstonense, assembly GCA_001515205.2. Taxonomy (GTDB): domain Archaea; phylum Hadarchaeota; class Hadarchaeia; order Hadarchaeales; family Hadarchaeaceae; genus Hadarchaeum; species Hadarchaeum yellowstonense. The sequence goes on from LQMQ01000002.1 coordinate 20,468, forward strand.
GTTATTATTTATTGTCATAGTGTAACATAACCTTTTTCCTTATTATTAATTTTATTTCTCCAGTGGAAATGAAGGGGTCTGGAGGGAATACTTTCGGCGACCCCCCTCTCCAAAATCGGCTTGAAGCGACACGACAGACACCCAATCGGGGAAGCCGGATGTACTATCAACGCCTCGATGTAAGACGCGCCATTTTGGATTTCGCGAATACCGGTGGGAGCAGGGGCGTTCGTGAATGCGCATTTTACAATCAAAAAACCAAGAGCCTTCAGCGGTATTTGGACGCCAACCAGCGAACACCGATCTGCTTTGAAGAACCGACGGACATCGATCGCGTTTTGGCCGCCGGAGCGTCAGCGTTTTACGCCTCTTATTGGCGATACTACCTGGATGACTTTAACAACCCCATCGGCATCGATTTGGTGTGGACAATTCGCGCTGAGAGCAGTGGACTGAAGTTTGCCAAAGAAGCCACCTCATGGGTTTTACAGGCCTTAGAAGCCGCGGGCGTCTCGGAGCCCTGGGTCAAATACTCCGGAGGGTTGGGTTTTGACTTGGTCATCCCGCTTGAAACAGTTCCCTTTGAGGCTTGGGCCGGAGATGTGGGGGTCCTTCAGGAGATGCAGGAAGGTCTGACGAGTTATATTGTGAGCTATCTGGTTGACCATCAGGCCGACGTCTTAGTCGACGGCGTTGTTTCCCCAGTAAAGCTCAAAAGAGGAAAAGAAACCTGCCTCCTCTCTGAGCTTCGGGTCAAGCGAGGCTTATTGTTGGCGCCGATGAGCTTGAATCCGGAGACCGGCTTAGTTTCAGTGACGATTAATCCAAAAAGGCTTGACGGCTTCACCGTTTGGCATGCCAGTCCTGAAGATGCTCGCGGCGTTGTCTGGGCGCCGCCTTCCAGGGAGTCCTATGAGTTGCTCAGGCAGATTAGACCTTGGCTTCCAGAGGCCATGGCAGCAGAAACGTCAGTATTCTAATATTGAATTTCATTGCATGCTAAGGTGCGGGTCTCGGACGCCGGTGAATTTGCTGACGGTACAGCTCGTTGCGGATCACTTAGTGTAGCCCGCTAAACCCCACCACAGTCTTGCGAGATAGTGTGGATTCCACATTTGGATCCTCATGCCGCGAACTCGCGGGGCTTTCGAATTCTCCTGCTGGTCCATTATTCAGAGCCGCGAAGAACGGTCGGCCGCCGACAGTTTAAGTCATTTTTTGTTTTAACTTAGCTCAAAATTTTTTCTGAGAAATGTTTAAATAAGTGGTTTTAGTTATTTTTATCGACCGAATTAGTCTGGAGGAAGGCAAGTGCCCAAGTGTTGTAAAAATTGTTACCTCTACGACGATTGTGAAAACCGCAACGAGTGCTGTGAAGAATGTGATTTTTATTCAGACGGCGAGTGCACTTTGGCTGAGGATGAATGGCAAGAGGACATCTGAACCGGCAGGCTTGTTTTTCTTTTTTAGGTTCATATCATCATTTTTCCAAAGATTATAAAGCTCGGAGTAAATCCTATATCAGGTGCAAAGATGTCGGATCCGTTTGACGAGTTTTTCAAGCGAATGATGAAGCGATTTTTCAAGGATTTTGAGGATATTGAGAAAGAGCTGCGCTCCAAGGAGACGATTGGAAAGCCGCCGGAGTGGGTGATTAAGGCTCCAGGCGGTTATGTTACTGGCGGTGGTTTCAGCATCTCGATAAGCAGTAACGGTCGGGGGCCGCCCAAGATTGAGGTGAGGCGTTTCGGTCCGTCAGGAAAATGGGAAAAGGTCCCGCTTGAAAAAGGAAAAGTTGCCCCGACAAGACCTCAAAGAGAGTATGTGAAGATGGAGCCAGAAAAGGAGAAGCCGGAGGGGCGATTAAAGGAGAGAATTATCCCAGAATATAACGTTTCAGTAGATGTTAATGAGGTCATGATAACAATCTGCGCCGAGGGAGTGGAAAGCGAAGAGGATGTTAGGCTAAAGTTTTATCCAGAGTCGGTTGAGATCTATGCTCTAGCGCCAAAACTTCAGCGGGAATATTTCTGTACGGTGGCGCTGCCAACTTCCACGGAAAAGCGATCCGCTAAAATAAAAATTGAGAAGGGTAAAGTAATCGTCAGCATTCCAAGAAAAATTCGAGTGGTGTGAGACTTTTACATCCTGAAGTCGATGGCATGAAAGGTTTAATTGTCTAAAAAATGGGCGTTCGAAACAGTTATCACCCCTGCCAAGGATGTTTTTACGAAATTGAGGTGTAAAGAATGCTCGTGAAGATGGTGATGGAGCTTGAGGATGTTCCCGGGCAGCTCCTTAAGGGGCTGGAACCGATCGCCCGGTATGGCGGCAACATCAAGAGCATCATGCACCAAAGGGAGCGCAAGACGCCGCTGGGGCGCCTGCCGGTTATGCTGATTTTTGAGGTGAGGGATCAGGCAACGCTGAAAAGGATACTGGCAGCCCTAAAAGAGGCGGGAATTCGGGTCACGCAACTAGGGGAGCGCGAGGGGGAGATCTTGACCACAGTTCTTCTCGTCGGCCACATTGTACACACAGATATCAGACACACCATAGACCAGCTTAATGCCATTAAAGGCGTAACTGTCTCAGAGCTTAACCTTGCGGTGGGCAGCATGGGTCGCGAGTCCTCGGCGCGTATGACGATAGCTGCCAATGACAGAGAGCTAGCTCAGCTGGCCATTTCCAGGTTGCAGACCATAGCTGAAAAGAAAGGCCTTTTGTTGGTGACTTCAGTTGAGGCGATTTGATGAGGATAATTATCATCGGGTTCGGTAACTTGGGCAGGGGAATTTGCCGGGCATTTGTTGAAAAGGCCGATTTTCTCAAGAGGGCCCACGGGCTGGTTCCGAGGGTTGTCGCCGTAGCTGATGAATTTGGTGCGGCGGTGGATGAGAAAGGACTGGATCTGCCGCGACTTTTGAAAATCGCTGAGGGTTCAGGGACGGTCGTGGGATACCCTGGCGGAAAACGCGGCAAGCTCGCGCTTGATTTAATCGACGAGGTCAGCGCCGATGTAGTCTTTGAGCTGACACCGACGAACATCCGCACGGGTGAGCCGGGGCTGAGCCATATAAAGCGCGCGATGCAGGCGGGAAAACACGTTATAACCTCGAACAAGGGACCGTTGGTGGTCGCTTTCAAGGAGCTGGATGCGCTGGCTAAGAAACAAGGGGTGGAGTTCAGATATTCAGCTTCGGTCGGCGGCGCTGTTCCCGTGATTGGATTGGCCAAAAAGCTTCTGAGCGGCAATGAAATTTCGGAGATCCGTGGCGTGCTTAACGGCACCACCAACTATATTCTCACCCGGATGAGCGCTGAGGGATTGCCTCAGGAAATAATAATAAGGGAAGCACAGGAACTGGGGCTTGCTGAAAAGGATCCAACGCTGGACATAGACGGAATAGACACAGCATGTAAAGTGACGATCTTGGCCAATTCCGTTTTAGGAATCAATGCCAAGCTTTCTGACGTGAAAGTTGTTGGCATCAGGAGGATCACCCCGGAGGCCACTCGGTTGGCGCATGAGGCGGGGCAAATGATAAAGCTGGTTGGGATCGCTAGGCGTGATCGTCTTGAGGTCGGCCCTAAGCTGGTGCCGCAGGGCCACCCGCTTGCGGTCGGGGGGACTTTGAATGCAGTAACCTTCAAGTTGGACTTGGCGGGGGAAATATCAATTACCGGCTTTGGGGCTGGGCCTAAGGAAACTTCCAGTTCTCTGCTAGGGGATCTCATCGATATTCACCGCACTCTTGGTGGTTAGTTTTGTGGCTGGAATGCATAGAATGTGGCCGCAAGTTTGACGTTGGTTCCAGGTTCTACACGTGTCCTGAGTGCGGGGGGCTCTTAGAAGTTGAACTGGATCTGGAGGCCATTAAAAAAAAGCTGGGGGACAGAGGCCTTGGTCCGGAGCCGCCGCGGGTTTGGAAATATCGCGACTTTCTTCCGATCTTTGATGATTCAAAGATAGTAAGCTTGGGCGAGGGCGGGACGCCGCTCATTCGTTGCGATCGCCTGAGTAAGGAGATCGGTATCGAAGAACTCTATGTGAAGTTTGAGGGCAGCAACCCAACCGGATCCTTCAAAGACCGGGGTATGACGGTCGGTGTTACCAGGGCCCTTGAACTTGGCGTCAGAAGCGTGGCCTGTGCTTCAACGGGTAACACCTCGGCCTCTCTGGCGGCCTATGCAGCAAGGGCGGGTCTGCGTTGTGTCGTTGTTCTTCCAAAGGGTAAGGTGGCGCTGGGCAAGCTTGTGCAGGCGTTGATCTATGGCGCCAAGGTGCTGGCCATTGAGGGAAATTTTGATGAGGCGCTGGCGGCGGTGAGGCAACTGTGTGAGAAAAGGGGTGATATTTACCTGCTGAATTCCTTGAATCCCTTCCGGCTCCAGGGGCAGAAGTCCATAGGTTTTGAGATAGCCGAGCAGTTGGGGTGGCGGGTTCCGGATAAGGTGGTGGTTCCGATGGGAAACTGCGCCAACATCTGGGCGATCTACAAGGGATTTTTCGAGTTCAAGGCGGTGGGGGTCACCAAAGAAGTCCCTGAAATGGTTGGAATTCAGGCGAAGGGTGCAAGCCCCATAGTGAAGGCAATAAAGCGAGGGCTGGACACCTTTGAGCCAGTTGAAAAGCCGGAGACAATAGCGACGGCCATCAGGATAGGTAACCCCGTCAATGGCCCTAAAGCCATCAGGGCCATAAGAAGCTCGGGAGGGACGGCGGAGTCGGTTTCCGACGCCGAAATCATCAAAGCTCAAAAACTGCTGGCGAGATTGGAGGGCATAGGCGTTGAGCCCGCCAGCGCCGCCACAGTTGCCGGCCTCAAAAAGCTGGCGCGGCGCGGGGAGATTGCCAGGGATGACTGCGTGGTCTGCGTTGCCACCGGGCATCTCCTCAAGGATCCGGAGGAAGCTATAAAAGTAGCAGCTGCGTCCCGTTTGATGGATGGGGAGGTATTTTGATGCTGCTGGATGAAGAAATAGTCAAGCTCGTGGGAATGCCTGAAAAAGCCTACAAGTTGTTGAGCGAGCCGGACAGGATTATCAGGTGCAGAATCAGGAGGCACATCCCCGGAGTCAAGGGTTTCATCTATGTTTATTTGGTCTACCACAGCGCCGCACGCGGGCCACCGGGCAAAGGTGGCGTAAGGATGTCCAAAGATGTCACCCTTGAAGAGGTCGCCCAGCTGGCGGAGATAATGAGTTACAAAAATGCGTTGATGGATCTTCCTTTCGGGGGGGCGAAGTCGGGCATAGCTGCTGATAGCAACCTACCGCCGGAGACAAAGCAGATCATCATGGAGGGCTATGCGCATGAGCTCAGGAATGAACTGTTGTCGGGAAACTACGTCCCGGCTCCAGACTTGGGGACGGGGCCCAGGGAGATGGCGGTAATTTTTGGGGAGACCCACATCAGGGAGTCGGTGACGGGGAAGCCGATAGGCATCGGTGGCCTGCCCGGCAGGAAGGAAGCAACGGGTTATGGAGTTTCGGTGATCTCGGAGCGTGCCGTTCAGGAGTTTTTGAAAAAGGACATCTCCGACGTTACCGTGGCGGTGCAGGGTTTCGGTAATGTTGGCTCATGGACCTGTGAATTTCTCTCGAAGATGGGCGCCAAGATAGTTGCGGTGTCAGATGTTCAAGGGGGAACTTTTTGTAAAGACGGCATCGATATTGAGGAGCTCAAGAAATATTCCCGGGAAAATGGCACCGTGTGCGGCTTCGGCGGCAGCCGCATAACCAACGAGAAGCTGCTGGAGTTGGATGTCGACCTGCTGGTGCCGGCAGCGGTAGGGAATGTCATAACAAAGGAGAATGCAGGAAACATCAAAGCTGATTTGATAGTCGAAGGCGCTAATGCCCCGGTTACCAAGGATGCGGATGAGATACTGCTTAAAAACAGGAAAATAGTGGTCCCCGATTTCCTCGCCAATGCTGGCGGCGTGGTTGCCAGCTATGATGAATGGCGGAAGGGCAAGTCTGGAAGCAAGACTAAAAAGGAAGAGACTTTTGCCACAATAAAAGAAACACTGCTGGAGGCATTCGAGGAGACGCTGCAATTTTCAGTAAGAAAGGGTGTGAGTTTGAGAAAATCAGCTTTGGCGTTGGCCGCAACCAGGATTGTTGAAACAATGGAAGCTAGGGGCTGGCTCTGAAATCACGATTTTTTTCAAATTATCAAATTGCCGTTGCTCACAACAATTTTTCCATTTTTGATCACGTGAACCCTTTTTGCCTGAAATACAACGGCTTCCCACGCAGCTTCAGCATCGAGTATCACGAGGTCTGCTTTCCCACCCTCCTTAATTCCATGGTTTTCAATTATTCCCGTAGCCCTCGCCGCCGCCGTGGTTCCCATTTTTAACAGCGTTGAAAAAACACGCTTGCCGTCAAGCTTTTTCTGGTAGGCCAAGAAAAGAGCTGCCAGTAGCATGTCCCCGTTGCCCAAGGGATTATAGCCGTCGTTGAAGTTGTCTGTGGCATAGACCACATTTACGCCAGCGTCGAGCAGCTCCTTCACCCGGGTGATCCCGTTTGGTTTTCCGTTTCGGTCCAGGATGTAGATATTGGTGAAGGGGTTGGCGATGATGCTCATTTCAGCCTCCCGGACCTTGGCTATAACTCTCCTTGCGTATTCTTCATCATAAGCGGACAACGCGCTGCAGTGGCTCGCCACCACCTTGCCTTCATAGCCGTTCTCCATGGTTTTTTCGGCGAAGAGCTCCAAAACCCGACTTTGAGGGTTATTTGTTTCATCAACGTGAAGGTCAATCTTGGCGCCGTATTTTTTTGCCACATCAAAAATGATATCCAGATAACCCTCAGGATCGGGGTCGACGTTGGGCAGGCCGCCGACAACTTCTACCCCCAGCTCCATGGCTTGCCTGAGCAACCGTTCGCTTTCCCCGGATTGCGTTAGAGCCTCCCGGGAGGGAAAGGCCACCAGCTGCATATCCATCCACCCCGCGCATTCCCTTTTAACTTCCAGCATGGCCTTCAATTCCCTCAGCCCAAAGAGCCGGTCGACGTTAACGTGCGTCCTCACAGCAGTGGTCCCGTTTTTCAAAACCATTTTCGCTGCATTTTTTGCCGTTTCTTTGACACCTTCAGCGTCGATGGCTTTTCTTCCACTTCTGATAACTTTTTCCGATTCTTCGTGGGTGCGTGGGATCCATTTCGCATCCCCGCCGAGGCAGGCATGATCCAGGTGCATGTGGGCATCAATGAATCCCGGGATGGTTAATCTTCCCGCGGCGTCCAGTTCTTTTTTTGCTGGCAGGTTTATTTCCTCGCCGACCAGGATTATCGTCTCCCCCTTAATCGCTATATCCACTGTATTTTCTTTATCGATCAATCGGGCATTTTTGATGAGAAGGTCGATATCCTCTGTCATTCGCGATCAAAGATTAATGTTTTTTCGAGAATATTAATTGTCTGCAGAAAGATTTTTTAACTTTTGAGAAAAGTGCTCACCGATAAAATGCCTTTATTCCGGCCTAAGGAATATTTCCGGGTTGCGACCGTCGGGGAGGCTGTCAGTCTTCTCAAGAGATTTGGCGGGGCCGCAGCAATTTTGGCTGGCGGCACCGACCTTCTGGTGGCGAAACCTCCACACGTGGAATACATAGTTGATATTTCCCGCCTGCCGCTGAACTACATCAAAAAGGGGGCGCGGGGCGTGAGGATAGGTGCCCTGGCTACCCTGAACGATATCGCGGCTTCACCGGAACTCAGGGAGGAACCCTATGATGTGATTGCCAGGTCAACGTGGGACATGGGCACGCCGCTGACGAAGAACTTCGCTACCATCGGAGGAAACATCTGTAACGCCGCGCCATCTGCTGACATGCCCCCGTCGCTGATAGCGCTCGACGCCGAGGCGAGGATAATTGGCCCCAGGGGGAAGAGGAGGGTGTTTTTGGAAGACTTCTTTATAGGCCCTAAAAAGTCGGTCTTGAAAAGGGGAGAGCTGCTTGCGGAAATATTCGTCCCCAGAGCCCCCGCCAATACTAAAGCAGTTTTTCTCAAAAAAGGCCGCACGAGCGAGGATATTGCCCAGGTCAACGTTGCAGTTCGCCTGACGGTTGACGATGGCCTCTGTAAAGCCGCCAGAATAGTCCTCGGCGCAGTTGCACCGACGCCGATCAGGGCCAAGGCGGCAGAGAGAATGCTTGAGGGCAAAGGACTAAAGGAAATTTCCCAGATAATGGTTGATGTGGCCCGGAAAGCCGCGGAGGAGACTAAGCCGATAAGCGATGTCAGAGCCCCGGCCGAATACCGCAGGTCGGTTGCCGAGGTTTTGACGAAGCGCGCTCTTTTGAACTTAATGGAGAGGTTTGGAGGGGCCTGAGATGGTGGGAAAGGGGCAGAAGATGATACGCGTCACTCTGAACGTGAACGGCAGGGACTATGTTGTTGAGGTGAAACCCCACTGGACACTGCTTCACGTTCTCCGGGACCAGCTTGGCTTGACTGGAGTGAAATACGGCTGCGGGACGGGGGAATGCGGGGCCTGCACCGTGCTAATTGACGGAAAGCCAATGACGTCCTGTCTGGTCCTAGCGGCTTCAGCCGATGGTAGGAAGATAGTTACTATTGAGGGGATTGCTGATAAAGGTAAACTGCACCCGATTCAGGAAGCATTTATCGAGGCGGGGGCGATCCAGTGTGGCTATTGTACTCCAGGAATGATTTTGACGGCCAAGGCCCTTCTGGAGAAGAACCCAAATCCAACCGAGGAGGAGGTAAGGCGCGCGATTGACGGCAACCTTTGCAGGTGCACCGGGTATGTAAAAATAGTGAAGGCCATCCTTGAGGCAGCGAAGAAGATGAAAGCATGAGCTGAAACCTTTTGTAATTTAATTCATTGCCACTATTTTATTCACCGTTGATCTTCTGAAAGCGAATGATATTAATACTCTTTTTTGGAAGTATGATGGGTGAAAAGATAACAGAAAATTTTAAGCTGGACAAAATTTTGCGCGTGGATTTGACCAGCGGTTCGGTGAAATCCGAGCCGCTTGAAAGAGGAGCGAAGGAGCTTATAGGGGGGAAGGGGGTCGCTGCTTTTTACATGCTGAAAGAAGTGAAACCAGGAACAGATCCACTTTCTCCAGAAAACAGGTTGATTTTCAGCTGGGGTCCTTTGACCGGGCTGGCTCCGACCACATCCAGGCTAGTGGTGAGCACAAAATCTCCTCTGACCGGGACTTTCTTGGACTCCTATTCTGGAGGGATGTTCCCGGCCAAGTTGAGGTTTGGGCTTCCCGGGCACGTGGCGATAATTTTTGAGGGAAAGGCCGAGGAGACGTGTTATCTTTCAGTGGACCACGGCAATGCTGAGTTGGTGCCGGCCCCAGAGTTGAGAGGAAAGAGCGTTTTCGAACTATACCAGAAATTTGGCGATGGTGCGGAAATCGCGGGGATCGGCGTGGGGGGTGAGAAAATGGTGAGGTACGCCACCATCTCTTCCGATCGGGGGACTCACCACGCCGGCAGGGGTGGTGCCGGAGCCGTCATGGGATCAAAGAATCTCAAGTGTGTTGTCGTCAAAAGTGATCCGCCAGCTTTACCCAAGGAAATTAGGGACTTGGCGGCCGCGTATGTGAAAAAACTGAGGGAAAATCCTGGGACTCAGTGGGCGATTCAGATCGGCACGGCGGGGACCACCTTTTCCTCCCAAAGTGCTGGGCTACTACCCTCGCTGGGATGGAGAATGGGCAGGTTTTTCGGCTACGACAGCATCGGTCCGGAAAAAGTTAAAGAGAGTGTTAAGGAAAGAAAGACTTGTTACTTCTGCCCGCTGGCCTGCGGTTACGCGTTGAAATTGAAGGGCAAATTCGAGATCGAAACGAGGAAGGGGCCCGAATATGAGACGATTGCGATGCTGGGGCCCAATTGTGGCATCGATGACCTAAGCGCCATATCCAAGCTTGATTCACTTTGCGGGGAATACGGCATAGACACCATTGAGGTCGGAAATATCATCGGCTGGCTGATGCGGTGTAATGAGGAGGGGATCAAAATCTTCGATATAAAATTTGGTGATGTAGAGAAGTGCATTCAGGTTATTGAGGCCATCGCTCACCGGGATGGTCGCCTCGGAAACACTTTGGCCGATGGGTTGAAAAAAGCAGCCTCAGTTTTTGGAGGCGAAGATTTCATCGCCGAGTGCAAGGGGATGGGCTATCCGGGTTATGATCCTCGTGGCAGCGTGGCGATGGCCCTCGCCTACGCGACAAGTGATCGTGGGGCCTGTCACAAGAGATCTTGGGCGGTGGGTCCAACGACTTTCTGGGGAGATGCGCCTTACGACTATGAAAAGGCTCCAAGGTTTGTCAAGGAGGATCATGACAACAACTCGGCCCTCTGGTGTTTGGCCATCTGCGACTTTGCCAGCCCGGTTTATCTTGAAGATCTTGGTAGTGAGTGGTTAAGGGCCCTTGGTTACAATTTCACCAGAGAGCAGCTGAAATCTCTGGGGGCCAAGGTCTGGAGCATGGTCAGGGAGTTTAATGTAAGACATGGATTTGATCGCAAGGACGATTACCTCCCGAAGATAATGACTAGGCCGCTTGAGGGAGAAGGCCCGGCCAGAGGCAAGAGCATAGACCCTGAAAAGTTCAACCAGATGCTGGACAAATACTATGAATTGCAAGGCTGGACCAAGGACGGAAAACCTAAATCATCCTTTGGTCTCTAAATTATTTGTGTGGTGGAAGAATGGCCGAGAAAATTTTGATTGACAACGGGATTGTTGTCACCATGAATCCCAAGCGCGAGATCCTCAGAAACGCCTCGGTCCTCGTGGAGGGCGACAGGATAGTTGACATCGGTGATTCCAGCGAGGTGAAAAGAAGGCACAAGCCCGATGTCGTGATCAGCGCCAAGGACAAGGTGG
>LQMQ01000003.1 GCA_001515205.2 Candidatus Hadarchaeum yellowstonense
GTCACGCTTTCGCGCATTGCGGAGTTTTCGCGCCTGCTGCGCCCCGTAGGGCCTGGGGCCTTGTCTCAGTCCCCATCTCCGGGCTCCGACTCCCATCGCCCGTACCCGTTGTAGGTTTGGTGGTCCGTTACACCACCAACAGCCTGATAGGCCGCAGTCCCATCCTCGGGCCCCGGAGGATTTGAGTGAGGGGGCATTCCAGCGTCCCTCACCTATCGGGGATTGTCCTCAGTTTCCCGAGGTTATCCCCGTCCCGAGGGTAGGTTGACTACGTGTTACTGAGCCGTGTGCGGGGCCATCCCTTGCGGGACGCCCTCCACTCGCATGGCTTAGCCGAACCCCAATAGCGGTGGCCTCCGGCAGAATCAACCGGAGTTAGTTGTCGCAAAGCCAATGAAATTGGCTTGAGTACCGAACCTATCTCGGACCCGAGCCCTTCCAGTAGCCTGGTTTGTTCGGATCCACATTACTGAGTCCACACCAAGAGCACGATTTCTCATCGTGGGACATCAAGGTCCCAAACTCCAATCGACGCCGTTCACACTGCAGTGTGGACGTTATAATCTGTGAAATTTACTCTACTTAAAGCTTACTCCAAAAGGTCTCAAAACAACACAGGCCAGAAGGAGAGCTGGTGAAAGCAACAGGTCAGCGCTTAATCAAAAAAACAAATGGACTAAACCGAAGGTGTTGAAGGGTCGACTGCCTTGCCCGCTAAACGGCGGGGGCTGGTCCTTTAAAAACAGAAACTAATTGCCCTTCACCGCCTGAAAAAGATCAAGAAAAATCTGCCGTGGAAGTCGGTCTCGAGCCTCTAATTCCATCTGGGGTTAAAAACTAAAGAAAATAAAGTGCAACGAAAGGACTAAAAAGTCGCCATATAAGTAAATGGCGAGGTGACCGGATGAAAAAGTTATCTGAGTTAAACGGCCTTAAGGTTTACAGCGACCGCGCACGCTACATCGGAACTGTAGAGGATGCCGTGATCGATGATAAGGAAGGAGCGATAGTTGGTTTGGTCTTTGAGAAAAAGGGCAGCAAGGCCCTGTCAATCCCTTATGCAAGCATCATAGCCATCGGTGAGATAATCTTAATACAGAGCAAAAAGGCAGAGGCAGTTGCTCCAACATGATTGAGGCTTTCCGGGGCAAGAAGCCCCGCATCCATAAGACGGCATTCGTTCACCCGTCAGCCGTAATAATCGGCGATGTGGTCATCGGCAAGCATTCCAGCGTCTGGCCCGGGGCCGTCATCAGAGGAGACTTCGCCAAAGTAAGCATCGGCAGCTACACCAATATTCAAGATAATGCCGTCATTCATTCGGGTGACATCTACAGCGACGGAAAACCGGAGTATTTCCCCACAAAAATAGGCAGCTATGTGATCATCGGCCACCATGCGCTGGTGCACGGTGCCATCGTCGAGAACCAGTGCATCATAGGCGCCAGTTCCCTCGTCTTCAACCGGGCCAGAATTCGCAAAGGCTCAATGGTCGGGCTGGGAGCCGCGGTTCTCCGCGATGTTGAGGTGCCGCCGCGCACGGTTGTCGTTGGCATTCCGGCCAGGCCGCTACGGACGATAACTGATGAAGAGTTCAAAAAAATAAAAGCGCAGGCGATTAACTACGCCAAACTAGCGGAGGAATACCTCAAAGCGGAATCAAGGTCGTCTCAAGCCCGTCATAAGTGGGGTAAGCCTCGACTAAGGCGAAAGTGAGGTCTGACTCAATCGCCGCCAATTTTTCAGCAATGCGCCAGTGCATCTCGATTCTTTTTTTGCGACGGTCGATTATGATGAGGTCTGCAGGGATACCGTAAATTTTTCTCAGCCTTGAGCGAACCCTAGCTAGCTTGTCCGCTGGCAATCCCAGGATCACGCCTTTCACCAGGAGACCATCCGGCGTAATGACCTCGTGTGGCCTAGCGACATTTTTCGCCTTCCGCTTGAGCCTGTTGCGCAGCTGAACAGCGTCTTTAAGCAGGCTGGGGCAGTAGTGGACGTTGAGCTTGGTATTTTTGGCGGCCCACCTAAGCACCTTAATCGCCTCCTCCTCACTCCCCTTGGCCGCCATGGAAACGCTGGACTTTAGCTTAAACCCCCTCGCCCGAAGCTCAGCCAGATTTGTGTCCGAAAACTCAAGTTCATTTAAATTTACAAATTTACAGCCGATCTTGTCCAGTTCGGCTAAAAGGGAAATTATTTTCCTGTAATCACCAGGGATAACCGGGATCTCCACCCCGGCATACAGACCAACATCCAAAGCCAGTTTAACCGGCTCTATCGACCAAGTGTGAAATCTGATTTCATCCAGACCTTCCCGCTTGAGAGAGAGCAATTGGGCTCTAGACAGTTCCCCGCAACAGTAAAGGTGAACGTGATGACCGGGCCCGAACTCCTTCTTCAAGAGACGGAGATATCTCAGGACGCGACGAAATCTCAGGGAGGGGTCCCCGCCGGTAATGCCCGTCCCAAGAGCGTTCATTGACCTGGCCTCTTCCAGGATATCCGCAGCAGACTTAACCGGTCGTTCGTTTGCATAGACCACATCCCTGCCCGCCCTTTTTTCAGACAATGGGCAGTAAAAGCAATGGCGGGAGCAAAGCCCGGTGACAAATAGGACCAGCTTGGCACCTTGGATACACAGACGGCATCCGCGTGCCATCTTTCCCAAAAGCAGAGAATTCGCACTCGTCTTTACTATCCGGCCACCATTTTTATTAATGGATTTCATGACCCCAGCGCCTTTTCTTTTCGGTAACTTCCTCCTTCCAGATGGGGACCTCTTTTTTTACCCTGTCCATTATCTCCGGAAGTGCTCGGAACACCTCGGCCCGTCTGGCACCCGCAACTAAAACATATATGGCATCATCCCCCGGCGAAAGTTCATCCACAACGTGGTGGATCATCACCGAGCTAATGCCGGGACGCCTTTCAATATCCGCTGCGATTTCCCCAAGCTTTTCAACAGCTTCCTCAGAATTTTCATAATACAAGTGTTTGACCGGCTCCCCCTCAGCAGATATCCCGCGAACCACCCCCACAAAACATCCGATGGCACCAACCTCTTTTCCCAGACTTGCCCTCATTTTTTCAAAGAGGTTGGGGAGATTAACTTCACCCTTTCGATGAATGCCGACATCGGGCAACAACAATCGCCCCCAGACTCATCCTCCGGAAACAGGAGGAAAGATGGCCACCACATCGCCATCTTTTAACTTGGTGTTCAAGCCCTCGTGCAATTCCACGCTCTTGCCGTTAAGAAGAATATTTACCGTATCGCGCAACTTCTCTCCGTCAAAGAGGTTCCTCCTCAGGTCATCGCCAAACTTGGCCACAAGCGCTTTCAAGAGGGAAGCGATGTCTGCGGCCCCCTCCACCACCGTCTTGTCCACCCCTGCCGCCTCTCGGAAATTAGCAAAGAGTTTCACCGTAACGGCCACAACACCCACCAAACTCTGCACGGGTTACCAAAAAGAATTAATTAGTCAACCTTTTTAAGCATGTGTAAGAGAGTAGTCAAGGAAGGGTTGATTTCGTGGCGGAGGTAAAAACTCAACTGCAAAATATTGTGCTCTCCGTAACTTACGAAGGCGTTGAATTTGACTTGGAAAAGCTGGCCAGGTCGCTTGAAGGGGCAAGGTATGACCCGGAAGTATTTCCCGGAATCGCCTACAAATCTGAGGATCCCCAGGCATCGTTCCTGATCTTCGCCTCGGGAAAGATGAACTGCGTTGGCGCCAGAAGCATGGCTGACGCGAAGCTCGCTATAAAAAGGCTCACGAAAAAGCTGCAAAAAGCCGGTGTAAAGGTCAAAAGCGAGCCCAAAGTAAAGGTTCAGAACATCGTGGCCTCATTTGACTTTGGGCGTGAGTTTGATCTGGAGAAAATAGCCAGAACCTTTGACAACACCGAATATGAACCTGAAGTCTTTCCAGGGCTGGTTTTTCGACTGGATGAGCCAAAGGTCGTCGTGCTTCTCTTCGTCTCAGGAAAAGGTGTCTGCGCTGGCGCCAAAAGCATGGCCGACATCAAGGCTGCAGGAGCAAAAATACTAAAGCTGCTGAAGCAGCACTAAAAGAGTTGCCCGGCTGCCAACAGCGCAGGGCTACTTGGTCAGCTTTAAGACGGCTTTTGCTACTCTGCGCCCCAGCTCCCGGCAATCCTCGAGGCTATCAGCATTTGGAGTTCCCACCGCTGCCGGTCCATAGTGCCTGCGTTCCGACCTTCCCACGACAATCATGCCGTGAATGAGCAGGGCATGAATTACCGATAGCAAGGTCGTCTCTGAACCGCCTGAGCCACCGAAGCTCGTAAAAGCCGCTCCAATTTTTCCGTCAAGTTTGCCATAGACCTTCACTGACTCGTCGATAAAGGCCTTCATCTTGGCTGACATCTGCCCGAAATGACATGGCGTGCCGATAACGATGCCATCTGCCCCCAAGAGCTCTTCAACCCTCGCCAGATCAACTTTTTTCACCACCACTTCGACGCCGCCTAATTCTTTCGCCCCCTCAGCCACCGCTTGAGCCATCTTTTCTGTGTTTCCAGTAGTTGAGTCGTAAATGACCAAGATTTTAGGCATCAACCACCCCCATCTGCCTATGTTTTTAACTCATCTTAATTATTTTGCCTAGCCAATTGAACAGAAATGGTCTCGGACCCTAAACTGTCGATCGATCTTAGTGCCGCGGATCAAGGATTTAATAAAAACCAGATGAACCTAATTTTTAACTTAAGCGGCGATAGAGCTTTTCGATAACATGTCATCAACGGTTATCGTCAGATACGGTGAACTAGCGCTCAAAAGCGAACCGGTGCGACGAAGGTTTGAAAGAACCCTGATAGAATCAATTGAAAATGCTCTAGGTGATATCCGCCACAGCATCAGAACTGAGCGCGGCAGGATCTTTATCGACACCTCCTCCGCGGCAAGAACAACAAAAATTCTCTCTCGAATCCCCGGCATAACTTCACTGAGCCCCGCAGTGAGAACCAACGCCAGTCTTGATGCCATAAAGATCCAAGCCGCCAAAATTGCCAAGAAGGTGCTCAGCCCGGGCATGACCTTCGCAATCAGGACCAGCAGGGCGGGAGAACATGCTTTCTCAAGCAGGGAGGTGAATGTCGAAGTAGGGTCGTTAGTTCTGTCGCTCATAAAGGGAACAAAGGTTGATCTCTCCCATCCTGATGTGGAAATATCAATTGAGGTTCGAGGCAATGACGCCTATGTCTTCTCATCCACCATAAGAGGCGTCGGAGGGTTACCCGTCGGGACCCAAGGGAAAGTTTTAGCCATTTTGTCTGGAAGCATGAACGACGCCGCCGCATTTTTGATGCTTAAAAGGGGGTGCAAGGTAACCCCGCTATTTTTTGACACAACCAATCGGCTGAGTCACCCTGCTACAAAACGCGTTATTTTACAGGCAAAAAGGTTGTCACTTTTCGGGGCAGATGATCACCTGTGGGTTTTCCCGTTTAGGAAAATCCTGGGCCTGATCCAAGAAAAAACTGATGAAAAAACTTCTTTTTTTATCCGCAGGCGCTGCGAACTGAGGGCTGCGGAGATCGTGGCCAGAAAAACAGCGGCCGAAGCCATCGTAACTGGCGACGACGCAGAGCTGATTGAAGGAATAATGCTGACCAATCTAAATGCTATCGACGGAGTCTGCAAGCTCGCCGTGCTGAGGCCGCTTTCCTGCATGGAGGAAGATGAGATAAAAGAAATTTGTGAAAAAATTGGTCTGAAACACGCCAACAGAGCTCTCCCGCACCAGGCGAAGATTGATGTTGCCATCAACATTGAAGAGCTCCTCAAGTTGGAAAAAATATTAAATGTTGAAAAAATCATTGATGATGCTTCCAAGAAAACTAAAAGAATAAAGGTCGGGTGAACTCATGAACTTGATCGTTAATCCCGCAACTTCAATCAACGGTGAGGTTGAGGCTCCGCCATCGAAGTTGCACACGCAGTTTTCCACCGCGATTGCGATCCTTGCCAACGGAAAGTGCACCATTGAATCTCCGCTAAGGGTTCGCGACACCACCGTCATGCTAAAAGCAGCGGAATCTCTGGGAGCGGTTGTAAAGCGATCGCAGGAAAAATGGTCAATCTGGGGGCTGAACGGCGAAATTAAATCAGACAAGAACAACCTCGACGCGAAGAACTCAGGAACGGCAATTTGCCTGCTGACCGCCTTGACCACCCTTTCTCCCACGCCGATAGTTTTAAACGGAGACAGCCAGTTGCGCTCGCGCCCCATGCCCGGCTTTTTGAAGGCGCTGCGAAGCCTTGGCGCTGACGTCTACTCCACTAAGCCGGACGACAGCCCTCCCTTCATGGTATTCGGCGGCGGTTTCACCGGTGGCAAGGTAAAGCTGGGTTCTATCGAATCCAGATATCTTCCCGCTCTTTTAGTCGCTGCACCGTATGCAAAAAAGAAAGTAGAGCTGAAGCTCAGAGATCCTCCTACCGATCTGGTTTCCGAACTCATGAAAATAGGACATGTTAAAATAACTGAAAAGAAGAACACCCTCCAGGTACCGAACCAAGCCTACCGTGCCTTCAGCTATAGAATACCGCAGGAGATCTCTGGCGCTGCCCCCTTCATAGTCGCGGCTTCTCTGACCCATTCAAGCATCAAAATAAATTACACGGGCCAGCTAACCTACCGCGACAGGGAATTCCTCAAATATCTAAAATCCTTCGGCATTGAAATGCAAATCTCAAGAAAATACATCAGCTTGGAGGGAAAACAGAGGCTCAAGGCGGCAAGGTTGAATCTCACCTCCGCGCCCGAATTTCTGCCTCTCCTCGCCGTAACCGCCTGCCTAGCAAGGGGAAAAACGCTACTTTACGGAGCGGAGAGCGCGAGAACCATGAAATCTGACCGGATTGCGGCAATAGCCAACGAACTCCGGCGGATGAGGGCAAGAGTTCTCGAGAGAAATGACGGCCTTCTCATCCAAGGACCCACCGCGCTCCGCGGTTGCGAGGTGGACGGCCACAGCGACTACGCGATAACAGCGGCGCTGGTCGTGGCTGCCCTAGTCTCAACCGGTGCCACAACAATAAAAAACGGTGTGGAATCTCTGCTATCGGCATACTCTCGCTTTATGTCGACATTCCAGGCATTGGGCGCAGACATAAGATACAGTCAGCCTTCTCCCTGAATCAATGGAAGTTAATATTTTTGAAACATCATGGTTAATTGACCCTGTCCGATTACTCCGAATTGTGGTGATTTGAAGGGCCAGCTGAGCATAGAATTTTTGGCGGTCTTGGCTGCCTTCCTGATCGTAGCGGCAACTATCACGATGCCGATGTATCTCCAAGCAAGTGCCGATGCCGATAGGTTGAGCAAAATTTCTGAAGCAAAAAAAGCCGCCACCATAATGGCAAACGTCCTGAACAACGTCTATGCAATGGGTCCAGGTTCCCGACTAACCGTTGAATATTATCTCCCGCCGGGTGTCTTGGCCATACGCCTGGGTGGTTATGATGAACTCGATGTCGATGGGATAGTTACAACAAATGAAACACTTCCGATAAATGGCCGTGCCGATATCCAAATCTTGATGGACCTCAATGGCGATGGCATGTGGGACAACACGATCGAGTCCTCGGTCATTGTTGACACCATCCTGCCGAGTCGCTGGAATGAAGACGGTTCTGAAAGAGGGGATGACTGGGTAAGGGAAAATTGCGTCCATGTGGAGGAAAATAAGCTAAAAGTGGGCCCGGGGTATGGCACTCTTTCCGCTAAGACCTTTCACCAAACCACGTTCAGCTACTGCTACGACCCAAAAGGAGAATACCTGCGAAGGATCGTGGTTTCGGATGAAATCAAATAAAAGCTACCAACGTGGGCAATCGGTGGTTGAATATCTGATGATCTTTTCGGCTGCACTGGTCCTCTTGACCTCGGTGACACTAACCCAAATGATCCTTCCTTCTAGTGAAGCTGCCGAGAAATCGCTGTACCTCATGCAAGCTGATGCTGCCGCTGATTCCATTGCCGGCGCCATCAATACCGTCTACGCAAACGGACAAGGATCGGTCAGGAGTCTACTCGTGAATGTTGATTGCGGTTGGTCACTTCAGCTTGACAACGTGAAAAATGTTGTTCGAATGATGATCTGGACTTCAGGGGTTATGGAAAACTTGGAAAAAGAAGTCGAATACAGAATATTGTACCAACACTCGCTTCCCAAAATTGCTCCCGGGGTTTACACCGTAATTGTGGAGTGGCGCAACGACAAAAATTCACCAGAAGCCATGTACCTCGATTCCTACGACAGCAAAAAAATTCATCTCAATCTTGTGGGGTGAGTTAACTGATAAATCAAGAAAAAGGGTTCTTTTCGATCGATGCTTTGCTGGCCCTAACCCTCTTGCTGATAATTTCGGCCTCATTTCTGAATTTATACGAAGCTCGAAAAAAATCAGCGGAGCTCCTCGGTAGTAATTGGGAAGCAAAGATAATCGGGGAAAAACTTGCAACAGCGATCGACACCGTTTACGTGAACGGGGCCAAATTTAGCCTTGGCATCGAGCTTCCGGAGAGCATCGGAGGTCACCAATACAAAGTCTACCTGGATAACCTCAAAGGACAGTTAATCATCGAAAGCAACGATGGGGAAATTGTCACGACAACAGTGGTTTGTAAAAACATCAAAAACTTCTTGCTTGATCGGGAAAACCTGAAAAATAAAATTGAAATTTTTTGGGAGGAATCACAGATATGCGTCGGGGCCAGATAGGCGGCCAGTCCAGCGCTGAATTTCTGGCTTTGGCTGCAGGAATTCTCTTGACCGCCACCTCATTGCTCTACATCGGTTTAGAAAACAATGAGCTGTCATCGGTACTACAAGCCGCACGCGATGGAGCTGAAGAAGCAATTGCGACCATTGAGCTCAGCTACGGGTGTCCCGCCAATGTAGAAAACCTGAGGTACAACGAGGGAAAAATAACGATATCCCTAACCCTGATCTTTTCACCGCAGGACGAAATCAACTGGACAGAATTCAAGGAAAACGTTGTTAAAAAGATGGTCAGAGAATATGCGCTCAACTGCATAAGAAATGCCGTTAGCGGTCAAGAGACCCCAACAGCCGTTCCGGTCAAAACCATCTTCCACACCTACGATGTCTCTGTTGACTTAAGGGAGGTGTTCAGGTGAACGACCGTGGCCAGGTTTTTACCCTAGACATGTTCTTTGCGCTTACCCTGACGGCATTGCTGGTCAGCTGCTCCGGTTTGGCCCTAGAGCAGGTTCGCCGGCAAATGGACGACTATCTGCTCAGGTACTCGCTGGAACAAACGGCAATCAAGGCCGCGGATGTTCTCGTCAGGACCAATGGAACTCCTGCTGACTGGTGGACAAGACCAACGTACCTAGAAACCGTGGGGCTGTCCCAAACCGGATCAGATGGAGCCCCAATACCGAACTGCCTTTCGGTAGTGAAGCTGGAGAACCTGAGACAACTTTGTCAAGCCAACACCTGGGAAAGACAGCCCAACATCTCGCGGGCAATAATGGGCCTTTTTGACAATTCGGAAAAATTTGAAATTTTGCTGATAGATGAAAATACCGGTGAAAATCTCTGGCCGCCAGTTTATCCTTGCTGGGACATCAGACCCTCTGGAGCAGATAATTCCTTGGAAGTTATCATAGTAAAGCGGTTAATTGCCACGGATGTTAGAAAGGAAAATATCATAGAAAACTTGGTCCACCTGAGTAAACCCCCGTACTATTTGGTTTATTTCAACGTTGATCCCGGAGAACTGAACACCCGCGACTGGTACGTCGTTTTAACCCGACATCTTCCGCCACCCCCGGTCCAGCCCGAGGTCAGAATCTGGGTGAACCGGAACCCTCCCGATGGCGGCGGAGACTGGGACTTCAAATCATTGCCGGATGTTTCACCGTTCAGGATCAGGTACGACGGAATCGATTACCCTGACGGCTCCGACTATGCTTTTCCGGTGCCGCTGCGCGAGGGGCAAAACTTCATCTGGATCAGGGTCTCGGGCAAATATGCTCCGGTCGATGTTTCCATCATCTCCCTGCCAAGGAAATCACCAACCAAGCTGGTCGAACTTCCCCCGACAGCGACCCTGGTGGTGAAACTGTGGAGGTAGAAAATGTCCCTGATCAAGGATAAAAAAGGCTTTGTCTTCAGCCTGGATGCCACGCTGGCCATTGCCGTCCTATTGCTGGCCATGGTTGGCGTGGCAAGTTTCGCTGAAAAGCCCATTTACCAACAACAGGGTTATCTGCGACTGGAGAGGTATGCAAATGATGCCCTCGAAGTCTTACGCATCACCGGAACAATGGACGCCATCGTAAACTACCTGAGGCAAGGCTATCCCGAAAACGCTGAGAATTTGGCTGAAATTGAACTTCGAAAAATTTTGCCCAGAGAAATTCAATTCCGGCTGGTAATCGGGGATGAAAACAACCCTAGGTTAGACAATATCTTTCCAACGCCAGGCGGGCACGCGGAGTGGATCGCGGCCTTTCAGAGGGAAAAGGAAACAGCCAAAGCCATTCTGGTGACAACCTTGCCCCCACGAGAAAGACTCAAAGTGCTGGCCTGGGTTGACAACAACGATGAAGAATTCATAAACCAGCTGATCATAGCCACCGGCATTAACATCAAAATCGTTAACGAAGTTGCGACATTCTGGAATGAGGTGGATACTGCAATCGTTAACTGGCAGCCGGGTCATCCTTATTATGACGCGGTTTTTATTCCGGACGCCGAGGTGGATCTGGCCCCCGGTGCCCTGGCCACCAAAATATCCGATCTGGTAATTTATCAGAAACATGATGGCAGGGTTGTTGTGGGCGGAAGTACTCTTTACTACAACCTTCAGTTAGCTTATGCCGATGGATATCTTTGGGAGTCCTTGGGGGTCCTGTGGGATCCCTCCCTCAAAGAAATCTCCGGGCCGCCAATGGATAATCTGCAAATAACAAACTCAGATAGCTTTGTAACCATGCCTTACCGCAACGGGGACATCATCGAATACAACTCCAGTTACTCTCAATACATTTACACTCCTTTAGACCCCTCCTGGGTGATTGCAAAATGGGAAGATGTCCCGGAGGGAATCACCGCGCCCTTATGCGGAATAATAGTGCGTCCAGCAGGTTACAACCACAGCTGGATTGGCCCGCTACCACAACCGGCTGTGCTGTTCAACATGCGCTTCGCCCAAAGTGCTACTGACGCAGAAAACCCGATGGGCACTGCCGACTGGATCACGTTAACCAAACGGGCGCTTGGTTACGAGGAAGTGTTGGAAGAGATAAGCCTATACGTCTGGAGAGGACCGCCGGTGTAACCATGAAACTTGGTGAAGAGAAAAGAGGGTTTGCACTGAGCAGCATGGCGCTGCTGCTGATGTTACCGGCCCTGCTCCTCGTCGCCTCTGGTTTAAAAATGATCGAAAGCGGTGGCGAAACCAGTTCCATTCAGATTTTGGCAGACAAGGTGAACTCCGCTGGGAAAAACATTGCTGAAACGATAAAATTGATGCAGGAGAGAAAATTCCCCATTACTGACAACACCCTGCAATCTCTCGCCGAAAAATACCGTTTAACAACTGGTCTGATAATAGAGATTACCACCGGTAACGACTACCCCCTTTGGATTCGAGTAAAAAACACGGAGGTTAATCACTATCCTGATACAAAATACTGCACCGTGGAAAAAATATCGCCAGATGAATGGAAATATTCATTTGAAGATTCTGACGCGGAGATTGGGGAAGCGGTTGACTTCGACTATGACGAGCCCATTTTGCATCTGGAAAAAATCGGGGAAATTTTGAGAATAACCATCGTGGCCTACAACAGCACCTATTCATCAGACATTTACTACTACAAAAGCTTGTTGTGGGAAAACGTCGGTGGCATCGGCCAGGCACACGTTGGTGAAACGGTGGAGATCGAAGCGAACCGTTTCGGATTGTTCACCTTGATCAACATCGAAGTTAGAGACCCGGGCAACATGGCCAGATATGCTGAAAACATCCTGATCACTTAACGCTTGGAGGTAAGAGAACATGACGAAAAGTTTCAAAATAGTTCAACTGTTTCAAAAGGTAGGTGACTTCATCCTCGGTCCTAGCAACCGCGGAAATCACCGGAAAAAAGTTTTCAGAAGCAAAAAACTAACGATTCTTAAACAACGGCGGGGGTTTTTTGAAAGGTGCCGCGCCAGCTGGCCTGAATTCGTCATGTTGAAAGCGCAGCTGGCAATCCTGGCTCTCTTCTTTACTGTAATGACATACCTGGTCTTTCTACCGGCCGAAAACCTGATCTTCGTTAGCTTGATGCTGGCCATCACCAGTTACCTGATTTATCTCACCACAACCCAGCTCAGAAAGGCATTCGAACAGGACTACCGCGCCTACAGAAATTTTGTGGCTATGTGCGTAGCGATAGCCTGGGTATTCACCCTGCTGGTCAAGTTCACTGCGACTTTTTCAACCGAGGGAGAGATGATCGCTATTCTGCCGCCTTTTTTAGCGCTCGGCATCGTGGTCGCCAGCTTTGCCACCTTCAAACTCAAATACGGACGCAATTTCACCTACGGGACAGTTGAAGAATCCCGAGGCGAGGCTGCTTTGGTTCGAGTCGGCTACGACATTAGAAGCAACGTCAAGGCCGGACTTTACCCCGTGAAAAGCCTCATCAGAGTAAGGAAAGGTGACACGGTAAAACTAAGTGTGGAGAGATCATTGCTGGGGTTAAAGGGGGCAAGGGTCAGGGAGATCATCGAGAGGGTCAATCGCTGAGGGGCTCACATCTGTCTGAGAATCTTGATTCGCTCGGATATTGGTGGATGGGTGGCAAAGAGATCATCCAGAGGGCTCCTCTTCGGATCGGTGAAGAAGAGGTGGGATATCGCCTCGCTGACCTCCATTTTGCCCTGGTTTTTCTTCATTATTTTCTCCAGAGCGGAGGCAAGACCCTCCGGATAGCGGGTAAGCTCCACAGCGCTGGCATCAGCCAAATATTCCCTCCTCCTTGATATCATCGCCTGAACAAGCCTCGTGGCTATGGGGGCAATTACGGCTAGCAACAGACCAACCAAAATCAACACCGCTGCCATGCCGCCTCCCCTCTCCTTGCGCTGTGAACCTCCCGCGAACAAGGCCCCTCTCAAAAGAAGATAACTCAGAATGGCGGCAAATCCAACAAAAACTGCTATCATGGTCATAAAGCGAATATCGTAGTTCCTTATGTGTGAGATCTCGTGACCGATGACGCCCTCCAGCTCAACCCGATTCAGATTCTCAAGGGCTCCCGTGGTAACGCCTATCGCGGCATGCTGTGGGTCGCGACCAACAGCGAAAGCATTTATCTCGTCACTTTCGATGACGTAAACCTTAGGAGGAGGAATGCCGGCTGCTAGGCTTAGGCCCTCAACTGTGTTTATCAAATAGATGTGCTTCACAGGATCAGCGGGCTTGGCCTTCATAACACTGAGTACCGCCCGGTCTCCATATTGGTATGAAATCATCGCTTGGAAGACCATCCAGACAATTCCAAAGACCACGATGAACAGGAGCAGTTCCGGGGCCAACAGGTACCCGATGACAAAAAGCAAACCGATAACTATCGCAGTGATGGGAATAACTAAGAGTATGGAGTTTCGCTTGTTTTTTCTTATCTGATCGTAAAAGCTGATTCGTTGCATTAGAAGGTCACTTTGGGAACCGCTCGCTCTTTTTCGGTGACCTCAAAGTAGGGCTTTAGCTCCGTTCTGCCCATCCGCCTAGCAAACCATCTTCCAGGGAAAGTGGTGATGGCATTGTTGTAGGCAAGCACCGAATCATTGTAGAACTGCCTGGCGTAAGCGATCTTGCTCTCAATGCCATCCAGCTGTTCCTGAAGAAGTTTAAAGTTCTCGCTGGCCTTGAGATTGGGATAGTTTTCAGCCAGTGCCAAAATGGTCTTCATCGCGACCGCCAGTTCGGTACCAGCATCAATTTTATCCTTAACCGTCTGGGCCCCCATCATCCTCTCGCGGGCCTTGGTCACCATCTCAATGGCGTTTTTCTCGTGCGCCATGTAGCCTTTAACCGTTTCCACGAGATTGGGGACCAAATCGGCCCTCTTCTTCAGCTGCACATCTATCTGGGCCCAAGCATTGTCAATCCTATTTGATAGCGTAATTATCCTGTTGTAGTAGCCGAAGAACAGGGCGACTATCACCAACAAACAGATTACAGCAATGATGAGCAGAATCCACTCCCACACCCTATCGCCCACTGCCCTTTGAATTTCATGACATTTAAACATATTCAAGCAGCCAAAGCATAAACCTCCAATACAAATCACCAAAAATAACCGTCACAAAAACACCAGCAGCAAGCGACGGCGCAAATGGCATCCCCTTTTTGATCCTTAAATTATCTCCGATCTTTCCATCCCGGACAAGTTTTTTGAGGACCCTGATCTGATGGCGAGTTAAACCCGCTGCCCTCCGGGGATTGGTGTAAACTCTATCCCAATCTTTTTTCAGGGAAAACCAAGCAGAACTTCGGCAGATTTTTCCCTTTTTCTCAAAGATGGTTTCAGCTGGAATCATCCCCTCCTTGAGCTCGGTAATTCTGACCCTGTCATAAAAAGCGCTTTTTCCTTGCGCGCGCAGGACGACGAAGTAAATCAGTAAGACGGGAAGGACAACGATAATGCTATTGAAGAGAATAGTCAGCGGCATGGGATAAATTGGATTTCCGGTCGGCATTTGATATCCGTAAAGAAGGGAGCCAAGCGCGGTGTACAATTTAACATCGCCGCCGGCCCAGCCTCCCGTTCGCCACAGGAGGTAGCCGATGATAAATGAGATTGCGGCACCAAAAACACCAAAAAATGAAACGAAAAGATCTCGTAACCAAAGGCCCAAGATGAGGTAGAAGCCCACCCCAAAAGCAATCATGGCGTAGTTTAACTCGTTTGGGATTATGCGGCGGCGCATGTCGGTATACACGGCAATGCAAGAGCCGACCAAAGCAACGCTGGCCGGGATAAATTCAACGTCGATCAGCATCGCTTTCTTACTCTGAGCTTCCGCCCAAATAACTATAGCCATTGTACCGATCCGAGATCCTCCCCGCGAAATCATCCACCGGTCGCAAATTGCTGCTTACAGCCGGCCAGAGAAAACGGGGCTCAAAGCACCGATCTCAAATAAACTGTTGCAAATCATTTCATTTGCTCGAACAGCAGGGCTAAAAAATTGTTTTTTAACTCACGCGCCTAAAGATTCCCATTCAAGTCAGAAAGGTAATTGAAAAAATACTAACAGATTTATCCGCCTGTGGTGAATCGCCGAGATCACCGAATTTTAACTAACGTTGGCCGCATCAAACACGCTCTTGCCCTGATACTGGATCTTCAGGAGATCTCCCGTCTGGCAACCGGGTGCACTTAAAGACACAGGTATGCCTCTCTGCAGAGCGCTAGGACCATCCTGCCAATCCGCTCCCGTTGGGAAGATCTTGGTGGCTCCACGGTATACGGCGTACTTCCAATCAGAAGCGCTTATCGTGGACGGAACCATTGTGCTTGATGGTGTGAAGTTAATGTTGTCACCGCTTTTCACCGCTGTGCCGGTTATGATCGCTGATGGGCCGGTGCTGGTAACATAGTAAACAGCAATTGCCACGATAACTAAAACCGCTGCCAACATGAGCAAGTATTCGGTTGCCCCCTGAGCCCGCTTATCTAACCTCATTTTTTATCCCCCCGGTTCTTACTCCACCGAAATTTCGATTTAAGAACTTCTTTACAGAAATCGAAAGTTTGAGTTTCTAAACTTGAAACTTTGACAAGGTAATGTGGTTAATTGTTAATCATAGAATTTGTGACTAACTAAATCGATCTCGGTGCCAGAAAATCGACCACGCAACCGGCTAAAAGAAAAACCACCGTCGCGATGATCATAAAAGGAATTGTGTACACGAGTCCCTTCGATATTTTTCCATATCTCAGGACGCCAACGGCCAAGCCACAAATAAAAGCCTGAATGGCATTGTAAGCCATTGCGATGGTTGTCATCTCCGCCGCCATGCCAATCTTGACTCCACCCACCGAGATGCTGCTAACGCCCATGGTCAGCCCGACAATAAAGGGAGCCGCAAAAAGAGCCACCGCATATAGGAACATTATCTGCTGAGTAGTCGCTGCTTTGCGTTCCCTCTGTATCGCCTGAATTTCTCTAATGTCCGTGGAAACTGAATCCAAAACGTTTGCCAGAGCAGCCCCGCGCTCGATTCCCTCCACAATTAGTTGAAATGCCCTTTGATAAAGCGAGGAACAAGATCTTCTGGAGAGGGCCAAGAGTGCATTGACAAGCGGCCTTCCCTTGTTCACTTCAGTGATCACTCTTTCGAACTCTAACGATAGCTCTCCATAGTTAGATCTGGCAATGTCCTCAAGCGCAGAGTCTATCCCGACGCCTGCCCGCAACGTGCTGGACATCTGCCGCAGGGCATCAGGCAAAACCCGCTCAAGTTCGGCCGCTCTGCGCTGGGCCAGATATGCCAGCAATCCTTTTGAAAGTCCGAAGAAGGCAAGGGCACCGGCAAGGGGTGCCAGCAAGAGAAAAGGCCAAGGCCCATAAAAAAAGCAAACGACTCCCGTCGCGATTGCGGCCATGGCTGAAATGATAAGCGACGCTCCCAGAAAAGTTTCAGCCGATAGCCTCAGTTTCGTCGAGTCCATTTTTCGTTCGATCTTGTATACAAATTTTTCTGGGAAAACCCGTCTTGCTAAACTGGCCAGCATTTGTGAAAGCATCGTCTCACAGCCTCGGTTCTAGTCTTTTTATCATCAGAATGAAGTAAAACAATAAAAAGGGAAGCAAAAGGAGATAGATAACACCGGCAACCTGTGGCGAAATTCCCGCCCGTCCTCCTGAGGAGAGATTCATGGCGATCATCAACATCGCGGGGATCACCGCGGAAACAAACATGTAAATCATTGTTAACAGGTTCAAAGACTGAGTGTAGTCGCGCAATTTCATGCGCATCTCAAAGGACGCTTCATCGGCCAATAAATTCAATACTCGGGAGAGGTCCCCTCCTGTCCTCAACGCCCTCCTTATCTGCCGCGTGGCCCTGCGAAGAGGTTCCGAAGGCACCCTTTCGTCTAAAAGGACCAACGCCTCCTCGAAACTAACACCTTTGTTCATATCCCAAATAATTCTGCCAAATTCCTCGGACAATACCCCATAATCGGATCGACTGACCGAGGTGACCGTCTCCGGAAGGCCTATCCCTGAGGAGAGCTGGGTTCCCATATGCCGTAACGCATACGGAAGCATTCGGTTCAGCTCGGCCACCCTTGCGCTCAACCTTCGCCTTGGATAACTCCTGATGAAAAAAATTGAAAATAAAAACACCAAAGCTCCGCCGGAAAAAACAGCCCATCCCGGCATGTTCAAAAAGACCATTAAGGTTATCGCAATAACTGTTACCAAGCAACTGCCGCCAACTATCTTAACAGCATAACTTTCGGGCGTGGTTCTCATGTTGGCCCGGTAGAGATCGACATCGAGGCCTCTGAAAAATTTGCTAATCCTTTGACCCCAACCTTGAAAATTAGAAAATTTGGCTGGTCGAGGTGAAAAACGCTTTCTGACTTCCCTAACTCCGCTCTCCCCTTCCCAGTCGTCAAAATTTTCTTCGTGGCGAGCAACTGGCAGCGTTTTGTCTGTTTTCTCAAACCTCTCCTCAACTTTCCCCTGTTTATCCACGGAGGCGGTTCTGTGCATGGGGGTAATTTTCTGTACCGCTCCACCCAAGCCAAACACGCCGTTTCCAACCGAAGAGA
Organism: Candidatus Hadarchaeum yellowstonense; assembly: GCA_001515205.2. Classification (GTDB taxonomy): domain Archaea; phylum Hadarchaeota; class Hadarchaeia; order Hadarchaeales; family Hadarchaeaceae; genus Hadarchaeum; species Hadarchaeum yellowstonense. The sequence goes on from LQMQ01000003.1 coordinate 17,856, forward strand.
AAAATTTCACCAAACCTTTTCTTCGGCACCTCTTTTTTGACATGGGACCACGGTCAACTTCTTGAACCCAATCCTGATTTTTTCAAAACAGCTTCTGGATCTTGATAGTACTCTTGGATTATCTTGCCCACATCAAAGATATTCCGAACTTTTTCGCGCATCATCCAGCCGAGTATCCTCTCCCTTCTTCTCAACTCATCCTCTATTTCAGCCCCGCTAACGCCGCTGAATTCAGCAATCACTCTCTTTATTCTTATGGGGACGCCGGTGGCCTCAACGATATCGGTTCTGGGGTTCCACCTGAAGATCCTGCTGAGCTGTGGCTTTCCCCCATCAAAGCCGGTGATCTCGGCCACTTCAGTGATCCTGCGGATCTGGCCCTTCTGTCGGTGATAGATGCGCTGTTGCATGATGATGATGTCCAGAGCGGTGATCATCATGTACGGAACACTCATGGGCGGCTCCGTTAGGCGCGCTATTGTTTCCACGGCACTGTTTGCGTGAACGGTTCCCATGCAACCATCATGCCCCGTGTTCATGGCGGCGAACATGGTCCTCGCTTCAGGACCTCTCACCTCGCCGACGATCATCCGGTCAGGCCTCATCCTCAGCGCATTTTTAACCAAATCATCCATCGTTATTTCTCCGCGGCCCTCGACGTTTGGTGGCCTCGTCTCCAGCCTTATCCAGTGCCTGTGGGGGAGCTGCAGTTCTGCCGTGTCTTCGATGGAGATTATCCTCTCTCGCTCCGGGATGAAAGTTGTGGCACAGTTAAGCGTGGTGGTTTTGCCTGAACCGGTGCCTCCGGCTACTAAAATATTCGCTGGTTTTACCCCCAGTCCATCAACTATTAGCCAGAGAAATGCAGCAAAACCTAACGACATGGTACCGAAGTCGAGAATGTCAACGATCGTCAGCGGGTCCTTTCTAAATTTTCTTATCGATATGGTTGGACCATCTATGGAAACTGGAGGTATCGTTGCGTTGATCCTGCTGCCATCGGGTAGCCTCGCATCAAGCAATGGCGATTGCTGATCTATGCGCCTGCCAACAACTCTGGCCATCTTGTCTATCAAATACTTGATAGAACCCTCGTCCCTGAAAACTATGTTCGTGTAACACATCCCATATTTCCGATGATAAACATAAACAGGTTTGCCAACGCCTATGACCAAGATGTCCTCAAGTTTATCATCACTTATCACCGGATCGAGCAACCCATATCCCAGCATGTCCCTTACGGCAAGCTCTCCCAGCTGCTGATAGCGACCTGCAGGGATGTTGATGCCTTTGCTCTCCCTTTCAATTATCTTTAGAACCTCCTGAGTAAAGGTGCGTTGCCGCTTCGTCGGGTCTGATATCTTTTCAGGGTTTATCTTTATCTCCTCGGCAGCGATGTCCTTAACGATCTCGAGCAGCCTTTGTTCCTCTTCCGTGATCTCAGGCATTCTTACCCTGTAAAAGAACAGGGGTTGGCCTTCTACCGATAATATGTCCACCTGCCCGTAGCTCTCAAGAATCTTTTCCCGTTGGTGGTTTTCTTTTAGTGAAACGGTGGAAGCATCGGAATCTTTCCCGGTGCTTTTATATTTCAACTTTATTCTTTCCCTAGACCCCCTAACCAATCGCCTAGAAAAAGAGGCATCTGTATCTGCGTCCCAATGATCATCATTGGAAATCCTGAACCTAGCGGCTTCTTCCGCCGCAATTTTTGTAACAACTGACTTAGCGCTCCGGGTCAAGCTTTTAGATGGTTTTGACACGGGCAGACCAACCTACATAAGTTATAAAAGTGTTAAAAGGATTATTTATCAACTACTGAAAGTAAAGCTTAAATCCGAAAACAAAGTTAAGAATTGGAGGGCGATATTATGAGTGCGCTAGGTGGCAGACAGGTACTCGTGTTACCAGAAGGTACCAGGAGATTAATTGGGCGTGATGCCCAGCGAATGAATATCCTCGCGGCCCGGGTTATCGGTGAAGCCGTGAGAACAACCCTGGGCCCACGTGGCATGGACAAAATGTTAGTTGATAGCTTGGGCGACGTCGTAATTACCAACGACGGCGTCACCATATTGAAGGAGATGGAAGTGGAGCACCCAGCAGCGAAGATGATGGTAGAAGTGGCGAAAACCCAAGACGAACAGGTGGGCGATGGAACCACTACTGCTGTGGTCATTGCTGGGGAACTGCTGCACGAAGCCGAGCGTCTTTTGGACCAATCAATCCACCCCACCGTCATCGCTGGAGGTTACCGGCTTGCTGCTGAAAAGGCCCAGCAGATCCTCGAAAGCATCGCTGAGCCGCTAAAGATCAGCGACGATGAGATCCTGAAGAAGATAGCCATGACGGCAATGACCGGTAAAAAGGCCGAGGGATCCAGGGAAAAACTAGCCGAGCTCGTGGTCAAGGCCGTGAAACAAATTGTCGACAAAACTGATAGCGGCTACATTGCCGATATCGATTACATCGGCGTGGAGAAAAAGCCCGGAGGGAGCACCGCCGATTCCCAGCTAATTCAGGGTGTGATTCTGGACAAGGAAAGAGTTCACCCGGGAATGCCTAAGAGGGTAAAAAACGCGAAAATAGCCCTTCTCGACTGCGCCCTTGAGATAGAGAAAACTGAAACCGACGCTGAGATCAGGATCACGAGTCCGGAGCAGCTCAAGGCTTTCATGAACGAGGAAGAGTCCATTCTCAAAAACATGGTTGACAAGATCGTTGCCACCGGGGCCAACGTCGTCATCTGCCAGAAGGGAATAGACGACCTGGCCCAGCATTACCTCGCCAAAGCGGGAATTTATGCGGTCAGAAGGGCAAAGAAGTCCGACATGGAAAAGCTAGCCCGCGCGACCGGAGGCAAAGTCGTCACAAACCTGGATGACCTGACAGCCAACGATCTGGGCAAGGCCAGCTTGGTGGAGGAGAGAAAAATCGGCGACGATAAGATGACGTTTGTTGAAGGCTGCAAGGATCCCAAGGCCGTGAGCCTGCTCATCAGGGGCGGCACAGAGCACGTGGTTGACGAGGTGGAGAGAGCCATCCACGACGCCCTCTGTGTCGTCGGCGCCGCCATTGAAGATGGAAAGTATGTCGTCGGTGGCGGCGCACCTGAAGTCGAGTTGGCCAAGCGACTGCGGGAATACTCTGAAACCGTCGGTGGGAGAGAAGCGCTGGCCATCAACGCCTTCGCCAACGCCGTGGAATCAATACCGAGAACTCTGGCTGAAAATGCGGGGCTGGACAGCATCGACATTCTTGTGGAACTGCGGGCCAAGCACGAAAAGCCAGAAGGAAAATACTTCGGCGTCGATGCCTACAAAGGAAAAGTAGTTGACATGTATCAAGAAGGCGTCCTTGAACCGCTGAGGTCCAAGACCCAAGCCATCAAATCAGCCAGCGAAGCCGCCATAATGATTCTGAGAATAGACGACGTTATTGCCGCCGCAAAGCGTGAAGTTTCACCGCCTAAGGGGCCGAGCGAAGAAGAAAGAGAAGAAAGCAGTGAAGACTAAAAAATAAAATTATCTCAGAAACACAACGGCGGCCAAGGCGGCACCGTGTTGCTCAACGACGTGCCCTGCTGAGACTGAGGTAACCTTTGTTGGCTCGAGCCCCCGCCTTTCCATCATATATCTTACCATGTCTTCCGCTGTCCTTGCCGCCATCTTCTGTGTTATGCCGATGTCGTGGTACTCCGAAACCATCCCGTGAGATGTTTCGCTGATCGCAATCCCCACCGCGGCGGCTATCTTCTGTCCTGGGGTTGAACTACATATCTTTGAAATCACCAGAGGCACTATGGTTCCCGGCTCCAGCTTTCTCCACTTGACTATCTTGCACCCAATTGGCCAGATGCTGGAAACAGGCACAAGATTTAGTTCTGCAATGCCAGCCTTTCTAAGCGCGTTGTCAAAGGCAACCAGCTCAAAGGGCCCGTCGGCATCACCGGCCACCAGTGCCGCTTCTTTTGGTACTTCCCACATCTCCTTACACCACCCGAGGACGATGTGTTATTTTTTCCAGCAGCATCCCCTCAATTTTGAGAGGAAACTTGCGCCTCGCGACCTCCAAAGCTTCATCGAGTTTAGACTCGTGCTCAGCATAAATTTCAAACAGCGGTTCTCCCTTATCAACTTTTCCCTCTTTTTTCCGCAGCAACAGGATGCCGGCACCTTTATCCCGGGGAGCACCCGCTGCGCGCGCTATCTCGTTAATGTTCTGGTTGTAGATCTGAGTCACATAGCCCGAGTACGGTGCCACCACTACTTCCTTCTTATCACCGATGGGTATCTCCTCCGGCTTGATATCGGGATTTCCTCCTTGGGCGGCAATTATTTCACGCATTTTTTGGTGGGCCTTCCCGGATCTCAAGATTTCCATTGCCATCTCCTTACCCAGTCCTGGTGCCGCCGCGCCGCCCAGCTCTAGCATTATGGCAGCCAAGCTGGTCGATTTCTCGATGAGGCTACCTGGGCCCTTGCCCAGAAGGGCCTCAAGTGCCTCTTTGGCCTCGAGAGCCGGACCGATGGCATGTCCAACCGGCTGTCCACCATAAGTTACCGCCACCTCAACCTGAACCTTCAGCTTGTGCCCCAGTTCGATAAAATCGTGGGCGAAGTTACGTGCCTCCTCAATGCTTTCAACTTTCGCTCCTGGTCCAGTGGGAATGTCTATCAAGATGCTGTTGACACCCGCGGCTAGCTTCTTTGACATAACGCTGGCCAGCAGCTGACATCTGGGATCGATGCTCAACTGTCTTTCAGTGTTGATTATTATATCGTCGGCTGGGGCAAGGTTAACGGCCCCACCCCAAGCCAAAACCCCTCCAACTTTATTAACAATTCTCTTTATCTCCTCTATGCCCAAGGTTACGTTTGCGAGGACCTCCATAACATCCGCTGTTCCCGCCGCACTGGTGATGGCCCTGCTGCTCGTCTTGGGCACTATCAAACCCGCCGCGGCAACTATCGGAACAGTTAACAAGGCATACTTATTCCCAGGAACTCCACCTATGCTGTGAACATCGAGAACGTGTTCCCTTTCAAACTCCATCCTATCGCCGGTGTCCACCATGTGCTGGGTCAACGCAACTATCTCATCCAGATCCATATCCCGGATAAACTCGGAAACCACAAATGCTGTCATCTCTGTGGTGCTCAAATTACCATCCACGATATCTCGGACGATGGTGCCGATCTCATCAAAAGTCAGCTTTCCACCCATCATCTTCTTTTTGATCGAAGCTACTGACTGGGGGCGCGGGGCAATCTCGACAGTTACTACATCCCCGGGCCTCAACGATAGGGCCTCGGTTACCTCGCGAAAAGCGCCAAGCTCCCCCGGCCTGACCAGTTTATTGGTTTCATTTGCTATCGCTACTATCGCCTTTCTTTCCGTGATCAGTTTCACCCTGTCGCCGGGGAAATGGCCAATTTCCTGAGAATCGTTCTCATGGATTACTACAATGTTACGGCCAGTTTCCATATCCAATGGCCTTGCTTTTAGGGCTAGTCTCTTCATGGCATCAAAGTTTTCTTACCATGTTTAAAGGCTTAAACGTTTTCCGACTGAAATTAGAAATGATAGCATGATAAAGACGACAACGTTGACCGTGGACAATAAAAAACTTTGCGGCTTGGTGGTCGATCTGCCCAAGGCCCCGCTGGTGGCAATAATCGCGCCAAAGGGCTACCTCATGTGCGGTTATCTAAACATCGCCACCGCGGAAAAGCTGGGACAAGCTGCAGCTGTTGTAAGGGGCGTCAAGAGCGTGGAGGATGCATTAAACAAGAAGATATCTGCTGTGACCAAACAAGCCAGAAAACTGGGCATTAAAAGGGGCATGCTCGTCAGGGAGGCTCTCAAAAAATTAGTCTAACTTTAGCGACATTCCTATGTGTGCAGGTAATAACCGCGTTTCCGGTTGAACTCATTATCTTTGAGCCCGGATATTCTTTCTCCAGCTACTCAAGCGCTGGCAAAGTTTCTGGCAGAAATTGTCCGTCAAATAGGGAGATACCGGCATCTCAACGGAAATTCCCACGAGCACTACTCTGCCCTCCTCACCGCCTCTACAAAATCTCGCATGAGTTTAGGGTCCTTTTTTCTGGGATTGATCTCCACACCTGTGGCCACATCAACCCCATAAGGCCGCACCATTTTTATCGCTTGACCGACATTTGACGGATTAAGTCCTCCGGCAAGAAAAACTGGTTTTTCCACAACACTTCGGATCATGGCGCTCAGGTGCCAGTCATGCGTCAGCCCCGTCCCACCCCCAGTCGGGCCCTTAGTATCGATGAGAAGAAAGTCGGCCGCTTTCGACACCTCAACAGCTCTATCGACGATTTCCTTAGAGTAACCAACCCCTCTAGGAATAGAAACGACGATAATGATCCCAACATTAAGCTCCTCTTTTATCCTCAAGAGGTCCGGCAGGGGAAAGGTGAGATGAAACTGAAGGTAATCTGGATTCAGTTTTCTGCAGGTCTCCTTGATGTCTTCCGGACGATGGGGGGCGAAAACGGCAACTTTAGCCACCGTTCTCTCCACAGCTCTGAAAATATCGCGCGCGGCATCAATCGACACATAGTGCGGCGATTCCGGGACGAGAATGACCCCGACCAGATCCACTCCGAGCTGACACGCCTGCTTTGCATCCTCAGAATTGGTGAAGCCGCATATTTTGATCTTGACCATGGGATCACCCACGTTCACCAGCGATCTTACATTTGATCCAAAGGCTCCGTTCTTGTAAATCCCAAGACACTATGGGTGGATTGATTCTTCTAAAATTTAAATAAAAGCACTCAAGCGAAGGTGAATGACTTAACCAAATCTTCATCGATGGCACGACTGAGGTTATCTCCACCCTCGCTGATATATTTTTTGATCAACACACGTAGTCAAAAATCAGCGCACTCGGTAACATGAATTGTCTGAACTATAACCCAACTTCTCCATTTCCTTCGCCGATATCTTCAAACCCCGTCTCCAGTAACTTGACTAGCTCGGATTCATCTCTATTCCAGTGTTTACACATTTAGTGCTTTAATGTACAGTTTTGGCTAAAAAGAAAAAAATTACTGCTCTATAAAAAATCTTTCCGCAAAGCAATGGCGGGCAATCTGCAAACCGGAGAACGACATTTTCGCTACCCCGCAAGGAAATGACAACAGGGGAGGTGAAAAAACGGCAAAAAATTTTGCGAGGGCTGGGGAATCCGCCAAAGTAATTTCAACGCTAAGAATCGTGGCAAAACGGGAGGACAAGGAACCTTATGCGGTCAACATTCCTGTCAAGGGAGATACCTTCTCGCTGGTGATACCAAATGGGTACATAAGCTGGCCCGAAGGCAAACCTTATCCTGATTCGATTCGAGTGACAATAGATGAAGACCGCAGCCTCTGGGTAAACTTTGGTGTTTCCAAGGAATACGGCTTTTACACCTCGCTAAGAGTCGGAAAAAATAACGAGTGAAGGAAGCTGAAAGGAAACCCAGCCTTTTCTCTTTTTAAATCGGGGCCTACTTTCTTCCAGCAAAGTACCGATTGATGCCGTTTATCATGGCATCGACGCTGGCCAAAACCACATCCTCGCGGATGCCCTTGGCCAGATAAACGTTGCCGTGCTCATCCTCCAGCTCCACCGTAACCTCTGCCAGCGCGTCGCTGCCACCGGTGATGGCATCCAGATGATACTTCTTCAACTTGAGCTTAGAGATTTCACCCATCGCCGCCCTGATCGCCGCTATCGCCGCATCGACTGGGCCAACGCCAGTAGCGGAGCTTACCCTCTCCTGACCACGAATGCTCAAACGCACAGAAGCAGTTGGTGTTATTGTGCTGCCAGTAGTAACTGTGACCTCCTTCAGTTCAACGACCTTCTCCTCCTTGGGTAGCGCTCCGATTACATTTTCAGCAATGGCCCTGAGATCAACTTCGGTTACCTGTTTGCCCTTGTCACCAAGTGCCTTCACTTGACGCGTAATTTCAGCCAGTTGTCGCTTGTTGGCCTTAACACCTATGCTGCGTAGCTGTTTCTCAACCGAATGTCTGCCGGTGAGCTTACCGAGAGCCAAGCGTCGATGGTGCCCCACGAGCTCTGGAGAAAATGGCTCGTAAGTCCCAGGAAACTCGATCACACCGTGGGCATGGATTCCCGAGACGTGAGCAAAAGCATTATCACCAACTATCGCCTTGTTCGGCGGCACTGCCATGCCAGTCAAACGCTCAACCAAGTCTGATGTTTCGGTCAACAGCCTTGTCTTGATGCGCAGTTTTATGCCGTAGAGTGTTTTGAGCGCCATGACCACCTCTTCCAGTGAAGCGTTGCCCGCTCGCTCACCCAAGCCATTCACCGCCACCTGAACCTGTTCGGCTCCGGCTTCCACAGCGGCAAGAGAGTTGGCAACCGCCAGCCCAAGGTCGTCATGGCAGTGCACGCTGATGGGCACCTTTATGTGTGGCTTGAGCTGTGAAATAAGGTAGTACATTCCGCGGGGTGTTATCGCGCCGATGGTGTCTGGAACATTGATGCGGTCCGCCCCGGCGTCTACAACGGCCTTGTAGACCTCAATCAGATAATTCAACTCCGTCCTCGTCGCATCCATCGCCGAGAACTCAACCTTAACTCCCTGATCCTTGGCATACTCCACAAACTTCACGGCTTGTTTTAACACCTGCTCGCGCGACATCTTTAACACGTGTTTGAGGTGAAGATCGGATGTGCTGATAAAGATGTGCGCGCAATCAATCCCGCAGGCAATCGCGGTGTCAACGTCCTCCTTAATCGGCCTCGCCAACGCACATATTTCGGCCTTCAAACCCGCCTTAGCAATCAATGAAACAGCCCTGCGCTCACCTTCTGAGGAAACAGGTGTACCGGCTTCAATCACGTCCACGCCAAGCCTGTCCAGCTGCCGAGCCACAAGCAACTTCTGTTCTGGGGTAAAGGAAACACCTGGTGTCTGATCCCCGTCTCTTAAGGTAGTATCAAAAATTCTGACTCTTTTGGGTAATTTGAGTTCTTGGCTGACCAGCCGCGCATAATCGCTTACAAAAATATTTTCCTGCATCTGAACCACCTATCAATTACTGTAGTCATTAATATAATGTTCACCATATAGAAAAGGGGTTTGTCCCATGGCAAAGCGCAGGATAAAAGTGCTAGACACCACGTTAAGGGACGGCGAGCAAACGCCGGGTGTAGCCCTGACACCAGAACAAAAATTGGAAATTGCCAAGGCTCTCGACGACCTCGGGGTGGACATCATCGAGGCCGGGTCGGCGATATCTTCACAGGGGGAAAGAAAAGCGTTAAAGCTGATTTCCGATGCCGGGCTCCACGCAGAGATTTGCAGCTTTGCCAGAGCGGCAAAGGAGGATATCGACGCGGCACTCTCCTGCGATGTCGACAGCATCCACATGGTGGTCCCAACTTCAGATATTCACTTGAAATACAAGTTAAAAAAGACGAAAAAAGAGGTCAAGGAAATGTCCCTAAGGGCGGCCCAGTACGCGCTGGATCACGGCTTAATCGTTGAATTCTCCGCGGAGGATGCCAGTCGGACGGAAACATCGTTTTTACTGGACATCCTTTCTGCGGCGGAGGAGGTGGGCGTGCAGAGAGTTTGCGCTTGCGACACCGTTGGTGTCTTAACCTACGAAAAATCACGAGAACTTTTTTCAACCCTGAGCAAAAAACTGAGGGTCCCTGTCTCCGCCCATTGCCACAATGACTTCGGTATGGCTACGGCAAACACTGTGGCCGCAGTCTTGGGCGGCGCGAGTGAAATTCACGTGACCGTTAACGGACTGGGTGAGCGGGGAGGAAACGCTGCACTGGAGGAGGTGGTTCTCGCTCTTTCACACTTTTATGACATCTCCACCGGCATCAAACTGAAACAGCTCTACAGCGTCTCAAACTTGGTTGAAAAAATAACCGGGATGCCGGTCCCCCCGACGAAGCCCATCGTCGGCGAGAATGCCTTCGCCCACGGAGCAGGCATTCATACTCACGGTGTACTTGTCGAACCATCCACGTATGAGCCGATACCACCTGAGCTGGTGGGCCAACACCGCAGGCTTGTCTTTGGAAAATTGACAGGGACTCACGCGATTGAAAGTGAACTCAAGAAAATGGGCCTAAAACCAACGAAAAAACAGGTGGAGGAGATATTCAACCAAGTAAAACAGCTGGGTGACCGCGGTAAAATGGTCACGGACACCGAACTCCGTGCCATCGTGGACGCTGTCATGGGTAGGGAATTTAAGGAGACAGTCAAGCTTGAGGAACTTACCGTGGTGAGCGGGAACCGCGTCACACCGACATCGTCCGTGAAGATAAAGTTCGGCGATAAGGAGTTCACTGAGTCAGGGGTCGGAATCGGCCCGGTGGATGCTGCCATGAACGCCATAAGCAAGGTGATTGAGGGAACAGCCAACATCAGGCTGGAGGAGTACCACGTGGACGCCATCTCCGGCGGCACCGACGCCATGGTCAGCGTAGTGGTAAAACTCACTGATGGAAAAAGGATGGTCACCGCAAGGGGCACAAGTGGAGACATCATCATGGCAAGCGTCCAAGCGATGCTTAATGGGGTGAACCGTTTATTATGGGATAGACAACTGAGGGGAAAATATGCCAACGCAAACAAACAATGAAGAACTCGAGCGCATCAGGGTTCCGCGTCCTGGTGAGGTCCTCGGGGTGGTGGAACAGATGTACGGGTTCGACCGCCTCCGGGTGCGCTGCAGGGATGGTTTCACCAGAAACTGTAGGATTCCCGGAAGAATTCGCAAACGGCTTTGGGTCCGTGAAGGTGATGTCGTGATCGTTCGCCCGTGGGCCGTTCAGAGCAAGGAGAAAGGGGATATAATCCACCGGTACACCGCGGCACAGCTCGATGCTTTGAGAAGAAAAGGCCTGTGGGAATAGGTCGATAATTTGGAAGAGGATCTTGACTCCATTCTGAAGAAGTTGGATCGAAGAAAAGTTGAGCGCCTAGAAAAGGATTCAGAAATATACAAGATCATGGCGCGGGTGTTTGACACTTCAACCCTGCTCACCATTTATCGCCTCATCAACCGCGGCGTCTTCGACGTCTTTTATGGAATTATCTCCGCTGGAAAGGAGGCCAACATCTACTGTGCTCTGGACAAAAACGGAAATTATGTGGCCGCCAAGATTTACCGCATCGCGACCTCTGACTTCAAAAACATGCGCCACTATCTGGTGGGAGATACTAGGTTCAAGCGCGTTCCCGAAGACCGACGCGGGGTGGTCTACACCTGGACCTCCCGGGAGTTCAAAAACCTACAGCAGGCCTACGAGGCCGGAGTTCCCGTGCCCCGGCCAATCGATCATGAAAAAAATGTGCTGGCAATGGAATTCATCGGTGAGGGTGGGGTACCATACCCACTGATGAAGGATGTAAAACCAGAGGACCCTAAAAAAACTTTTGATGCTTTAATCGAGGCCGTGGAGAAACTTTATCGGGACGCGGGTCTCGTTCACTCCGATCTCAGCGAATACAACGTCATGTTAACTCCAGATCCAGTTCTGATAGATTTTTCCATGGGCACTGACATCAAAAATCAGATGGCTGAACAGTTGCTGATGCGAGACATTCAAAATTTGGTCCGCTATTTCAGAAAGTTGGGCCTGAAGACTCCAGAACCCGCGGAGATTTTTGCTGAAATAGTCAAATGATTTCGTCTTCGGCCGGCTCAGGTCTTCAGCTCAATAGCTATAGAAACTTCCTCTGGCACCTGTACTCTCATGATCTGTCGCAGGGCACGCTCATCTGCCTGCATGTCAATCAAGCGCTTGTGGATCCTGAGCTCCCACCTGTCCCAAGTGATGGTTCCTTCGCCATCTGGGGCCTTTTTGGTAGGGATCACTATTCTGCGGGTCGGTAACGGGATCGGCCCGGAGATCTTGACGCCTACCCTCTCCGCAATGCCCACTATCTGCTTGCACACTTCCTCCAGCTTTTTGGGATCCACGCTGGCCAGCCTTATGCGTGCCTTCTGCAAACTAACCCCTTTACCCTAAAAGGCGCTAAAGCCTATAAAAGATTTGGTTTACTTGGCCTTCACTAGGTCAATACACACGCCCGCCGCTATTGTCATGCCCATGTCCCGGATGGCAAACCGGCTGAGCTGTGGTATCTCTGAAGCCTTCTCTAGCACCATCGGCTTAGTTGGCACCACCTTTATCGTGGCCATGTCTCCCTTCTTGATGAACTCCGGATTCTCCTGAACCACTGCTCCTGTCTTAGGATCAATTTTCTGAGTTATCTCCGTGATGGTGCAAGCAACCTGGGCCGTGTGGGCGTGAAAGACCGGGGTGTAACCAGCAGCAATCGCCGTGGGGTGCTGCAGTACCGCAATCCTCGCCGTGAACTCCTTAACGACTGTTGGCGGTGCCTTGGTGTGTCCCGCCACGTCTCCGCGCTTAATCGCCGTCTTCTCAACGCCGCGAACATTGAAACCTATGTTGTCCCCTGGCTCCGCCTGTTGAATTGGCTCGTGGTGCATCTCGATTGACTTTACTTCGCCGGTCACTCCCGCGGGCTCAAAAATTATAGAATCACCAACTTTCATCACTCCGGTTTCAACCCTGCCCACAGGAACTGTGCCCACGCCGGTGATCGAATAAACATCCTGCACTGGAACCCGGAGCGGTTTTTCAATCGGCTTGGGGGGGACCACGAAGGTGTCGAGAGCCTCATAAAAGGTTGGGCCAGTGTACCACTTCATCTTGTCGCTGCGGTGAACCACATTTTCCCCGTGGAAAGACGCAGTCGGGACAAAAACGAACTTCTCTGGGTTCTTGTAGCCAACAGCTTTGAGCAGGTCAATTATCTCAGCCTTGAGCTTGTTGTAAACCTCTTCTTTATAGTTCACCAAGTCCATTTTGTTTATAACCACCACAAGCTGACCGACGCCGAGCGTGAAGGCCAGCGCCGCGTGCTCTCTGGTCTGTGGCATGATCCCGTCATCGGCGGCCACGACCAGCACCGCCGCGTCCGCCTGGCTTGCCCCGGTGATCATGTTCTTGACA
>LQMQ01000004.1 GCA_001515205.2 Candidatus Hadarchaeum yellowstonense
GACACGGTCGGACTGATAGTACTCCTCATCCCAGCTGAGACCAAGCCACCTCAGATCACGCTTTATGAACTCATACATCTCCAGCATTGCATTCTCAGGGTTGGTGTCCTCAAATCTCAGGATAAACCTGCCCCGGTAGCGGCGGGCATATTCATGGCTAAGAAGCGCTGCCCGGATGTGCCCTATGTGCAGGGGGCCGTTGGGGTTGGGGGCAAACCTAGTAACAACGGTGGAGTATTTATCCACCTCGGGAAGCTCGGGCAAACCCCGCCTCTCTTCAACCCTTTTCTCAGGCAGCCCCACTTTCCTTATCTGAAATTGCTGTTCTTCTGGGCTCATCCTGTTGACCTGTTCAACTATTTGATCCACAACTAGAGACAGCTCTGCAATCCTCGATTTCCAGCCGGGCAGCTCGGCAAGTATTTTACCCAGCACTGCCTTGGAGCTGGCCTTCCCCCCGTGCTCGAGCGCGTTGAAGAGCGCCCACCTCAGGGCCGCCCGTTTAACATCCTCCACAGATCTCCCCTCCGGCCACCCAACTGGCTATTGAGATCCAACCCATCAGAACTCCCGCTCAACAACAAAATCGGCGATTCCAAGCAGCGCCTCCTTGGCCCTTGAGTCGGGCAAAACTTCCAGTTTCCGTTTTGCCTCGGCAACCAATTTACGGGCCCTCTCCGCGACATAATCAATGGCGCCAATCCTCTTCAGAACTCCTATCGCTTCACGGATTTCCTCATTGGTCGCGTGACTCTTTCCAAACGCCTTCAGCAGAACCCCTCTGTCCTCATCGGAAGCGGTGGTCAGTGCCCTCACGATTATCAATGTCCTTTTTCCCTCCCTGATGTCACTTCCTATCGGCTTCCCGAACTTCTCCTGTTTACCCCAAACTCCCAGGACATCATCCTGCATCTGGAAAGCTACACCAATCAACCTGCCATAACTGGCAAGCGCCTGAAGCTTTTTCCCATCGGCATTTCCCAGCAGGGCACCGGCCTTGGCGGCAGCTTCCGTAAGGGCACCTGTCTTGCCGCTGATCATCCGCATATATTCCTCTTCCGTGACATCATCACGGCTTTCAAAAAGCATGTCAAGCGCCTGACCCTGACACAGCTCAAAGCTTGCCTTGCTCAGGGTGTTGAAAAGCTCCAAAGTTCTCTCCAGGTTAAGTTTAAGCCGGCTGGCATTAGCCGCCGCCGCTTCAAAGACCTTCGCAAACAGGGCATCGCCGGCGATTATCGCTATCGGCTCACCCCAGATGACGTGCACGGTCTTCACGTTTCTCCGAAATTCATCGTGATCCATGATGTCATCGTGAATCAGGGTGAAGTTGTGAAACATCTCCAAGGCGGCGGCCGTCTCGATGGCGTCCTCCTTTTTGCCACCGACAGCTTCGCAGGCTGTCAGGGCCAAACAGGGACGCAATCTTTTACCACCGGCTTCGATCAAATGCCGCATCGCCTTCGCCAATACCTCGGGCTGAATTTCCCTTGGGACCCAGCGATCAATCTCGGGTTCAACCAGGGCAGCACATTCTTCAAGGTACTTCAACACATCCATCTCAATCACCAAGAACTAAGGAGGTGCCATTCCGGAGCTGATGCAATCTGTCATCTTCATATCCCAGTTCCCGGCCAAGCTCGACCATCAAGCGAAGTTTGTCAAAGGTGCTGTGGCAGGGGATCAGGTTATCGGGTTTCACGAGCTCCAGAAACTCGGCGGTGTCCGCCCTGCCTGCGTGACCAGAGACGTGGACTCCCCGATAGATGTGGGCTCCCTTGGCCATCAGCTTTGTCTCAAGCAGCTCCCGGTTGGATTCGTTTATCGGGTTTGGTATGACGCTGGCAGAAAAAATGACCTCATCGCCATCACAGATGTCCAGGGGCAGCTGGCCGTTGGCAATCTTCGACAAAACCGAGGTCGGTTCTCCCTGATGCCCCGTGCAGACCAGCACATAATCACTGCGTGATTTGTTTATCTCCCTCAGTAAGTTGTGCACTGCGTTGGGGCGACCGTGAATGCTCAACTCAGGAGGAAAGTCCACCAGCCCCAGGTCCATCGCCGCCGTGCAGTAGTTCCGCAGCGAGCGACCGACCAGGACGGGCGTGCGGCCGATTTCAAAGGCAAGGTCAACAATGGATTTCAGCCTGACGATGTGTGAGGAAAAAGTTGTCACGATGACGAGCCCATTATTGGAGCAGGCCTCACCCATGACCTCCTTCAGCATCTGCCGGGCGTGGGCCTCAGACTTCGTCGGCCCTGGCTCATCCAGCCTAACAGCACCAACCAGAGCCGCCAGGAGCCCATCGCTCGCCAAACGTTTCAACCTGGCTCGATCGGTCCTCTCGCCGAGCAACGGTTGTTCATCCAGCTTGAAGTCGCTGGCAAACAATACTGAATCGTCTTCCTTCTTCACCAGAACAAAAACCGTGTGGAGGATGCTGTGGGTAGCGTTGATGAACTCAATATCAATCCCGTGAGTTCTTATCGAGTCCCCGGGATTAACCGTGATGAGCTCATTTTTTATCCTGGGGCCGCTCTCCTCGCGCAGCAGCCTTTTGGTCAACTCGATTGTGAAGGGAGTGCCATAGATGGGTGCATTGTAAGCATAAGCCAGCTTGCCCACGGCGCCTATGTGGTCGAGATGCCCGTGGGTGAGCACGATCGCCCTTACCCTTCTCCCGTGAAGGATGTTGTCATCCGGGATGCCGTTGATGTTGATGAGTTCCTCACGGCTCATCCTCCCTATTTCCGCATCCTCAAAGGCCATGATGCTGTCGAGCCTTATTCCCATGTCAACGATGATGTAATCCCCATCAAAGCCTAGGGCAGTCATGTTTTTGCCAACTTCGCCTAAGCCGCCGATGGGAATTATTTCAACGGTCAAACTCTCCGCAACCTCCCCGCTTTATCCCAGGTGAAGCCGCGGGCCAGAAGCCAATCGCGCGTCCTTCCCGTGATGATGAAACTGGCCTGCCGCAGATCGGATATCCTCCGGCAGCCGGTCAAAAACATCGCTGCCTTGAGCTCCATCATAAAGTCATTGAGGAATTCCACAACCGCAGCTTTTCCCCTCTGAGCCGCCCGGAGGGCCGGCAAAGCGATGCCCACAAGATCAGCGCCTAAGGCCAGGGCCTTGGCCGCATCCAGCCCCGATCGTATGCCCCCGCTGGAGATCACCGGTACTTTAACCGAGAGGGAAACTTCGGCTGTGGTAACTGCGGTGGGTATGCCCCAATCCCAAAAGATCCCCCCGACGGTTGACCCCCCATCCGTCCTCAGTGCCTCAACACCCGCCCAAGAGGTGCCGCCCGCACCGCTGACGTCGATCGCCGAAGCTCCGGCTTCGGCCAGCTCCTTTGCCACCTCGGCACTCACCCCACATCCGGTCTCCTTGGCGATAACTGGGACATCCAGACCCTCACAGATCTTGGCAAACTTCTTCAGGGCCCCGCGATATCTCGGTTCTCCCTCCGGCTGCACCAGCTCCTGCAAGGGATTCATATGAATGGAAAGTGCATCGGCATCGATCATCTCAACCGCCCGTCGTGCTTCAACGAGACCAAAGCCCTGCACCAGCTGCGCCATCCCCAGATTCCCCACGAGAAAGACATCGGGTGCCACCGACCTCACCTTGAAGGTGTCCGCCAAGCTTGGATTTTCAATTGCCGCTCTCTGGCTGCCAACCCCGAACCCCAGGCCCAGCTCCTGGGCAGCAGAGGCGAGGATTTGATTGAACTTCTTCCCCAAGGCACTGCCCCCGGTCATGGGTGCTATCATGATGGGGGCGCTGAGCTTGAAGCCCAAAAAAGTTGTCCTCAGGTCCACCTCATTAAAATCTATTTCCGGCAGGGCCCTATGCACGAACTCTATATCGCAGAATCCGGTATCCTTGAAAATTCCCTCGACATCCTCCCTGAGGCATATTTTGATGTGGTCATCCTTTCGGCCGCTGGTTTTATCCACCATTCTATTTCCCTCCTGTTATCACGGTGCCCAAGCCGCTTTTACCCTGTAGGGCTTCTCGAAGAACATTCGGCTTGGCTGCATTTACTATTTCCGCCTCTATGCCCAACCTCGCCAGCTCCAGCAGCTCCAGCACCTTGGCCCGCATGCCGCCGGTCACATCTCCCTGATCACCCTTTTCCAGCGAGGACACCAGATCCACATCTGCCGGAGTTATCACCCGCAACAGCTCCGCCCGATTATCTTTTTTGGGGCAGGCGGTATAGACCCCATCGACATCGACGCCGAAGACCACCCGGGAAACACTCAATTTTCTCGCCAGGTAAGAAACCAGCTGATCCCCGGAGATGATGCTCACGCCTTTCTTCGCGTCAAAAACAACATCACCATAAAGAACGGGGACGAGCCCCAGTGCCAGCATTTTTCTCACCGGTTCGAGCTGCATCGATTCGATTCTGCCATCGCTGGCGATCAAGCAGGCCGAAGGCTGGACCGCCATGGCGGGGATGCCCTCCCCCTGTAAAGCCTCAACCAGATATGAGTTCAACTTTTCCATAGCTCGGTGAGTGAGAGAAACGCCAATCAGCTGGGTCTTTTCGCGGTAACCGCCGGTTATCTTATATCTCGACGCCAGGGGGTGCCCAAAGGAGCCGCCGCCGTGCACGATGATGAGCGGTGATTTAATTCCCTTCAACTCCCGCGCCAGCCTTTTGATAACCCCACGCCTGACGGTGAAAGGTTTTCCCTTGTCAGTGATCACGCTTCCTCCCAGCTTCACGATCAACGGCTTCATTAAATCACTTTGACACCGCAATTGAGGCGTAGCCCACTACCTGCGCCATAGGTCCGGCCGTGTCGCCGCTCGTGGCATATTTGAGCAGCTCCGCCTTTTTCGCCCCGAGCTTTTTCGCAGCCTGCAGCATTGCCGCAACCGGTCCGTAACCACACATGGTAATTCCTTCTTCATCCACTATCCGCACCACGCCGCTCGGATCCATCTTTATTATTTTTTCGATCACCTTTTTGTCCTTCTCCACCGCTGACCTCTGCGGCTCATAGTGGGTAAAATCAGTCGACGCCAGGATGAGGACATCTTTTCCCACGGCCGCCTCCGCAATCGCGTCACCGACCTCCAAGCTCGTCTGCTCGTCCTGCAGCATCATGCAGATCGGGACCATTTTGAAGGCATTGCCAAAAATGTGCTGCAGGAAGGGTAGCTGCACCTCAATCGAGTGCTCGTAGGCATGGGCCAGATGATCGACGTCTATAATTTCTGAGGCAAGCCTGATTCCCTCGCCCAATTCCCGGTCGATTTCAATCTCCCCAAGTGGTGTCTTCCATTTTCCCGAGGTCATTATCGCAACCCCCGATCCCGCTCCGGTATGGTTTGGGCCCAAGATGACAACGGACCGGGGAATCCCATCCTCAGCAATCCTGGCAAAGCCATGGGCCGCAACGGGACCGGAATACATGTAGCCTGCGTGGGGGGATACCAGGCCAACCAACCTCCTCGGGCCCCTTTTGACCGTCGGCAATTTACCAGGGCCATGCTCGCTCAAATAACACTCCTCTATCTGCCTCAGCAGTTCCGCCCGAGAGCCGGCATAAAACTGGCCTGCGACGACCGGAGATCTCAACTATTCACCGCCAGCCTTTGTTTCGAACTCCTCAACCTGGACTCCGAACGGCTGGTCTGGTAACAGTTCACCCCTTTCCCGAAGAACCTGCCTAGCGAGAAGCCAGAAAACTAAAGCCAGTGCCTTGCGTCCCTTGTTGTTGGTGGGGATCACCAGATCGATATCTGCGGTTTCATTATCTGTGTCACAAAGCCCCACCACAGGAATACCCACCTGAGCAGCTTCCCGCAGGGGCTGCTCGTCAGCTATAGGATCCGCGATAACGAGAACATCGGGCTCCATGTATCCACTGTAATGGGTGTTTGTGAAAGTCCCGGGAATGAATCTGCCAATCATCGGCACAGCACCGGTTACCTCGCAGAACTTCTGCGCCGGCCTCTGCCCGTACTGTCTTGCGGCCGCCACGACGATTTTGGATTTGCTGAATCGGGCTAGGAACTTTCCGGCAACCGCTATGCGTTCATCAGTCTTTCGGATGTCCAGCACATACAAACCATCGGGCCTGGCTCGGAAGATGAAAGGCGCCATGGCCCCGGTCTTCTGCCTAGTGCCGATGTGGACGCCGCTCGACAGGTATTTGTCAAACTCTATCAGACCTGCCGCTCCCTCGCCAAATTCCGCCTCGTTCATCTCAATCCACTCATCCTGGCTCTATCTCCCAATTCTTCCTCTATACGGATCAGTTCATTAAGCTTAGCGATTCTCTCGCCACCAACAACCCCCGTCTTGATCATCGGGCAGCGCCAGGCCACGGCGAGGTGGGCGATCGTCTCATCGGTGGTCTCCCCGGATCGGTGGGAGATGACCGGAAGGTAATTGTTCCTCTTTGCCAGCTCCAGGGCTTTAAAGGCATCGGTCAGAGTGCCTATCTGGTTGGGTTTGATAATGATGGCATTTCCGGCCTTTAGCCTGATCCCGGTCTCGATCCGTTTCACATTGGTGACAAAAATATCATCACCGCAGATCAGGCACTTATTTCCCACTTTTTTTGTCAGCTCCGCAAAACCCTCGAAGTCCTCTTCGTGAAGTGGGTCCTCGACAAAAAAGAGTTTAAACTTTTCAATCAGCTCCAAAATGAAGTCCAGATGTTCTCCCCGGTCTCGCGTTACCGCCTCTCGCCTGTAGTTATACACCCCACTTTCGCTGTCGTAGAAACTGCTTGCGGCCACGTCAAGAGCCGGCCTCACCGCAAAGCCCACCTCATCGCTAATCGCTTCACAGGCTCTGGCGAGAAATTCGAGGGCCCCCTCATTGCAAATGTTCGGCGACCACGCCCCCTCGTCACTCTTCCCCCGCGTGAAGGAACTATTCGCCTCACTGAACATCTCACCCACCTTTTTGTGAACCAAGGCATTGGTGAAGGAGGCTTCCGAGAACCTCCTGGCACCAACCGCCACCACCAGATATTCCTGAAAATCGGGTGCGTATCCTCCGGCGTGCTTGCCGCCGCCGATGACATTCCCCAGCGGGAAGGGCAGCTCGCAGACCTCATCCCCGCCGAGATACCGGAAAAGAGGCACTTTTTTGATGGACGCGGCCGCCTTAGCCACCGCCATTGAAATGGCCACAGTGGTGTTTCCCCCCAGCTCTGACAGATTCGGGGTCCCATCTATCTCCCGAAGGGCCTCATCAACCTGCCTCTGGTCAAAGGCATCAATCCCGGCCAGCTTCGGGGCAATCCGTTTCGCCTTTTCCACCGCTTCATCCACCCCTCCCCGAGGAAAGTCAACGACCTCCAGTTTTCCCTTGCTGGCTCCACTGGGGGCTGCCGCCCTGCCGAAAGCCGTATTTTTCCCATCATCGACATGAACATCTACTTCTATCGTGGGCCTGCCCCGGCTGTCCAGTATTTTTCGGGCAACTATTTTTCTGATCGTCAGCTTCAACTGTACCGCCTTATTTCACATAGCCAAGAATATTTAAAATGCTTCTTATTGTCCTTTTAACTCCAACG
>LQMQ01000005.1 GCA_001515205.2 Candidatus Hadarchaeum yellowstonense
GAGAATCAAAAGCTTTTACAGCAATGGAGTACGTTGCCGCCTGCCTCGGTGTCATTGTCAGAGTGGTCGTCATCGTTGTAGAACCGCGCAGAACCGTTGAGCCTAGCCTCAGCTCCAGATCACCGCCAGACGCCGCTGACAAAAACACCCCGCCCGAATATCCGTTCTTCATAGTAACGATAACTGTCGTGCCTATGCTGCTCCAGGGAAGATAGGAGTAGTACTCTCCTCCGTAATCATATATTCGGTAGGCCGTGTATGTTTCAACCTGCGTCCTGGGAACTTTTTTGATGATGAAATCATAAACTTCCTTCACATTTCTTATCCTATCGCTGGGCAAAGATCCCAATATGAGAAAATCTGGTTTGGTTGGTGAGGACTTCAACACCCAATCCTCATATGGAACCTGCCTCGTGAAAGTCTGTAACACGATCCTGGTCGTGTAGCCATCGAAAACTGTTCTTGTTGAAAAAACTGGAACCGGAAAACTGAACCAGCCCAGCTTAACCATCTTCCATCCCGAGAGATAGGTTTCAGTCCTGTACCTAGGAACGAGAATCGTCGTCGGCATCGTGTAGTACTCCGTCCGATAAAGAGTAACTCGTTCCTCCCAAGTGTAACCCGCGAGGACCTTCTCCACCACCGTGTCATAAACAGGGTTTCCCAATCTATCCAAGACGGGGACAATTCTCTGAGCGGTGAAGGGAACGGAGCGCCTTCCCGAGTAACTGTATGCTGTGTAACCTCGTGATAAGGTTCCATAGCTATCGGAGAGGCGCAGGTCAAAGGGATTATACTTAACTTTGATCGTCAGATGCTTTTGCTCTCCTGATCTTATCGAACCGGTAACTCTTGCGGGATCATAACCAACAGCGCTGACCTGGATATCATAATCGTGGTCGCCGGTATTCTCAATGCCAATTAGGAAATGTCCGTTTGCATCCGTAACGGCCTCAATCAATTTCAACCCTGAGTCGATGCCAGCGCTGACGACTGCTCCCGCCACAGGACCTCCAGTGTCTATATCGACCACCTCTCCTTCAATAATCGCCGACTTGTAGGCTCCCTCAACTGTGCACTGAATTTCTCGACGGCGCAGGCTTTCAGCGGACGCCAAGGCAGGGGAGGCAAGAATAATCGTCAAACAAACCAGGGCGACTAAAAAACAGATCCGACGCCGCTTCGGATCCCTCAGGCTATCAGCCTCCCTTTTTTCTTTGATCACTGTAGCTTAAGAACCTGTAGTTTCGGCGTTCGACATGGCGGCCAAACGTCCGCCTCCCGCCAGAATTTTGTGAACGAGTCACTTATAAATGAGAAAAATCGAGTTTCAGTGGGCGGCAGAAACAGCAACCGTTATACGGCAGTCTGAAATAATGAAGCTCCGAAAATCAAGGGGCCCGTGGCGCAGCATGGCTAGCGCGTTCGGCTGATAGCCCTGCGGGCGGAGACCGGAAGGTCGAGGGTTCGAATCCCTCCGGGCCCACCACTTTTAATAATCCTCGCCGGGCAAAGGAAAAATGGTGGTAATTTTGCCCCAAGAAAAAAATGCCCTTTTTCGAAAATTTTTCCTCATCCTCTTCGCGTTCTTAATCCTGATCGACTACGCCATTCCTTACACCATTTTAAGTAAAACGGCAAAGATCTCGGGGAGTTTTCTCTTCTGGCCCCTTCTAACCGTTGCCGCCGCCTGTCTGGCCTTCCTCGCGGTGTCCAGGTGGGAGGGGGACCGATGATAGACCCATTTCTCCTGCTCGCAGCTGTGATCCTTTATTTCTTCGTGATGATGGCGGTTGCCCACTACGGCCGCCTGCGCACCGGCAAAGGAGCCGAGGAGTACTACCTCGCCGGCAGAAACGTGACGGGCCTCGTGGCCGCCCTGACCTACTCCGCAACTACCTACAGCGCCTTCATGATGGTGGGCCTGGTGGGCATGACCTACGCCTTTGGCGTTGGGGCGCTGGGCTTCGAGCTAACCTATTTAATCGGGACTCTTTTCCTCCTCGTCCTGTTCGCCCCCAGGTTTTGGACGGCGGGGAGAAAATGGGGCTACCTGACGCCGGCCCAGCTGCTTGCCGATCGGTACGAAAGCAGGTCAGTGGGGGTGATCACCGCCCTGATCTGCCTGACCTTCCTCATCCCCTACATCTCAGTGCAGGGGACCGGCTCGGCATACCTGCTCGCGGCACTCTCCGGCGGGGCAATCCCCTACGAGCTGGGCTTGACGATAATGGTCTTCGTCATGGCCTTCTGCGCGGTCTGGGGCGGCTTCAGGGGGGTCGCCTGGACGGACTCAATCCAAGGGATAGTGATGCTCTCCACCTCCATCTTCTTCCTGCTTTACGCGGTGCAGATTTTCCTGGGCGGGTGGTCAAATTTAATCTCCGGCATCGAGGGGTTGCACCCGGAGCTGCTCTCCGTGCCCGGAACTGGTTTCTTCACCTTCCCCAAGTTCCTGGAGCTCACCATCCCCTGGTTCTTCTTCGCCTTGACCAACCCCCAGGTTTCCCAGCGCCTTTTTGTGCCCAGCTCTGTGGCCTCGATGAAGAGGATGATCTCGGGCTTCTTCATCTTTGGCTTCATCTACACCCTGGCATGCGTCCTCTTCGGCTTTGTGGCCAAGTTGCTGGTGGCCAATGCGACCCCAGCGGACACGGCGATGCCTCTGCTTTTGAGCAATTTCGCCCCGCCCCTCGTCGCCCTGATAATCACCCTGGGGATCCTATCGGCAGCGGTGACGACCGTGGACTCGATACTGCTGTCGCTGGGTTCAATGGTCGAGAGGGACATCTACCCCGCCATTGTGGCGTCGCCTTCCCCGAAAACTGAGGCCAAACTGCGCTACCTGATCATAGTCATAATGAGCGTGCTCACGTGGGCCTTCGCCCTGCGCCCGATTGAGATGATCACCCTGCTCTCGGTCATGGCATCCGGTGGTCTGCTCGTCCAGTTGCCCGCAATCGTGGGGGCCTTCGTCTGGAAAAGGGGAACTGCCGCCGGAGCCTGCTGGAGCATGATCTTGGGCGGGATTGCGACGGGCCTCTTGTACTTCTTCAAGATTTCGCCGCTTGGTTACGGGCCGCCCATATGGGGGATCATCCTCTCCGCCACGGTCTACGTCTCGATGAGCTTGGTCACAAAGGCTCCGGCGAAGGCGGGCGAATTCATAAAGGCGATAAACGCGGAACTTCGGGAAAAGGGAATGATCTGAAGAAACCAGTTTTGGACTTGTCCTGAAAACGTGCTGAACTCCCCGAATGGATCGGCACCCCGGGGATCACAGCAACTTACTTGAGACCAACGACCGGCGCAGAAAAAATTTAAGCGGCGGAGAAAAACCTTCCCTGAGGAACCAGGCATGCGCCTCCAGACCAACATCATCTTCGGGGACTTCAAGGAGGAAATAAGGAAACTCGGCTTAACCGGGCAGGGGCTGCTCTGCTGCAGAAGAGGCTTTGACCCGGCTCAACTGCCGGGGCTTGATCTCTATGCCCTGAGGATCTCACCCGAGCCCACGGTGGAGTCCGTCCGCGGCTACTGGGAGGAGATAGCTGACCGCAAGTTCGACTACGTGCTCGCCGTTGGAGGAGGCAGCGTCATCGACGTGGCCAAGATCCTGGCGGCGCGGATGGAAAACGATGAGGAGATCGAAAACTTCGTCGGCATCGAAAAAATCAGGCGCAGGGCGAAAAAAATTATCGCGGTCCCAACCACCCACGGAACCGGGAGCGAGGTGACGAAGTACTCCGTGCTCAAGTTCAAGGAGACAAAAAAATCGATCGTCTCGGAGAACATCTGCCCTGAGGTGGCCATCATCGACGAAGGGCTCACCTTAGGGATGCCGCGGGACCTCACCCTCTATACCTCCATAGACGCTCTCTGCCACAACATCGAGGCCTATCTCGCCAAGGCCTGTGACCCGCTCAACGACACCATCTGCGAGAGCGGGGTGAGGCTCTTCTTCGAGGGGATCGAGGAGGCAATGTCGGATCTGGCCGTGGGGAGAAAGCGGCTGATGCTGAGCTCAGTTCTGGGAGGAATCGCCATCACCAACGCCCAAACTCTGCTCGTTCACGCCCTGAGCCATGTGGTGGGCGCCGTCCACGACATCCCTCACGGGCTGGCCAACTCCCTCTTCCTGCCCTCCTTTTTGAAATTTTACGAGGGGGATGAAAAGCTCAGCAGGCTTGAAAAAATCCTTGGCATCGACCTCAGGAAAAACATCGAGAGGCTCTACGAGAAACACGGGGTGAAAAGGCTCGCCGACTTTGTGGACCGGGCCGAGGCGGTGATGATCGCGGAGAAAGCCTTTGAAAACAAGAGGTTGATGAACGGGGGCAGAAAGCCCGTCACCCTGGACGACTTGAAGGAAATGGTCCTTAGCTCATTTTGAAGCAAGGTTTGGTGCCTCCGAGGTGGGGCAAAGGCCGCGCCCCAGCTTGCTCCCGAAGTGGCAAGGAAAAATTGGTAGGTTTCATTTGGGCTTGGCGTTTGCCCAGGGGTGCGTCAGGTCCTCCTCCATATCCACCGCAGCCACCTTTAATTTTTTGCGGGCAAAGGAGACACCCCTGGGTCGGCCCAGTGCTTCAAATCTAAAGAGCGTTGACTTGTACCAGTTTACACCAGAGCTTTTTTCCACGGGAAATCCAAGATTTGCGGCGAAGGATTCATAGTTGACCGTGCCGTAGTTCATCGGATATCTGGAAAAATCCTTGATGATGTCGGTTATCACGCAGTTCATTCTGAGGAGCAGCTTTTCCACCGCAAGCCACTTTTTGTATGACGCCTCCAGCACCGTTAAACCAAAATATCCGCAGCCGTTGTCCCTCAGGCATCCAACCCCTCTCCCCACAAAGGCCTTCAGCCCGCTCATGGTCTCCAATGGTTCTGAGGAGAAGACGTCGAAGGAGCCGATCAGGTCCTCCGGCAGGGGCTCGGCCACATTGTATATCCTGAACTCTATATCGAGCCCATAATCCCGGTTCACCTCTTTTAAGAAGTTCCCCAGCCTCTCGTCCACATCGAGGACGCAGACGCGGGAAGGCATCCCGGTCAGGGAGAGGACCACGCTCAACAGGTCGTCGTCCCCGATCAGCACTATTTTCCTCCGGAGGACGTCCCCATATCGATGCATCAGCGCCGCCCTGGCAACAACGTCCTCTTCCCTCATATATCCCTGGAAAAACTCCAGCGAGGGCGCCGGTCTGCCCCGGGCAATCTTTTGAAACTCCGCCAGCACCTCCTGAAACTTTCCCTGGGGGACAATCCTCTTCCCCCAACAATGGTCACAGATGCTGCTGCGGTAGAGGGAGGAGTCCCTGGGGACTTTCTTCCTCCCCCGCGGCGTCAAGACAAACCCGGTTCCATCCGTGCGAATGATTTCCCTTTTTCTCATCTCGCCGAGGGCCTGAACCAGATCCTTTAAGGGAAACTGGCTGTTCTCTAGGAGCTGCCAGAGGGATTTTTTAGAGGAGGCCAGTTCATTCACCACATACTCTTCAATCTTTTTCAAGGGGACCCCTCCAGATGACGTGCTTTTTCACCGACTTCGGCTGCAGTCCCTTGATCAGGAGGTCCAAGGCCTTAAAGGCGGGTTCCTCGGAGCCGCAGCTGAAGATGTCGAGGGCAACATAGCGGTGCTCGGGCCAGGTGTGAACGCTCAGGTGTGATTCCCTGAGGAGAAAAAAGCCCGAGACCCCGTGGGGCTCAAACTGGTGAAAAGCAGAATCAACTGGATGTAAACCTGACTCTAGCACCACGCGCTCCAGGATCTCCTGCACAGTATCCACGCGGGAGATCCTCCCAGCCTCCACGCCGAAAAATTCGGCGATAACATGGATGCCCATAACGAACACCCAATGCCACCGTCGAATTTTCTACTACCGGCCTCTGAAGCTTCCCAATCTGCGCTCATATTATTTTGATTTTTTGAAAAAATTGTAAATAAATTTTTCCCTTGTTTTCTGGCCTTGGGTGAGGATGTGCCTGAGAGAGCGGCTTCTTAATTTTTCCGTCGCAGAACGCGCCTTCAGCAGCAAAGCGTCGCCCCTCCACGGACGCCTGGTTACCAAGGACCAACGCTTTCGAGATTAAGTTCAAGTATTTGAAAAGGGCGCGCAAACGACGATTGTCATGGGCAGGTGCCAGGCGAAAATGGGAGCCCTGACCCAAAGCAACTGAAACAGGGGGGAGGTGAATCCTGTTGAAGAATTGAGATCAATTCTCTGACCAGACTGAACCGCCGAAAGCACCTATTTGTGAATCCTCTCCCTGATCTCGCGCCAGGAAAGCCCCTTCAGCGCCAGTTCGGCGATCTTCACGGCGTCCAAGGCCTTGTCCCCGAAGACGCTATGGTCGAAGGTCTCCACGTACTCTTGATTGACCGCTCCTCCGCCGCAGGCGAGCGTTACCTCCAGTCCTTCCTGCTTCAGCCTTTCTATCAATCTGGGAAAAGCCGTCATGGTGGTGGTCATCAAGGCCGTGCCCATGACCAAGAGGGGCTTATGTTTCTTCGTCTCCTCGACTACCTTTTCAACCGGAACATCCCTTCCCAGATCTATAACCTCGTAACCATTCGCGCGCAACAAGGCAGAAACTATGTTCTTGCCAATATCGTGAATATCTCCCTCCGCCACATGGGTGATGATCCTACCCTTCTTAACCGAAGCTCTGCCCATCTTCTTCTCACAGAGAGCTATTCCCACCTGCATGGCATCTGCAGCGTTCACAACCTCGGGGAGGAAGTAAACCCCGTCCTCCCACATCTTGCTGACGATGTTCATCCCGCTGGTCAGTCCCTCGGCAATTATCTTCAACGGGTCCAGCCTCGTTAGAGCTGAGCTCACCGCCGCCTCCACAGCGCTGGAGTCACCCCTGACAACCGCCCGCGCTATCTCGGCCAGCTCAGGATCGTCCGGCAGCAGGCGCTCGTAAGCCGTGGGGGCGGCTTTCGCCATCCCGTACTTTACAAAGATCTTCCTGAAATCGACAGCCACCGGTGCCACCGCTCCCGCCTTTTTTCCATAGCGTTGGGTTTGACTGACCAGCTGCTTTATATTTTCAATTGAGGTGCCCGGCGCTAGGCTACAACCGGGAGCAACCAGATCCACCCCACCCTCGATCGCTGCCCTCACGGCCGCCTCCACAGCGAAACCTCCCTTGAACATGAGGTCGCTGACAGGATCGATGTTGCCGATGACCGCCGTTTTTCCCCTAGCGCTGCGAACAGCGACGCTGAGATCCGTCTCCTTGGCTATGCTCAATCCATCGGCCCCAACCTCGATCACGTCTGAAACCATCTTAGTTATATTCCCGCACATGTGAATGACGACGACGTTTTTTATCCCGTCCACGAGCCTTTTCAGCGGCTCCATGGCCACGGCTCTGAAGACCTTGCTTCCAAGCTGTGAGGAGAACATGTCCTCGACGACGATCACATCCGCCCCTCTCCGCGTCAGCTCGTTGGCATAATCGATCAAAGGATCCACCAGAGCCGATAACACTTCCGAACTCTCCCGCTGCCTAGTGAGGGTCCACTTCAACATGTCGCTCGGGTCAAAGATCTGAGTTGCGACCGAGAACGGCCCGATGATGCCAGCCATCACCGGCAGCTCTTCCCCCAAATCCTCCGAGAGCCTTTCAACCGCGTCCAGCACCACGGGCACCCTGCCGAGCTCCAGGAAATTCTCCGGAATCCTCAGCTCCGAAAAATCCCTCAGGTGCTCCACGATCGCCGGTATCTCCCCCTTAATTTCCATCCTTCCGCCCAAAGCCTCAGCCTCAACGGCTTGGTCAAACGGGACCCTCGCCGTTTCCAGACCGGTAAGGGAGTAGGCCGCTCCAGCAAGCTTCGCCATTTTTTCCGCGTTCAGGTGGGCCTCAGGCCAGTGGGCGCCAACCGCCTCCATCTGGTCATGCGTGGCCGTCTGACACACGGCCGTTGCCGGCACCCTATCAACCCTTCCGCCTAGAATTGCCGCCATGACCCTCTTCTTCGGTGTCATGACCATTTCATCACCTCAAAGACCATAATTTTTCGGATCAAATGACGGGACCAGCTCCTCGTATATTTCGATGCATTCGGAGGTGAATCTGTCCCCATCGTCCGGAAATCCCTCAAGCGCTGCAATAGTTTTGTCCAGCGCTCTGAGTTCCAGCTCCGAAAGCTGAAGCTTCTCCTTTTCCTCCTCAATTATCCTGGCTGCTTCCATCATTGCCGCCTTCGTCCTGAGATAATTATCTCCAGAATTTTCCACGATCACCCTGCCGATGCGGTAGGCATTTTCCGGGGTCAGGATGAGCGCCTGGGGGTCACGGTATTTATCTGAGAGGGTCAGCAGGTCCCTGAGCCTGATCTCGTTGCCCGTGGCCAGGGCGGCATTGAACAGGGCGACATCGTAACCCAGAATCTCGGTGAAAACCTGAGGGGTGCTGCCACCAAACATGTCACCATATTGAACTGCCTCATTAGACCAGAGATCACAGGCCACGGCCGCGATATTACCCAGGACGCTGGAATGGGCGCAGGCCGAACTTTTTCCCTCCTGAGAGATTGGCCTTCCGGTAATGGCCTTTATGATCACCCCCTCATAACCACAATCCTTGTCCGGGCCGGTGGCTCCCGCTTCGAAGGCCACCAGCGATCTGGATGCCCCGGCCGCCCTGACCACCGCGGCGATGGTGTGGGGCATTTCCTTGTTCAGATATCCTCCCGCCAGAAACATGGCAGTGTTGGAGCGCGCACAATCGGTGTCGCCGCCGGGAACGATGCCATGTTTCCTGGCTATTCCAACGATATTTTTCCAGAGAAAAGCCATGTCGCTACAGGCGAGAACGCCGAGAGAAAAGAGAACCCCTCTTATGTCCTGCCTAGCTATTGCATGGTCGAAAACCTCTTTCCCGCCCAGCGACTCTATCGCCAGCACGTCGGCGCCGGAACTCGCACACTTCTCGAAGGACTCAAGGACCGCGTTGAACTCCCTTCCTTCCCTCATGTCAATCTCAGCCTTTCTAATGTCGGCGATGGTCTGTCTCAGAGCGCAGTTGATCCCGTATTCCTCATGATATTTTTCCAGCAGCTCCTTCTGCAGCGCGGTTATCTCCGCCCCCCATTCCGGGTTGCTCGTCATCTGAACCACATGCTCAGTTTCCAGCTGCACCGCAGGCAGGCCAATGTCAACGGCTCGCTCCAGAATGTCCCGCGTTATCGTTTCGTATTCCCTCTTCAGCGAGCTCAAGCTCTGCTCCTTCCCGGGCCGAGGCGAATACTTCAGCTCTGGGACCACAAAGCCGTTGCCGATCTCCAGGCCCAGCCCGTAACTCAGGGGATACTTTGCCCTGCCAAAAACGAGCTCCTGGGGGGAGCCCAGTTCCATCCGGGAGTAGTTTTTTATGCTGTCACCCATAACAGTGTTATAGGAGTCATTTAAATAGATTTCTACAGGGTCGCGGAACCCGTTTAACCCCCTGCGTAAAAAGGAGCGGTGAGGACCCATGAGGCTGGAAAGGAAGTTGCAAAGGTTGAAGGCGACAATCGCGGGCTGCGAGAGCGCCGTTGCGGCCTTTTCCGGCGGGGTGGACTCCTCGCTGGTCTGCGCGGTCGCACATGAAGTCCTAGGAAGCCGCGCCGTGGCCGTCACCGCCCTGTCGCCCACCTATCCCCCCGAGGAGCTGACGACAGCAAAAGCGGTGGCCGAGAGGATCGGAATCGGGCTCCTGGTGGTAAAAACCGAGGAGATGAACAACCCCCATTTTCTCAAAAACCCTCCCGACCGCTGCTACCACTGCAAAAGGGAACTTCTGGAGAAGCTGGAGAAAATCAGGGTCGAGCTCGGGTTCAAAAATATCCTTGACGGCACCAACCGGGACGACCTCGCTGACCTCCGGCCGGGCTTGCGCGCTCTCAGGGAGTTCCGGGTGATCAGCCCCCTCGCGGTGGCGGGACTGACCAAGGAAGAGGTCCGCCGGCTGGCATCGAGTTACGGGCTGCCCAACGCGGAGAAGCCGGCCAGCCCCTGCCTTGCCTCACGCATACCCTTTGGCCAAGAAATCACCGCCGAGAAGCTGAAACGCATCGCTCGAGGTGAGGGGTTCCTCCGTTCGCTGGGATTCCGCGTGGTCCGGGTCAGGGATCATGAAACCCTGGCGAGGGTCGAGGTGGGGAAGGAAGAGCTGCCCCGCGCCAAGGAGCTGGAGGAAAGGATCCGCCGCGGACTGAAAGGGCTGGGCTACAGCAGCGTTGAAATCGACGAGCGCGGCTACCGTGAGGGAGGGGCAAACCTTTAAGGGAAGAACTACTTTAATTGGTGGGAGAAAATGCCAACCTTTGAACCATCTGGAGAGAAGGAAGTCACCCGGGCCATAGTCGAGGGCTTCATGAAGGACTTCCACCGCTACGCGGAGAGCGATGTCATCATAGTGGGGGGAGGACCCAGTGGGCTCATGGCTGCCCGGGAGCTGGCCAGGCGAGGCGTGGCCACGCTGGTGATCGAGCGCAACAACTACCTCGGCGGCGGCTTCTGGATCGGCGGCTATCTGATGAACAAAATCACCGTGCGCGCGCCGGGGCACAAAATCCTGGAAGAGCTGGGAGTTCCCTACAGCGAGTCTTCAAAGGGGCTCTACGTTGCCGACGGTCCACACGCCTGTTCAAAGCTGATCGCCGCAGCGTGTGATGCCGGGGCGAAAATCCTGAACATGACGCTGATCGATGATGTCATCCTGAAGGAGAAGGGCCGTGTCGGCGGCGTGGTCGTCAACTGGACCCCGGTATCGGCACTGCCCCGGGAGATAACCTGCGTCGATCCCGTGGGACTCGAGAGCAAGCTGGTCATCGACGCCACCGGCCATGACGCGGCCGTGGTGCGGATGCTGGAGAAGCGTGGACTGATCAAAGTGCTGGGCTACGGCGCGATGTGGGTCGAACGCTCCGAGGACCTGGTCGTCGAGCACACGGGCGAGGTCTACCCCGGCCTGATCGTCACCGGGATGTCTGTCACGACCGCCTACGGGCTACCGAGGATGGGACCAACCTTTGGCGCGATGCTGCTGAGCGGGAAGCGGGCCGCCGAGATCGCCTATGAGAAGCTCCGGGAAATCAGGTAAACTGTTACCCCAAGTCCATCTTTATCCAGACAGGTCTTCCCGAACACTCGACCTTGAAGAGATCGCCAGCTACCTGATTGAGAAGTTGAACCGGTTGTCGGTGGACATCAGGGGCCCGCTCTTCACGGAAAGAGCTGGAGTGAACACCAGGGAACTGGCGCGAGAGCTGGCCAGAGCCAGAATCCGCGACCCGATGAGAAAAAACTCCGACTCTGAACCCCTCCCCGCCGAGATCAACCTGGAGCAGAAGCTGCTCCAGAACCCGGAGCTGAGGATCCTCGGGCTCTTCTACGATGGGGTTTCCCTCTGGAGGCTGGCCCTGAAGCTGATCCCGGAGGAAGAGCGGAATCACGGCCATCTCCACATCGCCTTCACCAACCGGCTCTTCGGAACTTGGGATGAGGCCGACGCCAGATACCATGCTCGGGTGAGCCTCTACGGCTTCCCCTGCCTGATCTCGACGACCGGAATCGTGGAGGCCCCGGCCAAGCCGAAGGAGTTCTACGCGCTGAGGCAGCACTATCTGGCGCTCGGGGTCCCCGGGGCCTACGAGGAGCTGAAGGAAAGGTTCCGCGGCCGTTTCATCGACTACGACGACGGAAGGCTCACCGAGGTGATGAAGGGTTACGTCATGCAGGCCCTGTTCTACCACCTGACCGGCCACCCCTTCTGCGAGGACAGGAATTGCCGCCTTTACAACGCCCACTGGCAGGAGGAGGTCATCGCGGCGCAGCTGGGGCCCAAGAAGAGCGAATTCTGCGAGGCCCACGCCAGGATTTTGCAGGAACTCCAGTCGAGCATAACTTGAAAATTTCTGGTTTTATTGAAACGAACGACTGAGTGGCTGGCGAACAAGCCGCAGGCTAGACAAGTTTTTCCAGATAACTCTCAAAATCCTCCCTGAAGGTCCGCACCTCCAACGCGCCGTCCAGTTGTTCCCTGATGGCCTCCTCGAGGTTGAGCCTCTTAAGAAGGGAGTCAACCGCGACGGGGCTGGCCCTGGTCCGTGGATATCTGGGGGTGGCATAACAGCAGCCGGCGTGGACCTCGTGCCAGATCCCCAGCCTGCGCGACAGCTGCTCGACCTCAACCTTGTCCATGCCCAGCAGGGGTCGCAGCACCGGGAATTTCAGCCCCGCCGTGGTGGCCCAGAGGTTGGTGAGAGTCTGAGAGGCCTTCTGCCCCAGCGACTCTCCGGTGACGATGCCCGAGGCCCCCTCGCGCTGACAAACCAGCTCGGCCGCCCGAAACATGCCGCGCCGGCACAGCAGGCAGGCGTAGCTTCTCTGCTGGCCACCCATGATCTTTTTCAGGACTTTGGACCAAGGATAGACGATGACCTTTTCAAAGTCAACTTTTTTCCTGACGTCCTCCAGCACCCTCATCGCCACCAGGAAGGAATCCTCGCAGGTGTAGGGATAAAGGCAGAAGTGAAGCGGCAGGACATCAAATCTCCTGGCGGCCAGTGCCAGAGCCACGGGAGAGTCGATGCCGCCGGAGACCAAGCAGACCACTCTTTCCCTCGCCATCGCCATCAAGAAACTTATTAAATAAACATCGTTATAGTATTTTGCGTGCCGGGGTTGCTAAGCTCGGTAAAGCGGTGGGCTGCAGACCCGCTATTCGTCGGTTCAAATCCGACCCCCGGCTCCACGTCTTTTTTTACAATCCAATGTCAACGATGCAATTAGACCGATGCCAGATCAAACACCTGAAAGACCAAATAACGGTGGCTTATCATGGCGATAAAGGCGCCAATTAGGCCCAGCATAAGTGAACCCCACCGGCGTAAAAAATGAGTTGAGAATTCAAGCCACATCGGCTCGCTGGTGGTTTCCCCGTTTTCCTTCTGACTGGCTTCCACCCCACTCCAAAAAAAGATGATCGGTAGTGCGGGAAGGGTACCATGATGAAAAACGGGATGTTGAAAAAGGGGTTGAGAAGTTCCAACTGTCAAGGGGATAAATCCCAGCAGTTGGCCATCTAAAGTGATATCATTTTCAAAAAAGGCGGGGCGGATGGTAACTATTAAATCTCTCGGGGCGCAGTAAGTCTGTGGCGGGGAAAGGAAGAACGAGGGGAAAGGGGGCAAGGAAAGAGCCCCAGCGTGCACCAGTTGCCGGGTCGCGGCTCCCGGGAGGTGGTTTTGATTTAATAACTCCGGGAGAGCACCTGTGCTGCTTTTACCGGGGAAAAAAAGAGGAATACTCCATCACCATCCCCTTCTTCTTGGCCGGTCTCCGGAACAACGAGAAGTGCATTTACATCCTTGACGACAACACCAGAGAAGAGGTCATCCAGGAGTTCAAAACACATGAACCCAAAATTGAGGGCTACCTCCGGTCAAAGCAACTGGAGCTGCTGAGCAGCGACGAGACCTATCTCCGGGAAGGTTATTTTGATCCCGAAAAAATGGTGGAGCTGCTGAAACAGAACGAGGAAAGAGCCCTCGGAGAAGGATACAGGGGGTTGAGGGCCTCGGGGCAGATGAGCTGGGCGCTGAGAAAGAGCCCCGGTGTGGAAAGGCTTGTGGAGTATGAGTCAAGGCTGAACCGCTTCTTTCCCGGCAGCAAGACCTCCGCCATCTGCCTCTACGATGAAAGCAAATTCGAACCCAAGATTTTACACGACATCATCCTGGTGCATCCCAAAATTATCATCAAGGGACTCGTCTGCAAAAACCATCGCTATGTGCCACCGGATGATTTTATGGCGATCTCTCAGGGAAAGATAAGTCGCAGAATTTACGAAAGGATCAGGGATGATATCTACGACCGGGAGATGGCCGAAATAGAGCACAAAAAAGCGGAAGAGGCGTTGCGAGAGAGCGAGGAAAGATTTCGCATGCTTGTTGAGACGATGAACGAGGGACTATGCGTGTTGGATGAGAAGGGCAACATCACCTATGTGAACGAAAGGTTCTGCAAAATGATGGGTTACTCGCGCGAGGAGTTGATCGGGCGCCGGATGATAGATTTTGTGGATAGCGAATATGTTAAGGTTTTTGAAGAAAATTTCAGCAGGGAAAAGAAAGGTGAACACAGGTCCTATGAACTCGTGCGGATCAGGAAGGACGGTCAGAAAATACATACCATTACCTCGGCGGCACCGATTTTTGACCCGGACGGACATTTCAAGGGCGCCTTCGCCGTCGTCACCGATATTACCGAACTCAAAAAATGGAGCAGGCGCTGCGGGAGAGCGAGGAGAAGTACCGCTCGCTGGTGGAGTACTCCGCCGATTCCATCTACATGCTCGACCGGGAGCTGAGATATCTCTCTGTCAACGAGGAGCTGCTGAGGAGGCTCGGCCTGCCCCGGGAGAAAGTTTTGGGTAGAAAATTTGAGGAACTTCACACCGCCGAGGAAACTAGGGAGTTCGCGGCAAAGGCGAGGGAGGTCTTTGAGACGGGCCGGGTCGTGCAGCAGGAGCATTACCATGAGCGGCTGGGTAGGTTTTTCCTCAGGACCATCAGCCCGGTCAGGGACCCGAAGACCGGAGAGGTCCGGGCGATCACCGTTGTCGGGAAGGACATCACCCCGCTGAAACAGGCCGAGGAGAAACTCAGAAAATCTGAGGAGGAATATCGAAGCCTCGCTGAAAACGTCGCCGACATTCTCCTCCGCATAGACCTGAAGGGGAACTGCACCTACATCAGCAAAAATGTTCAGGAGGAAACGGGGTACACCCTAGAAGAGGTCAAGAAGATGAACATCAAGGACATTCTCACGCCTGAATCTTACCGGACCGCTCTAAACAGGATAAAAATGTGGCAGGGAGGCGCCAGAAGCTTGCCCCCCTATGTGGTCGAAGTCAAGCTTAAAGACGGCAGGATAGTCCCCTTCGAGCTGAAGACCTCTCCAATCTTTGAAAACGGTGAACTGAAAGGTTTCCAGATCGTGGCCCGCAACATCGCCGAACGTGCAGAGGCCACGCGGGCCCTGCAGCAGGCGCGCGCCTACGCGGAGTCCATTGTGGAGACGGTGCATGAGCCCCTCTTGGTGCTCGACGCCGAAATGAGGGTGATCTCAGCCAACCGCGCCTTCTACGAGCTTTTCAAAGTAAGCCCCGAGGAAACGGAAAAGCGCT
Organism: Candidatus Hadarchaeum yellowstonense; assembly: GCA_001515205.2. Classification (GTDB taxonomy): domain Archaea; phylum Hadarchaeota; class Hadarchaeia; order Hadarchaeales; family Hadarchaeaceae; genus Hadarchaeum; species Hadarchaeum yellowstonense. The sequence continues at coordinate 15,193 of LQMQ01000005.1, forward strand.
CGCTATACGAGCTGGGCAACCGGCAGTGGGACATCCCCGAGCTGCGGAGGCTCTTGAAAGACGTGGTGGAGAAAAACGCCTCCTTCCAGGAATACGTGGTTGTGCATGACTTCCCCCTCATCGGCAGGAGGATCATGATGCTGAGAGCCCGGCAGATGCGAACGGCGGCGGAAGGGAAGCCGATGATCCTGCTGGCCATTGAAGACGTTACCGAGCGCCAGATGATGGAAACTCAGCTCAAGCGCAGCATCGACATTCAAACCGCAATTATCTCCCTGCTGAGCATCCCCCTGAAGTACTCCCTAGAAGAGATATTGAAGCGTTCCTTGGATGTCGTCCTCTCCATCTCCTGGCTCGGCTTTGAATCTCGGGGCGCCATCTTCCTCTTTGACGAGAAGCAAAATGCCCTGGTGCTGAAAGCGCAAAGAAAGCTGCCTGAACCTCTGCAGAGAACCTGCGCCCTAGTTCCGGTCGGCAAATGCCTCTGCGGGAAAGCCGCGGCAACCAAGAAGATAATCTTCGCCGATCACGTGGACGAAAATCACGAGACCAGCTATGAGGGAATTACCCCGCACGGACATTACTGCGTCCCGATTCTATCGGACGACAAGCTCATGGGCGTGCTTAACATTTACGTCAAAGAAGGGCACCGCCGGGAGGAAACCGAGGAAGATTTTCTTAAGGCAATTGCCAACGCCCTGGCGCTGATCATCGCGCGCAAGAACTTCGAAAGAGAGCAGCTGGAGTTCATCTACAGGACCAACGAGCTCTCCCGCGGTGAGTGCTATCTGCACCGCTCCCACCGGGCGGCCTACAACATCGCCGCCCAGCTCATGATGCTAGGCGTCCCCGGCATTTGCTTCACCCGGGAGGCACCGGAAAAGGTCATGGACGCCGGGATCCCCAAAGAAAGCATCATCTTGATTTCCTCCGTGCCTCTGAAGGGATTTGAGACCACGGACAACCTTCAAGAAATCAGCATGAGGATCTCGGAGTTCATCAAGAACAACCGAGAATCAATTGTGCTGCTGGACGGAATAGAATACCTGATGAGTCGTTTTGGATTTGACATGGTGTACAAATTCCTGCAGGAGAAGCGCTTTAATTTCATCGACAGCGATGCCGTTTTCCTGTTGCCCGTTGACCTGGCCGTCTTCAGCGAGAGGGAGCGGGCCCTCCTCGCCAGTGAAATAAAAATCATCGGTTAAACGCCTGCGCTGAAACCTCAAAAAAGCCGCTGATGAAGGGGCAAAACTATTTTCCGGTAAACTCCTTGTTCACCTTAAGTATATTGGTCCTGAAGTAGCGCTCCTTGGTTATGGCTTGCTTTCTCTCAAGATTTTTCACCAGAGCGCTCAGTTTTGATTTCGACATGTCGAGCTCGCGCCTGAGCTTGTCCTGATAGGCCACGCCTTTGGACCGCAGGATCGCCTCAAAAACGCGGCGCTCGTCTTCGGTGAGAGTCATCAGGGCGACGCGCATTGCCCGTTCCGAGGCATATTTTTTAAAAACAAGGGTCAGAGCCGCGGCCACCCCACCGGCAACACCGGCCATGATGCCAACAGCCACCAACACCGTGTAGATGTCGAGGACCGGTGAGAGCTGCAGGATGCTGTACAGCAGCAAGCCGATGAACAGCTGGAGCACGATCACCAGTGCCACGATTCCAAAGGCCTCTCTGATGGTCATCGGTCAGAACTACGCTAAGGAAGGTATAAATGCTTCGAACCAAGATCCGGCATAATAACTTTTCCGACCAAAGTTAATCCCTGTTTCAAAAATAATTTGAGATTTTTTACAGCTGTTTTAAGCAAAAAAAGAAAAATAAAAGGATTATGAACGGTAATAACGGTTGGACAGCCTTTAAAAACTTTAAAAAGAAGATTTTTAATTTTTCAAAATGCAAAATAAACCGTTTCGGGAGATTTGTTAAATACCTATTTTACCGAGTTCTTTCGGAAACAACCAAAGGTGACCAGATGTCCAGGATGGGAAAAGCGGGCGTGGCAGCGGCGGTCGTACTGGTAATCATGGCAGCGTCAATCGGAGGAGCTATGGCCACACCCCTGATTGCCGACGCCATCGGTGCCCCTCCCGACTCGCCCCTTTACGGTCTGAAGCGGCTGGGGGAGAAAATGAGGCTGGCCAGCGACGAAGAGCAGATGCAGAGGAGATGGGAGGAATATTCCCAGATGGTGAACCGAGGAAAAGGCCTGGAGTACGTCGCCCTTCTGGAAGAATTCAGGGAAAAGGTGAAAATGGTGGCTCCGGCTGATGTTGAGGCCAAAACTGGTGCCGTGCAATGGCTGCAAACCCAAATGCCGGGCATCGGCCTCGTGGAGCTAAAGCTTGCCCAGGAGTGCACCATCAGATCCAGAAAATACGTGGAAAATCACCCGGGATTTCCTGAGGGTTTGGAAAATATCATCAGAATCCTGCAGGACTTGGAGCAGCAATATCAAAATGGAACCGACGAGTCGCGGGAGAATATTCTGGCCCAGCTGCGCTTGGTGATGGAACAGCTCCGAATGATGATCGCTCAGCTGAGAGGACAACTGCCCGGTGAACTGGGCAGATACTTTGACATCGACAACCTGCTCACGGACACCAGAATTGACCTGGGCCTTCACATTGGCGGGGGATTCGGCCCCCCAATTGACAACAGAAGGCCGCACCCTGAAAACGCGGCCGAGAGCTTCTCAGAGTGGCTAGAAAAATTCAATGCTCGAGTGGCCGAAGTTCAGGAGAAGCTGGAGGAAGTGCCGGAGAATACCCCCGGCAGGGAGATGGCGGAAAGCCAGCTTCAGATGGCGATCCAGCTCAGGGACGATGCCATCGCTGAAAACAGTGCCGGCAACTTGACAAAGGCGCTCTTCACGCTCAGGGCGGCCTTCGCCCGCCTTGATTGCGCCGGCAGAATTCTGGAGCAGGCGACGGAGTGGCTCCCGGGGCTTCTGCCTAGATTAGGTCCATGGGCAAACTTCCCCTCGCGAAAAATTCCGGCGGGCCCACCGATGGGGCCCTGGGGCTGGTGAAGAAGATGATGAAACTTCCCCCTGCGACGTCCGGTTTTCTAAGAGGAAATCTTCCGCCGGAAAGTTTGAAGCCACCGAAATGCTGGTGATTGGATGAGGAAAAACAGAAAAACCACTTGGATCATCGTCCTCGTGGCAGCCTCAGCCTTCCTAGCTGGAACTCTATTTGGCTCTGCAATAACAAACATCTGGCCAGCCCAAGGAACTCAGGCACACGTCATGGCGCTGGAGAACTCGAAAAGTGCCTCCATCGACATCGTGGCGGTAAGCTCCAGCGAAACTGGCGCGTTATTGAACCTGAACGTGGAGGTGAGGCCCGGCAGCGGTGAGATATATGTGAACACGGCACCTCTCGTGGAAGCAGATTTCCAGTATGCCCAGTGGATCGCGGTCAAGGTGGCCGCCGAATATCTTCAACTCCCGATTGATGACGACGGCGTCGGCATCAAAGGATTGGACATCATCTTTTCCGTTAGCTCCAACGAACCGATCCAGCTGGTCGGAGGCCCGAGCGCTGGAGCAGCAATGACCGTGCTCACCATTGCCGTCTTGGACAACAAACAGGTAAAAAACAACATTGTCATCACCGGAGAAATAAATGAGGACGGCAGCATCGGAAAGGTCGGTGGTTTGGTTGCCAAGCTTGAGGCGGCAGAGGCTGGCGGCAAGGATCTGTTCTTGGTGCCCCCGGGTCAATCAAAAGTCACCGTCTACAGTCAAGTCGCTCAAAAGGTGGGGCCGTTCACCAGGATCTTGCTTGTGCCAACTGTTATCGACCTGAACCAGTACGCGGAAAACATGGGCTGGAGGATTAAGGTCCAAGAGGTCGCAACTATTCAAGAGGCTGTAGCACTCATGCTGGAATGATTCTGAAATTCAAGTAACAATGAATCCAAACACTTTCGGGTCCACAGAAGAAAATGCCTCGATTAATACCTTCACGCCGATTGAAAAACGCGAAATATCCCCTTTTTCTTCATCAGGCTGCAGATGGCGCAGTAGCGCTTAATCACCTCGGCTTGGCTCAGCCTGCCGCTGGCCACATCGTCGGAGAGGTCCCGGATCTCCTTACCTACGACCTTCATCAGCTTTTTTTCCAGCCCACCCTTTCCCCTGAGCGCGCTTATGTACTGGCTGACCGCGGGCTGCGTGATCCCGAGCTTCTTCGCCACCTCCACCTGGCTCAGCTCGTAGCGCTTGATCAAATCCTTCACCACCATCGCCCTGATCGTCGGCAAGACCTGCCCGCTCACGATCTCGCACAGCGGCTTCATCCCCTCACCCCGTATTTCACTGATCCCAGCACTTATATAACCTTGTTATAAGCTTCACCGCGTTGAGATGCCTCTAAAAAATGATGGCGGGAACCAGAAGGAGCATGATCAACTAGGCCCCCAATTTTGCCTTCAGCCTCGCCCAGAATCCCGGCTTTTTCTCCGGAGACGTCTCTTCCTTTTGGGTCTCCACTTCCCCTTTGACCTCTTTCTCCGGGTTCAGATATTTGTAGACGGTGAGATAGGACAGATTGAGCTTCTTCGCGATATTTTGATAGGTCATGCCCTGGCTTCTTAGCTCCCGCATCCTTTTTACTGTTTCAGGAGTCACCTTCCTTCTTCTATCAGCTTTCATAGTTTATCTTCTCCCCCTTTTCGTATATTTAATTTATGTTTCCTTTCTGTCAATTTGTATCATTTAAGCCTATCTTCAAAATTGGCGGCGGAAAATCCTGTTTTGCCGGCACCGCAGATACTATATAGAATAAAAAATAATTTTTTAGCGGTGGGGCATGGCGGAAGGGGGACGGTCTGGCAGCACCCTCATCGGACTCGGCGCTTTTCTGATATTCTTGGGAACACTGTTCTTCCTAGCGGTGTACCTCGGCTATTTGCAGAACCAAACCTGGATTTTCCCTTGGATTACCACTTACCGTGTGGCGCTGGGTGGCCTCATCCTGGGGCTGATCCTGCTGGCGGCGGGACTGTACACAAGATCCGCCGTGAAAAGGTACGAACGAAGGCTCGAGGAACTTGAACAGGCGAGGAGACAGCAGGAGGCCCTCTTGAGGGCGAAGGCCATCGAACTCGGCAAGGCCCGGGCGGAAGCGGAGAGAAAGGCAATCGCCCTGAAGCTCACCCACGCCAGGCTGAAGAAGGCGAGGCTTAAGGCTGAGAAAAGGAAGCAATCCCTGCTGAGGGTCCGTGGCAAGCTGGGAGAGCGCAGCAAACGACTGAAGAGGATACGCAAACTTGCCGAGGTCTGAGCCGGGAACGTGCGCGGGAAAGAAAACGCGCGATCAGTGGTGATCATCTTTTGTATTTTGAAGTTAATGATAAAAACGTGAAAGTTAAATTTTCATTGTCTCCTAAAAGATGGTGCAAATGACCGTTCGCGTCAAAGTCGAACTCATGCCGGGTCTCAGGCCCGTGAGAAAGGAAAACCCTTTTGAGTTGGAGCTTTCTCCCGAGACCAGCCTGAGGGCAATGCTCCTGCAGGTGGGATTCAAGGAAGAGGAAATCGAGCATCTCCGGGTCTTCGTCAACGAAAGGCTTGCCCCGCTGAACAAAACGTTAAAGGATGGAGACAGTATTTGGATTGGGGTCGTGATGGGGGGAGGAGATCATCCTTAGCACAAACAACAGGATCCTGCTGTGCGATTTCGAATATTTTGAACCCGAAACCATCCCGGAAGCGGTGGCCCTGCTCTCCAGATATGGGGACAAGGCCAAACTGATCGCCGGCGGCACCGACCTGCTGGTGGATATGAAGAATGAAAAAATCAATCCCCAGTACCTAATCAGCCTCATGAAAATCACCGGCCTGAGTTATATCGCGGAGGAGGGTGATGTCCTCAGGATCGGCGCCACGACGACCCTTCGAGAGCTGGAAGAATCCCAGATTATCGAAAAAAGATACGGCCTCATCAGCAAGGCGGTAAAGTGTCTGGGAACGGTTCAGATCCGGAACATGGCCACCATCGGGGGAAACATCTGCAACGCGGTTCCCTCCGCCGACCTGCCGCCGGCGCTGGTGGCCCTGAACGCGACGTTAAAGATCGTGGGACCAAACGGCGAGAGAACGATGCCGCTGGAGGATTTCTTCGCCGGGGTGAAAAAAACCAAGCTGAGCGTCGGCGAGCTGTTGAAGGAGATCATCGTCGAAAGGCCGCCAGCGCGTTCAGGAACGGCATTCATCAAGCTGTCCCGGACGGCGGAGGATCTGGCCATCGTGAACGTTGCCGTTAGAATTACCCTGAACGAGGACGACACCTGCAGGGAGGCGAGGATCGTGATCGGCGGTGGCGTGGGTCCCACTTTAATCCGATCGAGGGAAGCGGAAAAACTCCTCCTGGGCAAGAAAATGGAGGAAGAGCTGGTCAAAAGGGCCGCTGAAGTCGCCTGTACAGGTTTCAGCTGCCGCCCCACCTCAATTCGGGCCTCACCGGAGTACAAGGCGGAGGTGGGCAGGGTTCTGGTAAAACGGGCACTGCTTGAGGCCCTGAAAAAAGCCGGGGGCGTGGTGGAGGATGATGAAAGAAATTGAATTCACCATCAACGGGAGAAAGAAGAGAATCGCCGTCAGGCCAAAGGACCTGCTGCTCAACGTGATCCGGGAGGAGCTAGGCCTGAAGGGAACCAAATATGGTTGCGGCACCGGCGAGTGCGGCGCCTGCACCGTGCTTCTGGACGGGAGGCCCATCCTGTCCTGCCTCACCCTGGCCGTGGCCGTCAATGGAAAAAGCATAACGACCATTGAGGGCATCGGGACGGACGAACATCTTCACCCTATTCAGCAGGCATTCATTGACGCCGGGGCCATCCAGTGCGGCTACTGCACTCCGGGGATGATCCTTTCGGCGAAGGCGCTGCTGGACAAAAACCCGAACCCCAGTGAGGAGGAGATCAAAGAGGCGATAAAGGGAAACCTCTGCCGCTGCACCGGATACGTCAAGATCATCGCGGCCATCCAGCTGGCCGCCAAGCGCATGAGAGGTGAAAGAGTATGAGAGAATTCAAAATTGTTGGCAAGAGCGTTAAAAAAGTGGACGCGGCGCTTCTGGCCCGAGGCAAGCCGTTGTTCACCGACGACGTAACGTTCGAGGACATGCTCCACGCGAGAATTCTCTGGAGCCCCCACGCCCACGCCCGCATCAGGGACATTGACACCAGCGAGGCCGAGGCGCTGCCCGGGGTCCACGCCGTGCTCTGCTATAAAAATGTCCCCAGAGTGCCGCACACGAGCGCTGGTCAGGGCTGGCCAGAGCCATCGCCCTATGACATGTTCATGTTTGACAACAAGGTGCGCTACGTTGGTGACAGGGTGGCAGCCGTGGCCGCGGAGTCGGAGGAAATCGCGGAGAAGGCCCTCCGGCTGATCAAAGTCGATTACGAGGTCCTCCCCGCCGTTTTTGACCCGGAAAAGGCGATGGAGGAGGGAGCGCCGGTGATTCACGATGAGCCCGACTGCCGGCAGGTGCTGCCGCTGTTCTACGATCCCAAACACAACCACTGCGCCCACATCGAGGTCAAGACAGGGGACCCCGACCGGGGATTGAACGAGGCAGACATCGTGATCGAGCACACCATCAAAAACCATTATGCCCAGCACTGCGCCCTCGAGCCCCACTCCTGCATCAGCTATCTGGACCCGATGGGGCGCATCGTCGTTCGCTGCTCAACGCAGGTGCCCTACTATGCGCGCAGGATAATCGCCCAGTGCCTGCAGCTGCCGGAGAGAATGGTCCGCGTGATCAAACCGAGAATCGGTGGTGGCTTTGGATCCAAGCAGGAAATCGTCGTCGAGGATGTCTGCGCCATGTTCACCCTGAGAACGAGGCGACCGGTGAGGCTCGTCTTCACCCGGCCCGAGGTCTTCGTCTCCTCAAGGACGCGGCACCCCATGATAATGAGGGTAAAAACGGGGGTCAAGAGGGACGGAACTGTCTCGGCCATCAAGATGCGCGTGATCAGCAACACCGGAGCATATGGCCCTCACTGCATGACCGTCCTAGGCAGCACCTGCGCCAAGACCCTGCCCCTCTACAGATGCCCGAACATCGAGTTCATCGGGGATACCGTCTACACCAACCTCCTCAACGCCGGGGCCTACCGGGGCTACGGCGTCCTGCAGGGAACCTTCGCCATGGGCATCATGATGGATGAGATGGCTCACGCGATCGGCATGGATCCGGTGGATTTCTGGAAGAAAAACACCATCAGGGTGGGAGAAACTTCCCCCATCTTCAGTGCCCTGAGCGAGATCGGCAAAGGTGCTGAACAGAAGGTCGACAGCTGCGCCCTGCCGGAGTGCATCGATCAGGGCGCGGCGGCCTTCGGCTGGAAGGAAAAACGCGAGCGATACCGAAACCAGCCGGATGGCCCGATCAGGCGCGGCGTGGGCATGGTCTGCACCGTGCACGGCGGCACCGTCGCCCTGCTGGACGCCAGCTCGGTCACGGCGAAGATGAATGAGGATGGTTCCTTCAACCTGCTCATAAGCGCCAGCGATGTGGGCGGCGGCTGCGATACCGTGTTGTCCCAGATCTTTGCCGAAGCCCTGGACATCCCCTTGGAGGACGTGATAGTCTATCCCACTGACACCGACGTCACCCCCTACGACAAGGGAGCCTATGCCTCGGGAACTACCTATCTCTCCGGACTGGCGGTGATAAAAACGGCGGAGGAGATCAAGAAACAAATATTGAAGGTGGCCGCGGAGATGCTGAATGAGCCGCCGGAGAACCTGAGGCTGGAGAAAAAGGGCGTGGTCTCGACCAAAAGCGGCAAAAGGTTGGAGTTTGGCCAGATCGCCAAACGCGCCATGTACAGCAAGAACCAATTTCAGATAGCCGCGACTGCTTCCGAGTACAGCCACCTGCACCCGCAGACCTTCACGGCCCAGTTTGCCGAGGTCGAGGTCGACACGGAAACGGGACAGGTCAAGGTCCTGTACTACGTCACCGCCGTCGACTGCGGAACGGCGATCAATCCCACGCTGGCCGAGGGACAGGTCGAGGGGTCAATCATCAACGGCATCAGCTATGCCCTCACCGAGGAGTTTATCTTTGACGAAAATGGTCGGGTGCTGAACCCCTCCTTCAGGGACTACAAGATCTTCTCCGCCCCGGACATCCCCAAACTGAAAACCATTCTTGTCCCAAGCTACGATCCCACAGGGCCCTTCGGGGCCAAGCCGATCGGCGAACCAGCTATGGACGGAGTTCTGCCAACCATCTCCAACGCCATTTACAACGCCATCGGAGTCAGGCTCACCGAATCCCCCTTCACGCCGGAGAGGGTTCTCAAGGCAATCAGGGAAAAGAGGGGAAGATGAAACAACGGGTTTTCTCCGTCCCCTTCAACAAGTTATAAAAAAAGGAAAAAACAACCTTTTGGTGAGAAGAGGTGACGGGTTGACGGAAGAGGAGATACTGGAAGAGCTGCGCCAGATTCGAAAGCTCTTAGAGCCGAAACCGACCCCGCCGTCCCCGCCCAAGAAAGGCTTCCTCGCCGAGTTCATGGATTTCATCACCAAGTACAAGGTACTGGGAATGGCCGTGGCTTTCATCATCGGCCTTTATCTGGGTGCGCTCGTCCAAGCCCTGGTGAACGATCTGATAATGCCGATAATCCAATTTGCGGTTCCCGGGACAATGTGGGAAGCCATAGAAATAGGTCCCTTCAGGGTGGGGCACTTCTTCGGCGCCCTGGTAACATTCCTCATCGTTGCTTTGGTGATCTTCATCATAGTGAAAATGGCCAACCGCTGGGGGCTGGAGTGAAAAGGACCGCCGAGGGGCTACTTGGCCATTAACCCTGACTCAGCCCTTTCAGCCTCTCCCAGAAGCACTAGGCCCAGCAGCGCGTCATCCTTTCGTGGCGTTTCCATGACAAAGTGAAGCGCCAGAAACTTGGCCCGCTGCAGCCAGCTTCGAGACTCGGCGGGTGGCGATCGACCAGCATTCGCCAGCGCAGCATATCCCTGCTGGAGCAGCTCAGAGCCGGGAACTCCAGAGGGATCCACCGCAACCCTTTCGGGCAGGGCACATCTTCCGCACCTTTCCGAAGCACAGTTAATCACCGGTTGGCCGCAGACGTCACAGATGGCCGCTCCCCAGATCAGGCGCGACACCGAGTTGGCCACCCTCATGATCTCCGCCCGGTCGATGGCCTGCTGTATCTTCATCTTCCCGTTCCTGAAGATGCTGATCTCCCGGCCACCCCATTTGAGCTTGGCCACCCCCAGCTTTTCACTGCACTTGACCTCGGCAAAGCGGCGCCGGTGAATCTCCAGAAGAGAACAAAGCGTTGCGGGATCGATGAAGGGAAAATCGGCCTTCTCAGTGAGTTCGATGTCGGCCATCAGCTTGCCCCGCTCCGACGCGCAGGGCTGCACATAAAGCACCGCTTCCCTCCTCACTTCAACCAGGTCCTTTACATCGATTCCCTTTGAAAGCAGGCAGTCCTCCCTGAACCTTGGAACCGTTACCTTTCCCTCCGCGTTCATCGCCATCAACCCTGAGGCGGGGAAACGCTGCCGGCTCTGGACTTCCGGTACTCAGCAAGGGCCTTCTTCAGGGTCTTGTAGGAGAGGACGGCGCAGTGCATCTTGATGAGGGGCAACCCCCCCAGAGCATCGGCTATTTCCTTGATCTGGAGCCTCTCGGCCTCGGCGACCGTCTTCCCCTTGACCAGCTCGACCGTCATGTCCCCGGTGGCTATGTTGGCCGCGCAACCAAAGGAAAGGAACTTCGCGTCCACGATGCGGTCATCCTCTATTTTCAAATAAAGCCGGAACATATCTCCGCACTGGGGATCCCCCTCCTCCGCCACCACCGTCGGGTTTTCCATTTCCCCGATGTGCTTCGGATTTCTGAAGCGCTCGAGCAACTTCTCGCTGTACTTAAGCATTCCCCTCTCTGTGTATTCCACGGTCATTTTTCCTCCCTCAGAGCTGCTCCGGCTTCACCGGGCTTATCCTCCTGAGCTGCTCCACCACCCGCGGCACCACGCTCAGCGTGTAGTCGATCTCCTCCTCGGTGTTGTACCGGCTCAGGGTGAACCTTATCGTCCCGTGGGCAACAGCCGCCTTGAGTCCAATGGCGGTGAGGACGTGGCTGGGCTCCAGCTTGGTCGTGGAGCAGGCCGAACCTGTGGCAACAGAAATTCCGTTTAAATCAAGGTGGAGCATCATCGACTCCCCCTCCAAACCCTTGAAGGAGCAACTGACGTTTGCCGGGCTCCGCTTTTTTCCCCGCGGCCCGTTGATCAGGGTGTGGGGGATCTCCTCAAAACCAGAGATCAGCCTGTCCCGCAGTCTGGTCATGTGTGCCACATCACGCTCAAAATTTTCCATCATCAGCTCAACCGCCCTGCCAAATCCAACTATGCCGGGTATGTTCTCGGTTCCCGGCCTCAGGTTAAACAGGGAGATGTAGCCAAAGTAAACCGGCTCGATGGGTGTGCCTTCAGCAACATAAAGGGCCCCCACCCCCTTGGGACCATGAATCTTGTGCGCGCTCAGGCTCACCAAGTCGGCCCCGATTTTTTTCACATCAACCTCAACGCGGCCATATCCGGCGGCGGCGTTGACATGAAAATAGATCTTCCGCTGACGCTCCCGCAGGATCTCGCCGATTTCCTCCACGGGCTCTATCGTCCCGATCTCATCGTTAACGTTGGCGACGCTGACCAGTATCGTCTCGTCGCTCAGCCTTTTCTCCAGCTCGGCGGTGTCAACAAAGCCCTCGGCATCCACGGGGAGGTAGTCCACCCTGAAGCCCTCCTTCTCCAGCCTCTCGCAGACCCTCAACACCGATGGGTTTTCCACCTTGGTGGTGATGAGGTGCCTGCCCCTGTTGCGGTTGGCATAGGCAACCCCCCTGATGGCCATGTCGTTGGCTTGGGTCGCCCCCGAGGTAAAGACCACCTCCTCGGGCCTGGCGTTTATCGACCTGGCGATGATCTCCTGCGCCCTCTCCACCGCATCCGCTGCCTCCTGTCCCAGGGAATAGGGGAAAACGGGGTGGCCAAACTTCTCGGTGAAATAGGGAAGCATGGCCTCCACAACCTCCGGGGCCACAGGAGTTGTCGTGCCGTTGTCCAGATAAACCCTCACTTCAGCACCAGGGAATAATAACTGAGTTATAACTTATACATTTATTCTACCGGATGTTTAAGATTATTTTATGGACGAACTGACCTTCAGGATCGCTTACGCGGGCTTCGCTGTGGCCCTCTTCACCGTCCTCTTCCTCGTCTTCAGCCACAGGCTTGACCGCAAGACCTTTCTCACCCCGGTAACAGTCGGCTTCATCTTCTCTGCCATCACAGCCCAGTTCATCGGCGGCGGCGTGGCCTCACCTCTCTTCGGCGGCATCCTGACCGGATACCTGATAAAAAACATAACCAAGTGGTCAACACTCTTCCGGGCCGGTGCCCTCAATGCAACCCTGACCTTGGCCGCCTTGTTCGTCCCCCTGCACATCACCCTGTACAATACCGGACTCTCAGATCTCCTAGCAATGATCGCCACTGCCGGCTACAACCTGTCCGCCGAACAATTTCTCTACCTTCTCATGGGCAACTTCCTCCTCTACTACGTGACCATCTTCGTCGTCATCACCGGCCTCGGCACCATCCTCGGCAGTTACCTCCGCCGGATCCTGCTGCCCACCACAGCCAAAGCCGCAGTGGAACCGGCAGGGGGAGGAAGCCCGTCGCGACCGCAATCCATTTATCTAACAAGACTCGACGAAATAAACGGTAGCGGGTGAACTACCTGCAGCGGGGTAGAGCAGGGGAGAAGACTCTGCCCCCAAGGCAGCATGGAGTGCCCGCCGGTCGTGGGAAACCACGGGCGAAGCTCATAAGGCGTCAAGCCGTGAGTTTGGCGCTCCTGCGAGACCCGGAGACATCCACGAAAAATCGTGGTTGCCGGAAGTCGGTGGTTCAAGAGAAGCCGGCCCGACCGGCTTCTGAAGTTCCACCCCCCGCTACCAACTCTAAAGCTATCTCGCCTTTGATGCTGCCACCAGCTTGAGCCATTTTTACTGGTTGAGTTCAACAAGTTTTTCGCCGGCCTTCTGACGACAGATCAATTTGCCGGCCGGGATAACGTGAGCCATGATCTGCTTTGAGAATTGGAGGAGCGCAAAGGAAAAAATCGATGGATGTGAATTGAGTTAAGGTTGAGCTGGTTGATGGTTCGTTTAGAGAAGTAGGAATCAATCGTCGACTTTCATCTCCGCGTGCGGGAGTACTGGTCTGAGCCAAAACAATTTGATTTTGTGGAACCGGCTGACTCCCAGAACCCGGGCACCAAAAATCTCTTCTTCACCAAGGGAACTGAATTAAATGGATGAGAGCTTGATAAACCTTCTCTGGACAATCGCGCTCACCTTTATTTTCGGGCCGCTCGGCTCCGTCCCCTACTGCTTTTCCAATGGGCTATCGGTTCTGGAAACAGCCGTGCTCATCAGCATCATTCACGCGGCCTTGGTTCCCGTGTGGTTTGCGATCCTGGAACTCGTCCGCTACCGGTTGATATACGAGAACCGCCTCGTCAAAAGGATCACTAGGGGTGCCTGGAGCCGGTCCCAAAAAATAAGGTCCAGCATCGAAAAAAATACCAAGGAGTTCGAGCGCCGGGTGGGACAGAAGGGCTTCGGCCTAGGCGTGGTTGCCTTCACCTTCACCTTCGGCGTTTCTTGGGCCGCCCTCGCCGCCGTCATGCTCAACATCAAGAAGAGCACAATAATTTACTCCATAGCTGTGGGCGCGGTAGCCTCGAGCATCTTCACCTCTCTCACCCTGGGGACTGTCGGGTACCTGCTCCCCAGCCCTTGGCTCCTCTATCTCGTTGGCGCGGCCATCGTACTGGGGATATTTGGCTACCAGAAATACCGTGAGCATAAAGTCCTGCACGAATTCTCCAAGCCCAAGAAAATACAACAGTGACGGCGGGCCCTTTTTTCACTTGATCATTCCGATGCTGTAGAGGTACTCGGCGGCGAGCACCGCGCCCTTCGCCGCCCCAAGCTCGGTGTTGTGCGACAGAACAGTGTACTGAAAGCCGTTCTCGAAAACATTGGCCGCCACGCCACCGATAACCACGGCCATCCCGCCCTCGACCATGCAGTCAAACCTCGGCTGCGGTCGGTCAACCGCCTCAGTGACCACGATGGGCTGCTTCGGCGCCGTGGGCAGGGCCAGCCGCTGCGGCTCCCCCCTGTAGCGCTTCCAAGCCTCCTTCAACTCATCAACGCTGCATTTGCTCTTTGTCTCGATGAAGACCGATTCCGTATGGCCGTCAAGAACCGGGACGCGGTTGCACTTGCAGGCGATCTTGAAGGAGGCCGGAATGATTTTCCCATCCACAAAATCTCCGAGGAGCTTCACCGTCTCCTTTTTAACCTTCTCCTCTTCGCCGCTGATGTAGGGAATGACGTTGCCCTCAAAGGTCCCGGCCACGAAATAGCCCAGGGCTTCAGGTAGGCTGCTGCCCTGAGCCCTGCGCTGCTCCGCCCAGCTGCTGACCGCGGCATAACCTGCCCCCGAAACCGCCTGCATGGAGACCATCGTCACCCGCTCCAAGCCAAACCTGTCGTGGATGGGCTTCAGGGACAGGGCAAGGCCAATCGTGGTGCAGTTTGGTTGCGGGACAACGAAACCCTTCCAACCCCTGTTCTTTCTCTGGATCTCGATTATCTTGGCGTGTGATTCATTGACGCCAGGTAGGTAGGTGAAGCTGTCGTCAAAGTAGCGATAAGCTGAAGCCGTGCTGACAACGGGCTTTTCCTTGGCGATTTTGCCCTCGATGTCTCGCGCCGTCTCCGAAGGAAGCGCCGAGAAGAAGAGATCGGCCTCATCGCCGCTGGCTTCGCCAACTTCAGCGACCGTCATGTCAAGCACTTTCTTCTCCGGAACTGATTTAACAAACCACCTCGAGGCCTCGGTCCCGTAACCTAACGCCTCGGCGTAGCTCTTCCCAGCCGATCGCTCGGAGGCAAACAGGGCAGATATTCTAAACCAGGGGTGATTCTGCAGGTTCACCACAAACTTCTGCCCCACCTCGCCAGTCGCGCCCAGTATGCCAACATCGATCTTCATTTCTACACCACCAAGTTGACTCAATGCTAAAATTTATGTGAGAAAACCTTTTAACGATTACCTAAACGATAAATAAACCGCCTGCCTTAGATGAGCAGGTGATCCCTTGCCACGCCGAAAATACGGGCACATGGTCGGGCCGCTGCCGCAGCCACCAAAGCCGGAAAAATGCAGGTTCTGCCGATCGGGACGCCCCTGTCCCTTTCACCGGCAAAACCAGAGGCCCCAGCCGGCTGAAGGAGAAACCCACTAGCATTCAAAGCCCAAAAATTAAAGCTCATGCCTCAGCCGCAAATTATTCCTCAAAGATGATCTTGATCTCCTTTTTCTCGAGAGCTAGGTTCTTGGACATAAGTTGATTCTCTATCCAGCAGGCGTTCATCAGGGCAACGGGCACAACACAGGTAGGGGTCAAGCGGGCCTCCTGTGCCTTTAAAAATATTTTGCTCCCCTGCGCTCGGTAGAGGTCCTCGTTCTTGACCTCCGCCAAAATATTCCCATAATCGTTGATCTTGGCGCAGCCGCTGGTTAATTTGACCTTCGTCAGCGGTCCTTCCTTGACCACCGTTATCAGCGTCTTGAAGCCGCAGATGGGGTTATCAACCAGTACCTTTGTCGACATCTTCGTCTCGCCTGTTTTCCACAGCTCCACTGATGATAAAAAGCTTTTCCGAGCTGGCGAAAATGCCAAAGGATATTAATGAAAAGGAGACATCCCCCGGCGGCTCGGAGAGAAAACAACGCCCCAGAGAGAGCAGTTCTAAATCCGCCCCGAGAAAAGAATAAAACTACCTTAGCCCCAGCACATCCTGCATGTCACTTATCATTCCTGGTTTCCCCTTCTTGACGACATAGCGGATGGCCTTCACCGCCCCCACCGCAAACGCCTCACGGCTCTTCGCCCGGTGAGTGATCTCCAGGACCTCAAAAGGATTCAAAAACATCAGGGTGTGATCGCCGACCACCTCGCCCTCCCTGATCGACTTTATCTTTATTTCCTCTTTGTTCAAGCCGAGTTCCTCCGCCACTATCTCTGCGACCTTGAGCGCCGTCCCGCTCGGGGCGTCCTTTTTATACATGTGATGAACCTCAACGATGCTGGGTTCGTAGTCCCTGCCGAGAATTCCGGCAGCCGCCCGCGCAATTTTGAAAAACACGTTCACCCCCACCGAAAAATTGGGGGAAACCACGGCCCGGATCTGGCCCCTCTTTATCGCCCTCTCCAGCTCCTTTCTTTGCTGCTCAGTGAAACCCGTGGTGCCCACGACCACGGAGACCCCTGCCCGGGAAGCGGCCTTCACATTTTGCACCGAGGCTTCGGCAACGGTGAAGTCCACAAGAACGTCCGGCTTTGATTTCTTGAGCACCTCATTAAGCTTGGTCGACTCAACTATTGCCACGCCCAGCTTTTGGACGCCAGCAACCAGTCCTGCATCTTTGCCAATCATCGGGTGACCGGGAGCATCAACCGCCGCCGCAAGCTTCAGGTCCTTCTGACCGGCTATCTGTCGAACGATCAGCCTTCCCATGCGCCCGGCTGCCCCGCAAACAACCACCCGGATCATTTCAGCAGCCCCATCGCCTCCAGCACCCGGCGCAGCTTCTCCTGGTTTTCCGGCTCCATCTCAACCAAGGGCAGCCTGCAGCCCCCGGCAGCCATTCCCATCCAGTTCATGGCGGTCTTAACCGGTACTGGATTGGTCTCAAGAAAGAGCGCCTTGAAAAGTGGCATGAGTTCATCGTTTATCCTCTTCGCCGTCTCAATATCACCAGAACGAAAAGAGTCAACCAACCTGACCACCCTGTCCGGGACGATGTTTGAAGCCACGGAGATGACTCCTTGACCACCCAGCTTCATTATCTCGAAAGTCAGTGCATCGTCTCCGGAGATCACCGCAAAATCTTCCCCGCGCGTCAACTCTATCACGCGTGCGACCTGCTTGAGATCTCCGCTCGCCTCCTTCACGCCCACGATGTTCTTTAGCTTGGCCAGCTTCGCCATGGTCTCCGGCAGCATGTTAACGCCGGTGCGGGAGGGGATATTGTATATAACTTGCGGAATATCCACCTCTTCCGCCAGTTTCTTGAAGTGAGCATACAGGCCGGCTTGCGTGGGTTTGTTGTAGTAAGGGACAACGATCAACGCCCCGTCCGCCCCGACCTCCTCCGCGTGCCTGGTGAGCATCAGCGCCTCCCAGGTGCTGTTGCTCCCCGTTCCAGCCAAAACTGGCACCCTCCCTCCGGCCTCGTCAACGACAATTTCAATAACGCGGTTGTGTTCCTCGTAGGACAGGGTGGGGGACTCTCCCGTGGTGCCGGTTGGAACTAGTCCATGTATCCCCTTTCTGATCTGAAACCTCACGTTCTCGCGGAGGCCCTCCTCGTCTATCTTCCCGTCCTTGTCGAAGGGCGTCACCATCGCGGTATAAGCACCCTCAAACATGGATCAACCCTCTAACTCCCTCATCGCCTTCTTGAAAAGCCTCAGCGCCTGCTCCCGGTCTTCCCAGTTAACAAAGAAGCTTATCGATGCCCGGCTGGAAATGATCTCGATGATGTTAATTTTGGCCTGAGCTAGGGGTTCGGTGAGCTTTGCGATGACCCCGGGGGCATAGATGAATCGCTCACTCTCAGTCACGATCATGGCGATATTGCCCTCGCCAGTTATCGCCTTCAGTTTGCTGCCAACGACAACGCGGTGAAGGATCGTCAACGCCCTCTTCGCGTCCTCCTCCGAGAGATAAATGGAAAAGGATCTCGGTCCAATGGAGACCGCGAAGATATTTATGCCCGCCTTGCTCAGAGGAACGGAAAACTTGGCGAGAATGCCCGGGGTGGTCTGCATGGACTCACCCACCACCGTAAGCATCGCCAGCGGTTTTTCATACAGCCTAACTCCAGCCAAATCATCACCCCTAGGACCAATTATCCTTGTCCCTTCTGCACGTAAATTACCGTGCCGGTAATGTATAACTTTCGCGCTTATCTCCGGGTCCTTGTAGGCCATGGCCCTCGGATGCATTACCTGCGCCCCAAACCGGGCAAGATCGGTCATCTCCTCAACAGTGATGCTTTTCAAAAGCTTCGCTTCCGGAACCTTGTTCGGGTCGGCCGTCATGACTCCCTCAACATCGGTGACTATGATCACCTCGTCGGCGCCCAGGCATCTTCCTATCAGGAAGGCAGTTATGTCGCTGCCGCCCCTTCCTATGGTTGTCACGTTGCCCTCCCTATCCCTGCCCAAAAAACCGCAGATCACCGGGACAACGCGGTCCTCAAGGAGGGGGACGAGAAACTTTTGCACGCGGCGCTTGGTCGCCTCAAAATCAATATTGGCCATGCCGAAGTTGCTGTCGGTGACCACGGGCCAAATGCTCATCCCGGGGTCCAGGTAAATGGATTTAACGCCCAGGCTGTTCAGGGCCGCTGAGAAGATGCGGGCGCTGGTGCGCTCGCCCATCGCCAGAATGTCATCGTACTCCCGGGGGGTGATTTTCCCCCCGGTGCTGCCCTTGGCCACCTTCACCAGCTCGTCCGTGTATTGCCCCATCGCGGAGACCACCACGGCAATCTGGGTTCCCCTGCGGTACTCCTTGCGAACGGACTCGGCCCCGAGCCTTATGCGCTCGGCATTTCCCACGCTGGTGCCGCCAAATTTTACCACCACGCGCCTCATTTCAACCAACTTGGAATTTGATCAAGTCGAGTTAGATCATCGTACGTTTCCCTCTTCCTGACGATCTCGGCCCTCCCCCCGTTGACGAGAACCATGGCCGGGCGCGGCTGGGCGGTGTGCTGGCAGGCCATGGCTAAACCATAGGCACCCACATCAAAGATCACCGCCAGATCTCCCTGCTCCACCACCGGCAGTTTCCTATCCTTTCCGAGAAAATCTCCTGACTCACAGAGCGGCCCGGCCACGTTGACCAGAAACTCATTCTTCTGGTTCATCTTGTTGGCCAGTTCAATGTGGTGGTAGGCCCCGTAGAGAGCGGGTCTCATCAGGGCATTCATGCCGGCATCGACCGCCACCCAAGTCGGCATGCCCGGGCGCTCCTTGATATAACCCACCCGGGCCAAGAGTACACAGGAATCACCGACAAGGTAACGACCAGGCTCCAGCAGCAGCGTTGGTCTCTCCAGTCCTTTTTCCCGCACAACCCTGCTTATCACCCCCACGACTTTTTCGGCCACCTCCTCAGGGTGCAACTCTCGATCACCGGGCTTGTAGGGAATTCCTATGCCGCCTCCCAGGTCAACGAACCTGATGTCGATGTCAAACTTTTCCTTGACCTCAGAAACTAGCGCCATAATTTTTTCCGCCTCCTCCTCAAAGGGGGCCACGTCCAAGATCTGGGAACCGACGTTGGCGTGAATGCCAAAGATCTCCACAGAGGACATACCTTTGGCCCTCGCATAAGCCGCCAGGGCCTGACCGCTGGCAACATCAAAGCCAAACTTGCTCTCCCTGAGTCCAACGGCGATATAGGGGTGGGTGTCAGCCCTGACGTCAGGATTGATTCTAAACCCTATCCTCGCCCGCTTGCCGAGCCTGCGCGCTATCCTGTCAACCGCCTCAAGCTCTTGAAAGCTGTCAACGTTTATCAGAACATCATTGCTTATGGCCAGCTCCAGCTCACGTGAGTTCTTGTAGTTGCCGTTGAAAACCATCCTGTCGCCAGGTATCCCCACGTTAAGGGCTATCCTGAGCTCTATCTCCGAACTGACATCGGCACCCGCGCCCTCGGACTGCAGCACCTTTACCACCGCCATGTTTGAGTTCGCCTTCAGGGCATAGTGAACCCTGACATCGGGCCACCGCTCGGCGAAGGCCCGGAGAAAGCGCCGATATCTTTCACGGATGCGCTGCTCGTCAGCGACGTAAAGCGGTGTGCCAAACCTCTCGGCCAGTTCCACCGCGTCCAGACCGCCGATGACCAAGTGGCCCTGCGAGTTCACCGAGAAGTGTTCCTTGAGCATCAGCATTTTTTCTCGACCTCTCGCAGCGATTCCTCGAAGAGATCCAAGCCGAGGTCGAGCTCTCGCCTACTTATTATCAGCGGGGGCGCAATCCTGATGCTGGCATTGCCGCCGCGGAAGACGATTAAGCCTCGATTAAGCGCCTCACCAACTATCATGTCCCGCTCCTTGACCCCGTGCACCTTTGTCCGCTTGTCCTTGACTATCTCCACGGCCAGCATCAATCCCATCCCCCTCACCTCGCCAACTATCCTCGAGTTTTCCTCCAGCTCCCTCAGCCTCTTCAACGCCATCTCACCGAGCTCGGCCGCCCTCTTGACGAGATTCTCCTCCTCAAGGATTTTCAGCCCCTCGATGGCTGCGGCACAGGCGACGAGATTGCCGCCGAAAGTAGAGGCATGGGCCCCCGGTTCCCAGTCCATCACCTCGGCCTTGGCGATGATGGCGCCTATGGGGGCTATTCCGCAGGAAAGGGCCTTGGCAACGCAAACGATGTCGGGGACCACGCCCCAGTGCTCAATGGCAAACATCTTGCCCGACCGCCCCAGGCCCGTTTGTACCTCATCCACTATGAAGAGCCACCCGTGTTCATCGCAAAGCTCCTTGATCAACTGGAAGTAGCCGGGTGGAGGGATGATGTAACCTGAGTTGCCCTGGATGGGCTCCGCGATGACGGCGGCCACCTCCTCCGGCGGCACGACTTTTTTCAGGTAGTCCTTGATGAACTCCACGCAAAGGAACCCGCAGCCGGGATAGCTCTGACCAAACGGGCAACGGTAGCAGTAGGGATAGGGCAGGTGAGTCACCCCCGGCACCAGCGGCGAAAAGTAGCGGTGGTGCAAGACGTTCGTGGAGGAAAGGCTCATTGCACCAAAGGTCCTCCCGTGAAAGGCGCCAGTGAAAGCAAGCATTCTCGGGCGGCGGGTGTGCCAACGTGCACACTTGAAGGCGGCCTCAACGGCCTCGGCCCCTGAATTCCCAAAATAGACCCTCTTGGGGAAATCACCCGGAGTTATCCTGACCAGCCTCTCCGCGAGCTCAACCTGCGCAGGATAGTAGAAATCGGTGCCAGCAAAATGGGTCAGCTTTTTGGCCTGCCTGACCACGGCCCTGATGATGCGGGGATGGGAGTAACCGTAGTTCAGCACGAACATTCCGGAGGAGAGATCCAGAAGCACGTTGCCATCCAGGTCCCTCACGTAACATCCCCAGCCCTCCTCCGCCGCGATTGGTTCGGCCCTGGTATAGGAGGGGGACATCACCCTCTCGTCCCTAGCCACGAGTTCCTTCGCCTTCGGCCCTGGGATCTTCTTGATCACCCTTGGCCCGCCCTTGACCCAAGATGGCCTTGACATGAGATCACACCACAACCTTGATTCCTTTTTCCTTAAATATTTGAGCAAAATATAAGCTATCGATAACTGATAGTTATTGCCGGTTTTGGCGCCAAAGGGGGTCCAACCGCACCCATTAATATCTGGTGAGGAATAGATATGCGAGGAGGCTGGACACATGTACCTCATTCTGGGATGTGGCGACGTGGGGTACTCGGTTGCGGCTGAATTGAAGAGCCGCGGCGCAGAGCTGACTATCATAGACCGGGACCAGAAGCGCGTGAATCATCTGAAACAGATGGGCTACAACGCCGTCTTGGGCGACTTCAGTCTGCCCGAGGTCCTGAAGGAAGCCGGCTTTGAACGCGCTGAAATGATACTGATAATGGCCCCGGACTTCTCCTCGGTCGAGAGCGCTCTGGGCGCCATCGGCAGGCTCAAGGTTGAGCTAAAAATCGATCCCGTCGTCGTCGCCCGAGTTACCGACGAGGCTGAAGTCGAAGACGTCAAAAGGCTGGGCGCCAGCGACGCCCTGCCCAGTTCACAGCTTCTGGCCAGGTTTACCCTCGACAGGTTTGAAACCCTCCGGGGCATGATGAGGGAAAAGAGGCTCCGGGCGTTAATTCAGGAACTGGTTGGTGGCAGGCTGGCCATTGTCCTTCAAACAAACCCCGATCCCGACAGCATCGCCAGCGGAGTGGCTCTCAAGCGCTATGCCAAGGCCTTCGGTCTTGATTCCGATTTGATTTACGATGGCGTGGTCGGCCACCCGCAGAACCGTGCCCTAGTCAACCTGCTGGAGCTGAACCTGTTGGAGGCCGAAAAAATCGATTTCACCAAGTATTCCTCCTTCGCTCTCGTGGATGTGGCCACGCACGCGAACTGCTCCCTTCCCAAGGAGATCATCCCCACGATAGTCATCGACCATCACTCGGTTCCCTCGGGTGAAGTCAAGGGAAGATACGTGGACACCACCATAGTCGGGGCAAACGCAACAATCATGACCAATTATCTGAGGTATGGCGGTATTGAGATCGACAAGGCCACCGCTGCGGCCCTGATCGTGGGCATCCTGACGGACACCATGTTCTTCACGCGAGGGGCGAAAGCTCCGGACTTTGACGCCTTCGAATATCTGATGGAACGCGTTGACACCGATCTCCTCAACCGGCTGCTCTGGCCAACCATAACCTCTGACGCCTTGGATGTTCTGGCTACGGCGATCAAAAACAGCAAGTTAAAGGGCGGCTACCTCCTCGCCAACGTGGGGGAGGTCAAGGACAGGGATCTCATCGCCCAGGCCGCCGATTTTCTGCTCAACCGTGACGGGGTCACCACCACCTTCATCTACGGCATCTGCGGTGATGTTGTCCGCGTCTCGGCAAGGACCAAGGATGTGTCCCTGCACCTTGGCCAGAAACTGAGGGAAACCTTCAGCGAGATAGGCTCGGGTGGCGGGCATGCGCGCATGGCCGGGGCCACCATACCGCTGACATATTTCGGCAAGGCGAGCCGGGCAGCCATTAAAAGGGAGCTGAACCGGGTGGTTGCCAGAAGATTCCTTGAAGCTGTCGGGCTGGAAAAACCGCGACAAAAAAGGAAGAAAAAAGCCGCCAATTCGAAACCAAGGACCAAGGCCCAGGCTCAAAAGGAGAAACCAGCGGAGCTGCCACCGGCACAGCAGCGTCTGTTGTGAACACCGGGGCCAAAGTCAACCTGGAGTAAAAAATTATCCCTTCTTGAGGAAAAATCCGATGGGAGTAAACTTGACCGACCTTCGCGAGGTCCTCCAGAGTGTGCTCAGCCAAAGCGAGCTGAATTTCCTGCCCCGTAGATTTAAGAGGATCGGTCATGTGGTGATCTTAGAGCTGCCGGCAGCTCTTCAGGGAAGGGCTCAAGAAATTGCGCTGAAGCTCATGGAATTCACCGGTGCCAAAACGGTGGCCCTTCGCACGGGAAGAATAACGGGACGCTTTCGGGAGCCGCAGCTGAAGGTCATCGCCGGCGACCCCAACACGGAAACCATCCATCGGGAAAATGGCTGCCAATTTAAGCTAGATGTGGCAAAAGTCATGTTCTCCACCGGCAATGCCTACGAGAGGAGAAGAATTGCTGAGCTGGTTTCACCCGGTGAAGTCGTCGTCGACCTGTTTGCCGGCGTGGGACAGTTCAGCATCCCCATTGCCGCTCATGCCCGGCCCAGCCGCGTTTACTCCATTGAGATGAATCAGGCTGCGTTCAGCTATCTTCTGGAAAATATCAGGATCAACAAAGTGGGCCACATCGTGAAACCTCTTCTGGGCGACTGCAGCGAGGTTGCTCCGCGTGGTGTGGCCGACCGGGTGATCATGGGGATCATCCATGTGACTCCTCGTTATCTAACGCTGGCGATGGAAGTCCTCAAACCTGAAGGCGGCATAATTCACTATCATGAAACGGTGCCCTCACGGCTCAGGTTCCAACGCCCGGCCGAAAGGATCCTTCAGGCGGCGGGGAAAAGAAAGGTGGAAATAATTAACCAGCGAGTCGTGAAGAGGTATTCCCCCGGTGTGGATCATGTGGTCATCGATGCCAGGATAGGGCCAAAGGAATAGCAGGAGTATTTTTTACCGCAAAAAGGATGGAGTGATGGTGAAAGGAGGCTTGATCGCATCCTGCAGGAACCAACCCCCAAGGAACTCATCAGGCTGAGGGCCGTGGCCGATTACCTGTTTGACCGAGGAGTGGGAAGTCGGCTGTTTCCTGAGGGGGTTCGCATCATAAAAACACGGGGCAGGATCAGACAGGTCTGGCTGGGCGATAAAATCCTGTGCACCATCAGGGCCTCGGATGGCTTCATCGTCCTCAACAGAAGGGGGGCAGAACTGCTCCACGCTGCCCTGCGGCCGCCCCGCCTTCGTGTCATGGTGAGCGAAGAGGCAGCGCCATTCGTCGCTACTGGTAAAACGGTCTTCGCAAAACACGTGATATCCGCCGACCCGGAGATCAGGCCCGCTGAGGAAGTCCTCGTCGTCGACCCAGGTGACAGGTTGCTCGCCAGTGGGAGGGCACTGCTCAGTGGAGAAGAGATGATGGCCTTTAAAACTGGTGTGGCGGTGGTGGTCAGGAGGGGAACCGGTGGTGCTTAAGGTCTTGAGCGGAAAATCAAAATTCAGAGCAATGGTGCGGTGATTTAGTGTTTCCGAAAAAGATAGACAGGCGCCAGATGGAAAGGGTCATGCGCCAGATGGGGGTCAAGATGCAAGAACTCGACGGCGTGCAAGAGGTGGTGATCAAACTTGCCGATCGGGAAATCGTCATCCCAGAGGCCCAGGTGACCCTCACCGAGATGGCGGGGCAGAGAAGCTACCAAGTCGTCGGCCGAGAAATCGAACGCAGGCCGGCGCCGGAGATTGGCGAGGAGGACATCAGGTTGGTCATGGAGCAGGCCGGAGTAAACAGGGAGACGGCCACCCGGGCGCTTCAGGAAACTAACGGCGACATCGCGGAGGCCATTGTAAAACTGAAGGGAAAGCCATAAACTCTCCAAAAGCTATTGAGCCGAAAAGGCCCGCCCTCCGGTTCCGTTCACCTAGACAATATCGCTATTATAATTGAAACGGCGGAAAGAATCAAGAGGATCGGCGAGGTAACAAAAACGAACCCGTCGCTCCGGTAGACGTAGATGATCCACCAGGGGACCCTGGAGAGGTCGACGTAATTTCCGATCACCGGTATCAGCACCAGCGCGATTCCGATGAGTATAAAGGCTATGCCGAGCAACGTCACCGCGTTCGTCGCGATCCCCCCTTTAGAGGACTTCTGCCTTCTCCACGTGCCCGCCGCAGTATCTCCTCGCGTAAACGGCGAGGGAGTTCACGGCGGCCTCGACGCGTTCGCGGGAGATACCGGGGGCATTCCAAACCACGATGATGATCCGGGATGTCTTGTAAGTTACCATAGTGGCCTTGGCGTCGCCCAAAGTGTAAGCGGAAAGCACCCGCTGGTCATCCCTCAAAATAACCTCGCCGGGCTTGGGGCCGAGCTTGCGGCCATCGATGAGCTCGAAGGGAGCCGTGTCGGAAGCCAGCGTTGTCCTCAGCTCTCCCTTGACCTTTTCCAGATCATAGACGCCGGCGGACACCCAGTGCTCCACGGTTGCCAGCAGGCAGGAGTCAACGACGTTGTTGATCGAGGGAAACCTGTCGTCCAGGGCCCGCTTCACCAGATACTCCGGGGCCGGGCGGTGGCTCGAGGGATCAGCGCCCATCGCCCTGAAGAAATCTCGGTAGCATTTTACCTCGGGGAGCTCCCCCAGGTCAACCGCGCCAAGCCTGGCCTTGATATCGCTAAGAACCTGGCGCTTCCTCTCCACCAGTCCCTCAACGGTGGGCTCAACCGTCACGCCGCTCGCCGTGACATACCCCGCGATGAAACCGGGGTATTTTTCCGTGACCTTTGGATCCAGCTTCAAGTATCAACCTCCCTTTATATCTCTGTAGGGGTCCTTTTTTTAACTTTCCAGTAATTCATTTTCCGGAGCCAATGTCGGTGATGATTTAAAGCATGGGCAACAGTAGCTATTTTGTCAGCCAAAGGTTAAGGTATCACCATGGTCGCAAAAACAGACGCAATTGTCGTGGTGGATTTCGGGGGGCAGTATGCCCACCTGATCGGACGGAGGATCAGGGATTTTAACGTCTACTCCGAAATCGTGCCCTACGATGGGGCCGTGGAAGAAATTGAGGAACTGAGGAAAAAATATCACGTCAAGGGGATAATCTTCTCCGGTGGTCCCTCAAGCGTTTACCGGGATGACGCCCCCGAAAAAATCAATCGGCTATTTGAACTTGGTTTGCCGATACTGGGAATCTGCTACGGTCACCAGCTCATCGCCCACGTTGCCGGGGGAAGGGTGAAAGCAGCTGACAGGAAAGAGTACGGGATAACCCTTGCCACCATCGACAGACCCCTAGGCGTCCTGAAGGGGCTGAAGAGAAAGGAGAAGGTATGGATGAGCCACAGCGACACCGTCTATAGCGTCCCAAGTGAATATCTTGTCCTGGCTCACACCGAAAATTGCCCGGTGGCCGCACTCAAACACCGGGACAGGCCGATCTTCGGGCTACAGTGGCACCCGGAGGTGACTCACACCGAAAACGGGGAAAGAATGCTGCACAACTTCATCTTCGAGGTCTGCGGTTGCCGGCGGAACTGGGTGATGGGGGACTTCGTGAAAAGAGCCATCAGGGAGATAAGACAGGAAACGGGGGGAAAGAAATGCATCATTGCCCTCAGCGGGGGCATAGACTCCAGCGTGGCGACCGCCCTGGCCGCCAGAGCCCTAGGGAAAAGACTTACCGCGGTCTTCGTCGATCACGGCTTCATGAGGGAGGGGGAACCGGAATTTGTGAAGAAAACGTTTGCAAAAATGGGCATCAATTTTGTCGCGGTTGATGCTAGGAAAAGGTTTCTGCAGAAATTGAAAGGGGTGACCGACCCGGAGGAAAAGAGGAGGATCATTGGAGAGGAGTTCATCAAGGTCTTTGAGGAGGTGGCGAAAAGGGTCGGCGCCGATTATCTCATCCAGGGCACCATTTATCCGGACAGGATCGAGTCTGGGTTCAGGAGGAGATCGGAGAAAATCAAGACCCATCACAATGTGGCTGGTCTGCCCACCAAGATGGAGTTCCGAGGGATAATCGAACCTCTGCGAGATCTTTACAAGGATGAGGTGAGAAGGGTCGCGGAAAGGTTGAAATTACCACCCGAGATCATCCGGAGACAGCCCTTCCCCGGACCGGGACTGGCGGTCAGGATCACGGGGGAGATAACCCCTGAAAAGATCAAGATCATCAAGGCTGCAGATAGGATTGTCCGTGAGGAGATAGAAAGGGCCGGGCTGAAGGACGGGCTGTGGCAGTACTTCGCTGTTCTGACCAACACTAAAAGCACCGGGGTCAAGGGTGATGCCCGGGCCTACGGCTACACAGTAGCCATCAGGGCGGTCGAGAGCAGGGAGGCAATGACGGCCAGCTTCGCCAAAATCCCTTACGAGATCCTCGAACGGATTTCCACCCGCATCACCAATGAAAATCCTGATGTCACCCGGGTAGTCTATGACATCACCCACAAACCCCCGGCCACCATTGAGTGGGAATGAAAGGGCTACAGGCGCCCTGCCCTGAGGCGCTTCCTCACGTAGGCCAAGATGATCCCCAGGGCGATCACGGTTAATGCGATTGAAGCGGCGGTGATGGCCAAATCATCCGTCTCAGCGATGAAGGCGATTGAAACCGCGGCCAAAAAGACTCCGAAGTAAAGGCTGGCATTGCTGCTCAGGAATCTGGTAAACTCCAAACGAATGACCCGGTGATATCTGTTCAAGAAGATGAGCACTGAAGAAAAAATCACAAACGTTACCACCAGCGTGTAGGTAAGGCCCGTTCGGTAATCTCCGAAGGTCAGCAGAAGCCCGACCTCATCCCCGATCAGGCCACCTCCGGCTCCGAAGAGAATGGCCGCCAAACGATCGGCACGCTCATCGCGGTAGGTGATTCCCAGCCACCCACCTATTGCCATCATCGCGAGACCAAACCAGAAGTGATGAATGTGAAAGCCACCGCTGACCAGGACGACGTTGGGGTAGAGAGTTGTGAATGCCCGGGCGATCAAAAAGGCCGCGATGAAGGAAAGCAGTGCCAGCACCGATAGATTGGGCCTCAGCTCCGACCTTTCCGAGGGCAAACGACCACCCCGCCGGTCAGGAAATAATCTGACAAATTCACTTAAATCATCATCCATCCGCTGCTCTCAGCTGTTGCCACCCCGGTTTCAAAGGCATCCATCTTTCGGGGCCGATAGCGGTTGATTTAAACCGTGGCAAGCTCGGTGTACTTTTTCAGCTGAAATCTTCTGCCCGCCTCCTCATCCCTCAGCAGATCCGATATTTCCCTGTTCATACCCTCGGCCTCCAGGGCAAACCTCCGATGACGGTCTAGAAAACTGGCCAGTTCCGCGTCAGAGAAGTTAAACCCCTTGAGGCATAGAATGAGGGACTCGTCCAGCGGGGTAAGATAGATGTCCTCCAGAACCACCACCCTCAAATCGAAATTTTCAGCAAGCCGGCAGGAGACCTCCGGTGCATGGAGCCGGCCGATCACCACATGGAGATGCCCCAGATCCCGGGCCAGGGCACCCAGCCTCTCCGCTATTGCCGCGTTCCTCCTTCTGGTTTCCTTCAGCAGCTCCCGGTAAAGGGCCGAGATTGGGGCGAAATCGTCGCCTCTCAGCAGGGCTACAACCAGCTCGTCCCTGCTCAAAACCCAATCGTTGTAAATGTCAAGCTCCTCGTAGCAATGAACGGTAAAATCTCTGTTCCTCCGGTAGAGCTCGGGGAGGGCTTGGAAAATGGGCCGGAAACCGGGCTCAAAATAGGGGGAGATCACGTCGGCCGCGAGGAGAAATGCCATCAGGCCGTCGCAGGAATTTTCGCCTCGAACGTAACCGTTTACCCGCGCCTCTACCTCCCGGGGAAGTTCCAGACCCAGATGGATGCACCCATCCCTCAAAAGATAATCCGCAACCAGCTGGCTGAACCTGGCCTCATGAGGGGCGGGGAGCAACTTGATCAGGGGTCTTTTCATTCAAACGTTATTGTTCAATCGGTCCCATTAAAATTACTGATTTTCCCAAGATGACCTAGGGCACGGAAACCACCGCAGGGGGAACCACTGAAAGGCGGGTGAAGGTTACTTCTTGGGTCTCAAGAGAAGCGAGATTACCACCGCTATCGCACAAAGCACGCCCGCAATCTGGAAGGCCATAAAGTAATTCTTGGTGAGGTCAAACAGGTACCCGCTCAGATATGGCCCAAGCACTCCGCCGACACCGTAGGCGGTGAAGACAAAGCCGTAGTTTATGCCGTAGTACTTTGTACCGAAGAAGTCAGCGGTAACTGAGGGGAAGATGGACAGATTGCCACCAAAGCAGAAACCAACCACAGCGACGGCGATAAACAGGTAAATTCCGGTAGCGCCGACCAAGGAGAACATCACCGCGGCCTGAATGATGAACATAATCGTCATCGATTTTACCCTGCCGATCCTGTCGGAAATTGCTCCCCAAGAAATCCTGCCTAGGCCGTTGAAGATGGCCAGCACGCTCACGGCCAATGCCGCCAGAAGGGCGTCCATTCCCGTCTCCTGCGCAAACTTAGCCACATGACCAATGACGCCCAGCCCAGAGGTCGTGCCAAAGGTATACATCAACCAGATCATCCAGAACTTTTTCGTTCTCAGCATCTGTCTCCAAGTATAGTCCTGCGCTGGGGCGGCCGTAGCTGAGCCAGATGACTTCCAACCAGCTGGACACCAGCCCGGAGGCGGCAACCTGAGGCCCTGAGCACCACCGACCGCCACTAGGAGAAAGACTATCCCCAAGAGCTGAAAGGCTGCCTTCCAGCCAACTGTGTTTATTAAATAGGTGGCCAGCGGTGCCAGAAAAGCAGAGCTGAGGCCGAAGCCGCAGATTATTATTCCGGTGACCAAGCCTTTTTTATCCGGGAACCACTTAACGCAGGTCGCGATGGGTGTGACATAGGCGAGGGCGACGCCGGCGCCGGCGATGAATCCGTATGTCAAGTACAGCCAAGGAAGAGAAGAAGTGAAGCTCGCCAGAATGAATCCAAGGCCCAGAAGCAGGCCCCCGGCCGTGGCCACTTTTCTCGGCCCCATCCTGTCGTTGAGCCGGCCGGCGGGAATCATCACTATCGCAAAGGTCAACAGGAGTATGGTAAATGCCAGCGAGGTCTCCGCGGTCGTCCAGCCGAACTCATTCATGAGCGGCTTGAGGAAGACGCTCCAGGCGTAAACCACGCCCAGCGTCAGGTTGATGGCAAAGCCGCAGGGAACCACGAACCACCGATTGAACTCAGCCGTGCTGACTCCTCCCTCCACTGATTAGATAGAGTAAAGTCATTGCGGTTTTTAAAGTTATTGCTAGAAACTTCTAAAAGGATCTGTGACCCGTCGGGCTTCAACCATCGCTCACTTTACGCCGAGGAATGGTCGGAACAGGTTTGCCGAACAAGAAGAATGGCCGGGGTCTAAACACTAGATGAGGAATATGAAAAACAATCTTGGCATCGGGAAAATGTTGGCTTCATCGGAGGGCTAACGGGCCGCTTCAAACATTAAGTTTGACATCGGTCACGAAAAGGTCAGTTCTACCGATTAGTTTTTTGTAGCAGGGTATCGAAATGATTATGGCGGCGGAGACCAGCTAGCCCTGACTGGCGTTGGCCAACGCTTTGGAGGATCGGCACACACTCACCGCCGCCTACAGTTGAAGAAAAGCTAAATCAACTTTAAGAAAAATTATTTGATGGTATGAAGGTTAGGGCCCACGTCTACGTCAGTGGTCTGGTTCAGGGCGTCTGCTTCAGGGCTTACACGCAGGAGCTGGCGCGGGAACTCGGCGTCACCGGGTGGGTCAGAAACCTTCCCGACGGCAGGGTCGAGGCGATCTTCGAGGGCGACCGGGAAAAGGTGGAGGAGATGATAAACTTCTGCCGGCGGGGCCCTCCCGGAGCCGACGTGAGCGACGTGGAGGTGAGCTGGGAGAAATACCGGGGCGAGTTCACCGATTTCAGCATCCGATCGAGGTGGACGGGATGAAAGTTCGTTCCATTTCTGAAATTATGGAAGAAATGCTCAGAAAGTACCGGCAAAAGCCGAGCCTTCAGGAAAAGTGGCGTTTTCTGGCGGGCCGCGATGACCGGGGCTACAGCGATTTTTTCATTTACGGGCCCACCTTCGGCATCTGGCAGATAAAGGGTGAACTCAGAAACCCGTACGAGCTGGTCGGGGCCGGGGCAAGGGTGTTCGCCAGAAAAATGGACGAAGAAATAAGGGAAATTATGGAACGGGGGGCACCTATGCCCTTCGGCTTTCTGTCCCCACATCCACGGTTGAGGGATCACGTCATCGTGGCCTCAGGAATAGGCCGTTACCAAGAGTCAATGGACGAGATCCGGGCCGCGCTGCCGGACAGCCACCACGCCGCCGAGCGGGAACTCAGGAAAAAGCTGGAAGAACTTCGCCGAAAATTTGGCCTCGACACCCCCTACCTCTGACCAATGTCGAAAAACCGGCTAATCGAGGTTAAGGCCTTGTCCCGATAACTCAGAAGAGAGATAAGCCCTGAAGATGAAATATTTCTGGTGTGAATTTTGGAAACCAGCGCCTTCGACCTCCTGGCCAGGCCCATCCGTAAAATGCTGGAGGAGCTGGGCTTTCGGGAACCGACCCTTCCTCAGCAGGCGGCGATACCGAAAATACTGGAGGGAAAAAACATCCTGCTGATCTCTCCGGCGGGGACCGGAAAGACGGAGGCGGCTTTTCTACCTGCCCTTCACCGTCTTCTCACTTCACCAACCCGGGAGCCGGGCATAAAAATAATCTACATCACCCCGCTCCGGGCCTTAAACCGGGATCTCCTCGAGCGGCTAGGCCGCCTCTGCCGGGAACTCGACCTGAGGATCTCCGTCAGGCACGGCGACACTGCTACCCGGGAAAGGAGAATGCAGGCTCTGATGCCACCGGATGTGATGATCACTACTCCGGAAACCCTTCAGATCCTGCTGCTGGGCAGAAAGCTGAGGGAGTACCTAAGGAGCGTTCGCTTGGTAATTGTGGACGAAGTTCACGAACTGGCCGACAACAAGCGGGGGGCACAGCTTGCCATCACTCTGGAAAGGATGAGAGATCTAAAGGGAGGTGACTTCCAAGTGGTGGGCCTTTCCGCAACCATCGGCGCCCCCGAGGAGGTGGCCAATTTTCTTGTCGGCAACGGCAGAGAATGTGAGATAATTGACGTCAGCGTTGCCCGTGAGGTGAAAATATCCGTCCTTTACCCTACCACGAGGAAGGGCGACGAAACGCTGGCGGCAGAGCTCTACACCTTTCCGGCCGTGGCCGCCAGGCTCCGCACCATGAGAAAGCTCATCGAGGAGCACGGCTCCACCCTGATTTTCACCAACACCCGGGCCACTGCCGAGGTTCTCGCCAGCAGATTTCACCTCTGGGATGTGAAATTCCCCATCGGCGTGCATCACGGCTCCCTGTCGGCTTTCACCAGGTTGCGTGGCGAGAGGGGGCTGAAGCAGGGGGAAATCAAGGCACTCATCTGCACCTCTTCCATGGAACTGGGATTGGACATCGGTGGCGTTGACCTGGTCATCCAGTACAACTCGCCGCGACAGGCGACCCGGCTGCTCCAGCGCGTGGGACGCAGCGGGCACAGGATTGGGGAGGTCTCCAAGGGCGTGATTATCGTCCAAGACCCTGACGATGCCCTCGAATCCATAGTGATCGCTGCCCGTTCGCAAGAGTACCAGCTTGAGCCGATCCAAGTGCCGGAAAAGCCCCTGGATGTCCTGCTGCATTCGCTCGTTTCAATCCTGGCAGCCCAGAGGACGGGATCCGTCGACGAGGCCTACGAAACCGTGCGCCGCGCCTATCCCTTCAGAAATCTGACCAAGGAGGAACTGCTCGCCGTGTTGAGGTTCGCCCAGAGCTTGGAAAAGAGACTGGTGTGGGTCTCAGATGACGGAAGGGAGTTCACCCGACCGAGATCGACTCAACGAATTTTTGACTATTACTACGACAACCTTTCGATGATCCCGGAACTCAAGCAGTACCTTGTCGTGGAAGACCAGCACAACCGTCCCGTGGGAATACTGGATGAGTCCTTCATCGCCGAGTACGGGGAGCCAGGGGTGAAGTTCGTCATGGGGGGAGAACTCTGGAGAATACTGCAGGTCTTTCGGGACAAGGTGTTCGTGAAGCCCGACAAAGATCCGGTGGGCTCCATCCCGACCTGGATCGGGGAGGAGATTCCCGTCCCCTACTCGGTAGCCCAAGAGGTCGGCAGAATCAGGGGCAAGGTTGAGGGGCTCCTGAAATCCGGAAAAAAATTCGATGAAATTGTCTCGGATCTCGCCCGGGAATACCGCGCCGATCCGGAAACAATGAAGCTGGCCCTGAGCTGCATTCGCGACCAAGTTAATGCCAACCTCGCCGTCCCCACAGACTCCCTCCTGACCGTGGAGAAGGTCAAAGATATCTGCGTGGTCAACGCCTGTTTCGGCACTCTGGTCAACCGCACCCTCGCCCGGGTGTTGGCCCACAAGGCCTCGGAGGAGACGGGAGAAAGCGTGGGGACAACGATTGACCCCTACCGCGTCCTGCTGAGATCGAGAACGGTGGAACCCGATGACATCTTGAAAATACTGAAGGGGGGGCTCACCGCCGATGTGCAAAAGGATGTCCGCAAAATAATCGAGGAAAGCCGGTTCTTCAGGTGGCGCTTGGCCCAGGTGGCGAGGAGAATGGGGGTTCTGGAGCGCGAGGCTGAGTTGACCAGCTCAGCCATCGACAGGCTCTCACGGGCGCTTAGGGGCACCCCAGTTTTCGAGGAGACCTTCAAGGAGGTGGAGCACAAGGACCTCGACCTGAGAAAAACACTGGAAGTGCTGGAAAAGATAAGGTCCGGGGAAATAGCGGTGGTCTCCCTCGGCAGGTTGCCCGAGCCGAGCCCGGTCTCCCAGCTGGCCTGGGAACAGCGCTATCTGGCTCTGGAGCCGGTGATGCCGGAAAGGACTAAGCTGCTTGCCCTGGCCTCAGCCAAGGCGCGACTGCTGAGCGAGGCCCGCACCTTCGCCTGCACCGATTGCAAAAAATACGTCAGAGAGCTCCAGCTTCATCAGCTGGAGGAAAGGCCGAGATGCCCGAACTGCGGCTCAACTAAACTGGGCATGGTCGAGGAGCCCGAGAGTGAGGTGCGTCGGGCCATAGAGCTGGTGGAGAGGGGACGGGAAGTCACCCTCTGGAATGAAATCACCGAGAGCGCCAAACTGATCTCTCAGTACGGGAAGATTGCCGCGCTGGGTCTGGCCGGCCGGGGGCTAACTGTTTCCGCGGTGAGGGAGATCATCGCCAAGGAGCCCAGATTTTCCAACAGATTTCTGGAGCTGGTGCTGAAGAAAGAACGTGAGGCCATGTTCAGGAGATTCAAGTGGGGCGGCTGATGCTGGTTAAATAATCCCGCAGCCATTTAGTGTTGAGCGTGAAAACAGGCGAGGGGTTCACCTGACAAGATCCAAGATAGCCGGCATTGTGAAAAGGCATGAGAAGCTTAGGGCAGAAGGTCTCAACCTCATCGCCTCAGAAAATTATCTCTCCCCCGCGGCCCGTGAGGCGCTGGCCAGCGACCTCGCCGGGCGCTACCACTCCGACTTCTACGGCGGCTCAAAGTTTGCCCGGGAGGTAATCGAAGCCACGGAAGAACTGGCTGAAAGGCTCTTCCGCGCCAGACACGCCATCGTCTCGCCTCTTTCCGGAACTATGTGCGACCTCGCCGTGATGCTGGCCTACACCGAACCTAGTGACGCCGTGGCAATGGTTCCCTTCAGCGCCGGCGGCTTTCCGCTGGGCGTCCAAAAGTTCCACCGCAGAATGGTTCACCTTCCCGTGGACGACGACCAACAGGTCGACATCTGCCAAGCCAAGAGTCTGATCTCCGAAGAAAAGGTAAAGCTGACCATCCTCGGGGCCTCTTACCTTCTCTTTCCTCACCCCGTCAAAGAGCTGGGCAGATTCATCAAGGACGCACAACTGCCGTGCCTGTTGGGATACGACGGCTCCCACGTCCTGGGCTTGATCGCCTGCGGAGAATTTCAGGATCCTCTCCGGGAGGGGGCGGAAATACTGTTCGGCAGCACCCACAAGACCCTTTACGGCCCCCAAGGAGGGATGATCCTCACCAACTCGGAGGAACACGAACGAACGCTGAGAAATTTACTCGATATTGACCTGGAAACCGGGATCGGGCTCGTCGACAACCCGCATGTAAACAGGATCGCTGCCCTGGGGGTGGCCTTGGAGGAGCTGCTGAAAGACAGGGGATACGGCAAACGGGTAATCAGAAACGCCAAAATGCTGGCCCGGGCGCTAGATGAGTCGGGGGTCCCGGTCAGGTTCAGGCGGAGGGGCTATACCGAAAGTCACCAGATCCTCCTCGACCTGAGCCCGGAAAAGGCGAGGGAATTTTGCCACCAGCTCGAAAGGGTAAACATCTTCATCGATGTGGCGGGGAGGATAGGAGTCGCCGAGGTGACGCGACGCGGGATGGGTTCCTCCGAGATGCTTAGAGTTGCCGAGCTGATGGCCCAAGTCTATAAAAATGGTCCGGCTCCCGAGTTGAAAAAACAGGTGAAAAGACTGGTAAATCGGTGAAACTGGCACCGTCCTCATTTATTAGCACGGCCCAGGATAACTGTTAAGAAGCGCGAGGGTACCTTCCATGCAGAACAGATGGTTACCGCTAGCAACAATGACTTTCGCCCACTTCTTCACCGACTTCTTCCAGTTCATCCTGCCGCTGTTCCTGCCCCTGCTCATCCCCGAGTTCGGGCTGAGTTACTTTGAAAGCGGGCTGCTGCTGGGAGTTTACCTCGGCTCCGCGGTGGTTCTCAACGGGCTGCTGGGCCACCTCGCCGATCGCTACCGAAAAAGAAAGCCAGTAATGTGCCTGGGTCTGGCGCTCTACGGTCTCTCGGTCTCGGCCTTGCAGTTTGTCAGAGATTATCCCACCCTACTGCTCGTCTCGGTGATTATGGGGATCGGGTTCAGCTCCTATCACCCTCAGGCCACCAAGATCATCACCTCGCTTTACCCAAATCACAAGGGCAGGTTCATGGGGATCCACGGCGCCGGTGGGGCCATCGGTTTCTTCGCCTCACCGCTGCTGCTGACCCCTCTGGCCTACTCCATCGGCTGGAGGCCAACGGTATCGCTCCTCTTTCTGCCCGCCTGCGTTGCCGCCCTGCTTCTCTGGATTGTGGTAAAGGAGCCCGCGCCTGAACCGGTAGGAGGCGGCGGAAAAATATCTTGGCGACCGATAATTTTGCTGGGCATAGTCTACGGCCTGACCTTGTTTGTTTTCCGCGGTTTCACCAATTTCATGCCCGTCTACTTCTACTCGGTTCAGGGCAACACCGCGATCGAGATGGGCCTGCTGACCAGCCTCGTCTGGGGGATGGGGATAATCGCTGAACCTCTGGGTGGAACGATATCCGACTACATCGGACGCAGAAACACCTTCTTCATCTCGCTGCTCCTGCTGTCCTTTTCCCTGCTGGGATTCCTGAACTCCTCAGGCCCGCTGGCCCTCGCCTTTCTCATCCTCTTCGCCTTCTTCGGCCAGTCGACGCGCTGCGTGGGGCTGATCTACTCCTCTGAGCTGGCTCCTGCAGAAAGCGCCGGGATGTGCGTGGGCATCGTCTTCGGGGTTTCACAGGGTTTGAGCCTGATCTCCACGATCACCGTGGGCTATGTTGCCGACATCGCTGGCTTTTACTGGGCTTTTACCGGGCTGGTCGCTGTCGCTGCGGTTGCCGCGGTAATGTCGCTGGGGATGAAGGACTTTAAAACTAGGCAAACTCCTTGAGAAGCTTCTGAATGGCCCCAGGTATCTGAGAATACTCCTTCACCCGGTAGACTTTACCCCGCCCCAGCTCCGCTAGCAGGGAGCAGGTGCCGGCGTCAGAGTGAGGGGATTCAACCATAATCACACAGAGTTTAGGATAGCAGGCCGCAACCCTTTCTGGATGAAATCCCTCTGAACACTTGCCGTCGGTTATCATTATCCCCAGCCTTTCTCCGGAAGGGGCCCTCTCCAGCTGTCTCAGCCCCGCCCTCAAGCCCTCCTCCATGTTCGTGTACCCGAAGGCGTCTGTTCCCAAGAGATCTGCAACGACGCTCCGCAGGTCCTTTCGCTGCCCCATCTCCTTAACAACACGAGCCTGGGAATTAAAGGTGACCACGGAGTAGTTGTCCTCTCTCAGCTCGATGGCCAGCATTGAGGCCCCCACGGCGGCCACGGCAAGTTTTTCCCCCGCCATGGACAGGCTGGTGTCCACCATCAAAGAACAGGCCAACTTCTTCCTCTCCCTTGTTTCCACAATGATATCCTCAGCTTGATAATCTGGCTTCCCCACTATCCTCTCCCAAGTGGCCTCCAGATCTATCTCATCGGCGCCGGGGCGATAGCTCTCCCTCCTCAGCTTCGCTGACCTTTTCGTCGGACCCAGACTGCTCAGAGCCCGACGCAAAATCGCCTCGATGGCTATCTTTCTGATCGCCTCCCTTTCCCTCTCCTCAAGCCTGCCCTTGATGCTGGGGTACTTCTGGGCCAGCAGCCAGCCGAAATCACCATTTTCAGCGGGAAGCTTCAGGGCGTCAACTATTACTAAATTCGGGGCCCCCATCAGGTCTTTTTTTTTACTTCGGCTGACACCGCTGGCCTTTCAAAACCAGCTGTCCTTTTCAGTACCGAATCAACTATTCCGTCAATTACCTCATCGAGCTGGTTCCTGGCCTCCTCCTTCAATTCAACCCTCGTCGGCAGGGCCAGATGACAGGCCTTTCTTACGGCCTCGGCATCACCGCCCAGCTGAAGGGCGAGCAGGCAAACGCTGATCGCGGCCCTGATCGAAGCCCCTCTTCTAATGTCGGGATGCTCGCGCGTCGCCCTCACTATTCGAACCACCAGTCTGGCGAAGTCCTCGTCGACGCCGGTGTGCAACTTCACGATCTCGACCTCTTCCGCCTCCGGCTGATATCCCAAGGTCACCAGCTCAAAGCGGTCCCGCAGCGCTTCGGAGATGGGGCTTGTGGCGATGAACTCCCGCGGGTTCTGCGTCGCGATGATGACGAATCCCTTGGCGGCGGTTATTTTTCCTATCTTAGGTATCTCGATTCTGAACTCGTCCATCGCGGGCAGCAGCACATTTTGAACCGACTCCGGCATTCTGTTCAATTCGTTGATGAAGAGCGCTCCGCCGTTCTGCATCGCCAACGTCAGCGGTCCGGGAATGAACGCCTCTCTGACATAGCCCAACCTCATGACCACCGGCGGGTCGAACCAGCCCGTGAGCTTCTGCTCCGTGTACCTTTCGTCGCCGTCGACCCGGTAGACCTGCTTCTGTAGGTAATGGGAAATGGCCAAAGCGATGACGGTCTTACCGACGCCGACCGGGCCCTCGATCAGAAGGTGCCTGCCGGCCTTCACCACCGCCAGGGCCCTTTCCAGCTCCCTTTCTCTGCCGATGACGCCGAAACTTTGTTGGATCTTCTTTATCTCTTCCATCTCGCCCAACCAGCGTTCTGTGTTTATTCACCGGAGTGAATATATTTTTTTGGCTGTTTCAGATGGCTGCTGGAAATGGAACCCCGAAATAGTTGCCATAGCAACTTTTATATGGCGCGGTCCTGTCCTTAAGAGAGGCGTTAACTTGAAAGAGCCCAAATCAATCGTGAAGCTGATCTCCTGTGTCCACCGGCTGACGGCCTGCCACGTGCATAGCCGGCTGGAAAAATATGGCGTCGGCAGCAGTCAGGTCTTTTTTCTGATGAGGCTCTATCACGGCGACCGCATCAGCCAAGACCAAATGGCAAGCGAACTCCTAGTCGACAAGGCCACCTGCACCAGAGCGATAAAGAAACTGGAAAGGGCGGGTTTTGTGATGAGGGTGGTGGATGCGGCCGACAGAAGAGTTCATCGAATCCATCTGACCAAAAAAGCGAAAAAACTCAGACCAATTATCGAAAAAATTTCTGAGGACTGGACGAGTCTCCTTTTGACCGGATTTTCCGAGGAAGAAAGGGAAAAGCTGTCCGAATTCTTGGAAAGGCTGGTCACCAACGCTACCGTCAAAAGGGAGGGTTGTGGTGGCCATGTCTGAAGAAGTGCTGCCGCCGGAGAAGGGATACACCGAAGGCGTCAGGACCCTCCTGGGTGACCCGAAAAGGGCCATCGTTAAACTCTCACTGCCAATGATCATGGCCATGCTGATCCAAGCCACCTACAACCTCGCTGACGCCATCTGGGTCGCTGGCATCGGCGCTGACGCCCTTGCCGCGGTGGGCTTCGTCTTTCCCTTTTACTTCATCATGATGGCAATCTCCACCGGACTGGGGGTGGGAAGCAGTTCCGCCATTGCCCGCAGGATCGGTGCCCGGGACAAGGCCGGGGCCGATAACGTTGCCACCCACTCGATAATCCTGACGGTCGTCGCGGCGCTGGCATTCACTGTACCACTCGTCACCTTCACCGAGCCTCTCTTCAGATCAATAGGTGCCGGCGCGACGCTCGGGATGACCGCGGCTTACGGCAGGATCATCTTCGCCGGGTCAATCTTCCTCTTCTTCAACAACGTGGGCAACGCCATCCTGAGGGGTGAGGGAGACGCCAAGAGGGCGATGTATGCTCTAGCCTTGGGAGCCACGCTGAACATCGTTCTCGACCCGATTTTCATCTACCCCCTGGGCCTCGGCGTTGCCGGCGCGGCGCTGGCCACCATTTTATCGCTGGCCGTTTCCTCAGCCCTGCTGCTCTACTGGCTGATGATAAAAAACGACACCTATCTCTCCATCGGGTTCAGGGGCTTCAAATTCAACGGAAAAATACTGAAGGATATCCTCAGGGTCGGCATACCCTCCTCAATAGTCCAGCTCTCGATGTCCATCTCAATGCTGCTGATCAACTTTCTCATCGTCCTGATCTCCGGTGGCAGCACGGATGGAGTCGCCGTTTACTCGGCGGGCTGGAGGGTTGCCACCGTGGGCACGCTGCCGCTGAACGGGATCGCCACCGCCGTGGTCGCCGTCTGCGGTGCCGCCTTTGGCGAGAAGGCCTATGAAAAAATAAACGTCTCACACCTGCACGCGATCAAGATCGGTCTGATCATTGAGGCAGTCGTGACCGCGGTGACATTTGCTTTCGCCCCTCAGATAGCGGCCGTGTTCACCTATTCCGAGGGGGCGGCCCGCATCGCCGACGACCTGACTCTGTTTCTCAGAATCGCCTGTCTCTTCTGGCCCTTCGTTTCCTTCGGAATGCAGTCCTCAGCGCTG
Organism: Candidatus Hadarchaeum yellowstonense; assembly: GCA_001515205.2. Lineage (GTDB taxonomy): Archaea > Hadarchaeota > Hadarchaeia > Hadarchaeales > Hadarchaeaceae > Hadarchaeum > Hadarchaeum yellowstonense. Next base: position 55,605 of record LQMQ01000005.1, read on the forward strand.
TTCCAGGCGGTGGGCAGGGGGATCAGCTCCCTGATGGCGACAGTGCTGCGCTCGCTGGTGCTGACGCTGCTTTTTATCTTCCTGCTCTCCTTCGTCCTTAACTATGGTCTGATCGGGGTCTGGTGGGGAATCGTGCTGGCAAACATCATCGGCTCCATGGTCGTCTTCAGCTGGTCCAGACACTATGTGAAGGGCCTGATTAAAAAAGCGGGGCAGTAGCAGAGGCAGGAAGTTAAAAGTGGAAAAATCAGGAAAACGGCCGCACACGGATGAGTTGCTTCTGATCTTCACCGGCACTGGCCCATTCCAGGCTATCAGCTTTTCAACTGCTGACCGTGGTAAGCCCTCAGGTAAAGCTCTCTGACCTCGAGCGGAGTTGGCGGCCTGGGGCTGAGCCTGGCGCTGACATTTTGATGGGAGTGCTGAACCATCAAATCAAGCGAGGCGAAAAAATCTTCCTCCGCAACTCCCGCCTCCTTAATGCTTTGGGGCAGCTGGAGGGTCGCCTCTAATTCTCTCACTGCCTCTATCAAACTCAGGGCCAGTTCCTTCTCCTCCCCGCCGTTTAATCCGAGTATCTTCGCCAAATCCGCATATTTTCTCCGCGCCACTTCCGAGCCAAGGTTAAACTCCATGACATAGGGCAACAAAATCGCACAGGCAACACCGTGGGGAATGCCGAACCGGGGCCCGATGTGATCCATGGCGTGGGCAAGGCCGGTGCCCGAGTTATTTATCGCAATTCCCGCCAGGGTCGCAGCGTAGTGCATTTTTTCCCTGGCGATTTTGTCCTTCCCATCCCGGTACGCTTTTTCCAAGTTCTCGAGGATCAATCGGGTGGCCTGAACAGCCACGGCCTCGGAAAAATCGTTTGATAAGGCATAAACATAGGACTCCAAAGCGTGGCTCAGGGCGTCCATCCCGCTGGAGGCCGTAACCTGCGGGGGCATGGTGGTGGGGATCTCCGGGTCCAAGATGGCCACGTCGGGTATTATCTCAAAAGACAAAATCAGGCGCTTTGTCCTGTCCTTCGGCTCGACAAAAACGGCGGCGCAGGAAGTTTCTGACCCGGTGCCGCTGGTAGAGGGTATGGCCGTCAATCTCGCCTTTCTGCGCAGCCGTGGGACCGCGAAGGGAACAAAAAGCTGTTCTTTAGTGAGCGTCGGATGTTCATAAAGCACCCACATGGCCTTGGCCGAATCTATGACCGCGCCGCCGCCCAGGGCGATTATCCAGTCGGGGTTAAATTTTGACAGCTCCGCTGCTCCGGCATCGATGTCCTCTGTGGTGGGCTCTCTTTCAATGCTGATGATCACGTCTGAATCGGCTCCGGACTCACCGAGAAGGGAAACCAATCTTTCAACGAATCCCAACCTTCCCATCGACCTTTTGTCCGTTAAAATGGCAGCCCGCCGGCATCCCAGGTTTTGAACGTGCTGAATTGCTCCCCAGCCAAAAACTATTTCCGCATTTTTAAAATATTTCAAGCCTTTTATCACCAGTTCACCATTACCCCTTGAGAGGACCTTTTAAAAAACCTCTCCTAACTCCCGGCCGCCTTGACGCGGGGCCCTGTGCTGTCGATTGAAGAACAGGCGAAATCCAGCTTTCCCGTCCAGCTAACGGCCACGATCAGGTTGCTCCTCCATTTTTTTCTCCTCTTCATTGGCCTCTTCCCTCTCCGCCTCTGCTCCCTCCGACTTCTCTTTACCCAGCAGCAGACCCAGCAGTGTTCTCTGATCCACCTCAGCCAGCGCCCGCCAGCCCAAGTAGAGCACGCCCTGATCGTCCTCAGAGAGATAGCCGCGCCTGATGAACCTGTCAATCGTCGACTCCACCCGCCACCGGGGAAACTTCTCCTGCAGGATGCGCTCGACCTCCTTCAGCGGCGCCTTGCCCCCCTTGGAGAGGACGTGGGCCATGGCCACGGTGAGCATCGCCATGTCGTCCACCCGCCAGCCAAACGTCCGCGCATCTGCAAGCTTGGGATGCCCGCGGAGGGTGATGAAGTATCTGTCCGACTCCGAGCCTTCCTCGCCCTCGCTGACCCTCTTCACCATCAGCCCCAGCTTCTCCAGCTCTGCGTCCAGCAGCTTCAGGATCTGCTCGTAGTCCCTGCCCAGAGCCCGCCTCAGCTCCCAGGCCTTGGCCCCGGGCTGCAGGTGATGCCTGAAGAAGAGCAGCTGGGCCGCCCGAGAGAGCTTTTCCCTGAGCTCAGCCACATCGGTTGTCTCAGGCATGCTTCCGCCTCCTCTTCAGCCACTCCTCGCGGCTGATGGCGATGGGAACGGAAAAGGTTGCCACGTTCTCCAGCACCTGGGGCTTGGGCAGCGGCTTCAGGTTGATCTCCTCCTCCAGCGGATTGATATCCAGCGTGGCATAGCCGTAGCTCACCAGGAAGCTGACCAGCCAGGCCCGGAAAACCGTTTCCTCGAAGCTCTTACCCTGGATGAACTTCCAGTAGGAGATGAACTCCTTCTCGCCCACCGCCTCCTTCAGCTCCCGCCAAGTCCGGTCGAGTAGGGCGGTGAGGTCCTCGTCGCTGAGTATTCCCATCTTGGCCAGCTCCCGGCGGGCTATTTCCCCGGTCATGACTTCGGTGACCCCCAGCTCCTTGAACCTCTCATCCAGAGCGGGCAGATTTCTCCAGTAGTCGAGGCCCTCCCTGATCGCGGGCAGCGACAGGCTCTCCAGATCGATTATCGGATGCCAGGAACGAACGAGCACCTCGGCCAGATCTCGCGCGGGAAGGGCGTAAAGCTTGAGCGTGATGAGCAGGGGATCCAGATAGAGCAGCGACGACTTGTGTTTGATCCATTCGCCCTGCTGAAAGATAACATCGGCCAGCCCGAGCACGGCCTGAACATCAAGGTAGAGCTCCTCATTGGTCTTTAGCTTGGGTAGCAGCTCCCGGAGTCGATCGAAGAACTCACGAACCTCAACGTCGAATGGATCCAGCCCGCTCTTCCGCACGGCATCGCACAGCTCCACGATGCGCTGCAGCAGTTCTTGGTGTTCCCTCGGCATCAGGCGGCCACCTTCACGCTGGACAGGCCGGCGATGTTCTGCACGGTTATCACGTTTGGGACGCCCTCCACGTTCACCAGCCTCCCAGGGGTGATCACGATGTACTGCGCGGTCTCCTCACGCATGGAGTTGAGGATCTCGGTCATCATCTGCTCGCGGTTTCTCGGGTCCATGTGCATCTCAAACTCGTCTATCGCCCTGATGGGTGACTTGATCCTCTGCTGGAGGGAAAGCAAAAAGCACATGATCGCCGTGGTGCGCTCGCCACCGCTCTGCGTGTGCGGGTCCAGCACCTGCGGCTCGGCACCGCGAAAGCCAACCAGCAGCTGCAGGCCCGCCTCGTCGATGTCATCGGGGTTCTCCAGCCGAACATCTCCCGTGGCGTTGACCCTTTTCAGTATCTCCACATATCTCACCCTGACCTCCCTCAGCAGCTTGTTGATCTCGGTCTTCCACTTCTGCCGGCGGAGATCAAGCTCCTCGAGGGCCCGTTTCCTGTTGGCCGCGGCGATCTCGGCCTTCGCCTGCAGCTCCTTCAGGGTGCTCTGGTAGCTCAGGTACATCCGCTCCACGTCCGGTGAGACATCAGCCAGGCTGGCCAGCTGCACGTTGGTCACCTTCAGCTCGTCCATGACCTCCTGGGGCTTTCTCTTGGTCTCAACCCGGGGCCCGACCCTGCTGGCCTCAGCCTCGATCTCCTCCAGCTCCCGCCGCGCCCTTCTCAGCTCCGACTGCACCTCGGCAACCTCCTTCTCCAGCAGCTCCCTTTTGAGGCCGAGGACGGCCCCCCTGACTCTGGCGTTGATGTAGGCCTCCTTCACCTGCTCGCTCTCCTTCTTGACCGCGACCAGCTTCGAGCGGGTTTCCTTCATCCGCTCCGCAACCTCCAGCACCGTCCTGCTGGCCCGCCTCAGATCTGAATCAAATCCCGCAAGAATTTCCCCGAAATCGGCCTTGACCCTCTGAAAGGCCTTCTCTAGGCTCCCCAGCAGTTTGCCGCGCGCCTCGGCCTCAGCGTGCGCCCGCTCCTGCTCGATGAGCCGCTGGTAGGTTGAATCTATCTCGAAGTCGAGTTCCTTCAGCCTTTTCTCCAGCGCCTCTTCCTCCCTTGCGCTCCTGAGCTGATCCTCCTTGATCTCCTTCAGCTCTCCCTCGAGATCGGACAGCCGTTGCTGAAGGCCACTCACCGACTCCATCTGCCGGAAGAACTTCGACCAGGCCAGCTCCAGCTCAAGCTCCTGCCTTTTCAAGGCCAGCTCCTGCTTCCTCTTAAAGCGCTGGTATTCCCCCTCCCAGTAGCGAAGGGTCTCCTGCGCCTTCTCCAGCAGGCTCTTGATCGCCTCCTCCTCGCTGAGGCTGTGGGAAAGCCTCTCCCTCGCCTCCAGAATCATGTCGCGGTACTCCTTCAGCCCGACGACCTCCTCCACCACCTTCAGCCGTTCCTTGGCATCTATGGCGCCAAAGACATCGATCATGCTCTGGTGCATGATGATGAGCATGTTGTCGGGATTGATGGAGAGCCTTCTCAGCAGGTGCATCACCTCTCCCTTGGTGGAGGTTCGGGAGTTGATCTCGTGCCAGTAGTTCCCGTCCCTGCTCAAGTAGCGGGAGAGGACGATGGTGTCGGAATTTATGCTGGCGATCGGGCGCTTGCCATCGCGAGGGGTGTTGTCGAAAACCACGCTGACCCGGCCCAAGTCCTTGCCCCTCCTGATCAGATCACTGAGCCTGCGGGAGCGCTCGGTGTAGGTCTGTCCGAGAGCCACCGCTAGTCCCAGCAGGATCGAGGATTTCCCAGCTCCGTTGGGCCCGACGATGATGTTGAGGCCCGGCTTGAGCGGGATCCTCGAGTACTCGTGGGACATGAAGTTCTCCAGTATTATCTCCCGGATCAGGGCCGACATAGGAATCAGTTTAAACTTTGCAGTTCCTATATAAGGCAACGTCTGCGCTTAAATTTTGGGGTGGAACCATGGTGCTGGTGGCAAAGGTCTTCGAGCTGAAGGAACCGATTGAACTCACGCTCGCCGCGCGCAAGCTCAGGTCCTTCCGTGAGGAGGAACCTCATGGCTCGGGGCAGGAAACCAAGAAGCTGACCACCGAGATCATCGAACCCAAGCTTGAGGGAGACTCCTTCTCGGCGATCTTCAGCAAGGACTTCGTCATCAGCCGCTACTACAAGAGGGGGCTGGTGGAGACGGTGGTCACCGAGGAGGTGCCCTTCTGGATCAAGAGGTATAAGGACCGCCTCTTCCTGATTGTCCTCGCCCCCTCGAAGGCGCGTGGGGTGAAGAAGCTGCTGACGAACTACGTGGCCAACAAGCTCAGCGACATCCTCTTCATCAGAACGGGTGCCATCGTGGAAACTAAGATCTCCCATGAAACTCTGAAGGAGCTCCACGAGTCAAACCCGCACGCGACCAAGCTGATCTGGTTTGACAACGTGGACATCCCTGGCGTGGGCAAGCTGGCGCTGGCCGGTTCGGGGCTGGCGGACACCAAGCTCTACCGCGAGTACCTGGAACACGGGAAACTGTGGTACGTGGTCTGGGAGGTGGCCAAGAGGGGCCTTGTCGTGGGCATCACCAGAAACACGGTGGTCACCCTCTTCAGCAGGTCCACCGTCAAGGAGTTTGTTGACTTCATCATGACGGAAATACTTCCGATCGTCGAGTGAACCGGGGGGTCACCCTCGCGCCCTGGATCTCTGCGATCTGAAATTTCGGCAATTATTCCCCACGGGGCAGCTGACACACCCCTGTCGCTTACAAAACTCCAGGTGGATCCTAACCAGGGGCGATTCAAACCTCTCGATCTCCTGCCCGGAGAGGCCCAGGCTCCTCCCCAGCTCAACGGCCACCCTTGACGGCTGTGGCCTCGCCTTGGACCAGATGCCGCGCAACTCCCTCAGGAAGATGTTGCAGGCGACGGGGCCGACACCCCTCAGCTCCTGAAGCCGCCTCTCCAGATCCTGGGGGTCGGTTGCCTCCTGGTGTATGCGCTCAAGGCCGCCCAGCTCCTTTATTTTTCCCATCGTCTCCAGAAGAGTGGAGGCCGTGGAAAAATCGTAGCGCACGTAGCCCGCCGCGTCCAGCACCTCAACCAGCCTGTCCCAGCCGGCGGCCAGAATTGCCTCCGGGGTCACCAGCCCCTCGGCCTCAAACATCCTGTAGGTTCTCAGAGCCACGTTTGCGGAGATCCTCTTGGCAAACAGCAGTGAGACCAGGAACCACTTGAAGCGATCATTGGGGCGTCTGAGATCCAGCCCGAGCTCACGGGAGTAGCTGGGGATCCGGGAGAGCGCGCGCAGACGGTTGACCATCACTAATCGGTTATTTTTCAGGGTTATTAACCGATGTCCTAGATGGTTGACCAGGGGTTATTTAAAAATCATGAGGCATCGGATTTTCGGCTGGGCCGCGCTGCTGAATTTTGACGCTAGCCCAGGAAGCTATCACCCACTTCCCTTCAGGCCACCGCGCTTTTTGGGTCTTGATTCCAACAGTTGGCAAACACACTTTTCAATGCGTTTGTAGTTCCTGTCCAGCTCAACCAGATGATCATCCAGCTTCCGAATGAGCCGGTTGACCGCCGCGGTGTTGGACTCCAGCCTGTGGAAGTGAACCAGGATCAAGCCTATCACCAGAATTTCCACGACAAATACTAGGATCTCAACGATGAAGGTAATGTCCATGCCGCCACCATGCCCAAAAAAATTATCCTCATTGTTTATAAAATTGTAATCATCCTCCGCTGCAGTAGAGGCAAAATTTTTGTCACCCGCCGGCAAACGGGCCCCAGAACTAAACTTTAATCACCCGGACCGCCGCCTTTCTCAGCCGGTTCATGATCGCGAGCCCGATACCGGAGATCTCCACGCCCTCGGCCAAAATGACATCTACCCCCTCCCGATCAAAATCCCTAAAGGTTTGAAACAGGTTTTTTGCAACTGTTCTGAGGTTTCTTCGCGTTCCGACCACCTTCACGATGGCGGACTGATATTCTCCGGCCGTCTCTTCAGTCGCCATGACGCCGACCCTTTTACCCTCCCGCTGGTACTCCTGCCAGAGCTCCTGGATTTTCCCGACGACGCGCGGCAGCGGCCCCTCGACCACAACCACCTCGGCGCTCGGGGCATAATGCCGGTATTTCATCCCCGGTGCTCTTGCGATGACAGCTTCCGCCGGGATTTCGGCCGTGGCGATCGGGTGAACTTCGACCCGACCCAGAATCTGCCGCAGCTCCCCCACCGTCACGGGTCCCGGCCTGAGAACGGTGGGCGGATCGGCCGTCAAATCAAGGACCGTAGACTCAACACCAAAACCAACTTCGCCGCCGTCGATTAGGACCTCAATTTTCCCCGAGAGATCGTCCCAAACGTGCTGCGCTGTGGTGGGGCTAGGCTTGCCCGCAAGGTTCGCGCTCGGCGCGGCGATCGGCACGTCTGCCTCGGCTATCAGGGCCCGGGCAATGGGGTGGCTGGGCATTCTTATCGCAACGGTGGCCAAACCGGCGGTGGTGGCGGCCGGCACCAGCTCCGACTTGGGCATCAGCAGCGTCAGGGGCCCGGGCCAAAACCTGTCGATGAGGATCTCCGCCTTGCTCGGCACCGTCTCGGCCAAGAGGTAAACATCTTCCTTGTTCGCGATGTGAACGATGAGCGGATTATCAGTGGGCCTGTTCTTCGCCTGAAAAATTCTCAGAACCGCCCTCTCATCAAGAGCGTTGGCGCCCAGCCCGTAAACGGTCTCGGTGGGAAAAGCAACCAGGCCACCATCCCTGATCGTCTGGGCCGCTATTTTGATTTTCTCCGGCTCCGGTTGCACCGGGCTCACTTTCAGCACTAGGGTTTTGACCATACCACCACCGAATGGCTCCACTTTAATAACGTTGCTTCCTTTAGATTTGAATTTCTGGTGATCGCGGCGGCTTTGCTGAGGCCCCTTTTCCCATCGGCGCTTCTGCAGAACTCAGCGAGTCGAGAAATATTGTTGCTCATCTTTTCCGAATTCGTAATGCTGAAGTTCAAAGGACTCCGCTGTCATCTACAAGCAAGAAAAGGAAATTCGAAATTCTATTATAAATTTAAACGTTGAGAAATTTACCTGAAAGCCGTAGGTTGTGCGACGATCAGCACTTTTGTCGATTTAAACCATTCACTTGAGGCTGCATTATTGTTGATTTAACGCGGCTACACCTCGTCTGACGCCGTAATGAATTTTAGATGGGCAAAATGAGTCACGTCGCAACATTACCTTTCCAAGGTCAGGAATAGCTCTTTTCGTGGCGGAAACATGCTGCCATTCCCTTTAGAAAGATTGCCTGCTAAGACCACTAAAGATGGTGTGAAAAACAAGAACTGACGGCAAATGACGAAGTCATGTCTCAGTCAGGTATTTCCTAAAAAAAGGTGATGGTGCGGCCGGCGGGATTCGAACCCGCGTAGCAGGCTTTTACCGATTTTTCTTGGGAAGCCTGAGTCTTTTGGCAGCGTTTAGCTTTAACCAGGCTGGACCACGGCCGCCCAAAAAAGATTAAGAAAAGGACAACTAAAGCCTTTCGCGCGCCACTTCGGTCAGTTCAGTTTTGGTCAGCAGCCCGACCAGCTCGCCATCGAGGTTGAGCACGGGCAGTGCCGAAAACCTCCTCTCCAGCATGAGCTTCGCCGCCTCGGGCAATCGGGTGTCGGTCCGGACCGTCACCGGAGGCTGCGTCATGATGTCCCCGACCAGAAGATTTCTGATGCGCTCACTCTTGTACCTGTCCGGGACGACCTCCTGAAAGGCCGCCAGCTTCATCGCCACATCCCTGGTCGTCACGATGCCTACCAGAACTTTATTTTCCACCACCGGCAGGGCTAGGATCTCCTCCTCGAGAAGCAGTTTCCGGGCATGGATCACCCTGTCGCCGGGGGAAACGGTGGTGGGGCTGACCTGCATGACCTGCCCCACGTAAACGTCCTCAAAATCGGCACAGATCTTGGCAAAGTCCATCTTGGTGACGATGCCGACCAGCTTCGTCCCCTCCAGCACCGGCAAGCCGCTGACATCGTGATCCAGCATCAGCTCTGCGGCCCTCTTCGCCACGACATCCGGCGCCACGCTGATGGGGTCGGGAGTCATGACGCTGGAAATGTGCAGCCGGCCCGGGGGCAGCCGGTAGGTATGCAGCGAGCCCAGTTCCCGAGCGATGTCCTTCTCGGTCAGTATCCCTACTACGCGATCATTCTTGGTGGCCACAATTCTAGAAATCTGCGCCCTTTTCATGCAGTCGATGGCATCGGCCAGAGATCTGTCCTTGTCCAGGGTAATCACCGGTGAACTCATGATGTGGCTGACCCTCATTTAGACGCCAACCTCCTGATGCCCTTGATGATATCGGTTTTCGTCACGATGCCGACCAGCCGATCTCCCTCCACCACAGGAACACCGCTCATCCCGCTCCTGATCATCAGTCCCGCGGCCTGCGCGGCATCCTCCTCGGGGCCGATGGTCACGATATCCCGGCGCATGATATCATCAGCAGTAAGTAGCGCCACATATTTAACATATCGCGCCCTTGGCCTGCCGCCCCTTTCCACCTTCCTGGTGTATCTGACCTCCCTTTCCCTCACCCCTTTCTCGGGGTGCTCCAGCTGGGCAAACGCCAGATCCCTCTCCAGAATCATGCCCACGGGCCTTTCCCCCTCCGTCACCACCACGCTTCTGACCCGGTACTCCTGCATCAGCTCCACGATGTGCGCCACCGAGTGGTGCCGGCTGACCCTGACGACATCTTTGCTCATCAGCTCCTTCACTTTAAACTTTGTCTCCAGGTCCCTCGAAAAGTATCTCACCACATCCGTCTTGGTCAAGATCCCCACCACTCTTTCCCCCTCCACAACCACCAGGCTGCCGATATCGCGGTCAAGCATTACCGTCACAGCCTTGTTTACATCGGTCTCCGGCGACACCGTTTGAACATCCCGGCTCATAACGCGGGACACCAGCACGTTGTCCAGGGTTCGCAGGCGCCAGGCGGGTGATTCCGCCCTGAGCCGGGTAACGATATCATCCAGGGTCAGCAAGCCGACGGCCCTGCCCCTCTCCATCACCACCAGCCTTTTCACCTTTTTCCTCAGCATCAGGTTCTTGGCGTGGGCGACGGTGTCGGTCGGCTTCACCGCTACTACCGGCGCGCTCATGATCTCCTTAACTTTCAAACTAACAACCTCATGAGATCATGTTCGGTGATTATCCCCACCAGTTCCTCGCCGGAAACGACGGGCAGGCCACCGCAGCCCCTCTCCCGCATAATCTCGGCAGCCTCGCCCACATCCATCTCCGGCGTGGCCCTGATGACCTCCCGGGTCATTATCTCCTCGACGCCGACGGACATCGCATCCTCGAACCTAGCGGAGCTCATCCGGTCGAAGATTTTATTGGAGCTGAGATAGCGCAGGATGTCCATGCTCGTTACGATTCCAACCAACCTGCCGCCGCTGACGACCGGGAGCCTGCGGAAGCCGCGTGAAACAATGGTGCGCGCGGCATCCAAGATCTTGAAGGAAAGCTCGGCGGTGGCGACGTGCCGTGACATGTAGTAGCTCACCTTCGCTCCGGTGGTCCTAGGAATAAACCGGAGAAAATCCCGTTCCGCCACAATTCCAACTATCCTCTTGCTGTCATCCAAGATGGGAACGCCGCCAACGCCCTTGCTGAGGATGAGCCGGGCAACCTCGGTTATCGACATGCGGCTGGTGCCGTAGGTCAGATCCCTTTCCATCAGGATCCTCACCGGTTCATTCACCGCCGCCAGAAAATTGCCCCCGAACTTCACCCTGACGATGTTGAACTTTTCTCCACCGCCGAGAAACTCTAAGACATCCCGGGTCCTGACGACGCCGATCAGCTTCTTCGTCCCCGGCTCGGTGACCGGCAGCCTTCTGATGCCCTCCTTCACCATCAGGTCAACGGCATTTTTTATCCTCATCGTCTGGGGGACGGAAACAACCGGCTTCTTGGCGATGGTCATGATGTCCCCCTCCTTGCGGTAAACTCGTGACCTGAACTCGATCGGGCCACGATCAAGCGACTTGTAGTGGGGTATTCTCTGCATGGGATCAACCACAGGCGAACTTTATAACATCCGAGCGGCTCAAAATCCCCACAAGATATCCGTCGACAACCACCGCCAGCCTTCCGACCCTTTTGCTCAGCATCAAGTCGATGGCGTCGGAAACCGAAGTTTTGGGGCTCACCGCGATCGCCGGGGTCCTCATCACCGACTTGACCCGGGGCGGTGATTTGAATCGTCCTTTATCGGACTCTTCGGAAAGCCTGATGGTTCCAGACCTGATGATATCGGAGCGGGTGATCATGCCTATCACCTGCTTCCGCCTTCGCCGCTTGTCCAGCCTGACCACGGGCAGCCCGGAACAATTTGTTTTCTCCATCAGGTCCCAAATCTTGGAAATCTCATCATCGGGCTCACAGGTGACCACATCGGTGATCATCAGCTCCTCCACGAGCTTTCCTGGGGAAATTCTCCCGGAGATCTGAGTCAGTATGTCATCGAGCCTCACCAAGCCAACCACTGTTCGGTCACTCGAGCTGCGGACCACGGGAACATCGGAGACCTCGAGGTCAACCATTTGCCTGGCCAGATCAACCAGCGACATCTTTGGGGTGGCTACCAGCCTGGATGGTGACATTATCCCGGAGACGGTGATGTTGGACCTTGTCGATGTCACCTGCATGACCTCTCTGATGGTAATGATCCCGGACAGCCTTCCCTCATCGATCACCGGCAGGCTCCTGAAGCCGGTTGAGCGCATAACCGCTCGCGCCTTGGTAACCAGATCATTGGAACTCACGAATACGCTGCAGGGCCGCATCACGTCCTCAACTTTCACGCCGCTGAGCACGTCACGGCATGCCATCACACCATCTACTCGCCCATCGAATCACGACAGTTTTCACAAACCCACATACCATTAACTTCATACAGGTCGGTGGTGACCTCCCCGCAGTTTTCGCAGACGCTCTGATCCACGCGCTCCTCGGTGGTCCTCTCCGGATGAGCCATCAGCTCCGAGAGAGCCGGGGATATCGCGGTGATGTCCGAGGAGGTAACGATGCCAACCAGCTTTCCGTTCTTAACCACGGGTAGCCGGCGGATCTTGTTGCTGGCCATGATCTTCGCCGCTTCAACGATGTCGGCGTCGGGGTCAATGGTAATCAGAGGAGCCGACATAATTTTCCCCACTCGAACCTTGCTCGGCTTAAGATCCTCGCTGACGACCTTCATCAAAAGATCCTTTTCGGTGAGGATGCCAACCGGTTTCTTGCCCTCGACCACCACGATGCTGCCGACATCGTTCTTCGCCATCAGCTTGGCTGCCCGGGCAACGTTGGTCCCCTTGATCACCGTCAAAACTTCCGTGCGCATGGCCTCACGAACGGGAATCACTCGTTTCATCGTGCCACCAATCCCATATTGTCATTTTCTGCTTAAAACTCTTTAAGGCACAAGAAGCCATTTATTTCTGATTGGCATGGACGTGGAATCGTGGAAAACAGCGGCGGCAGATGAGGCGGCCAAACTGGTTCGGGACGGCATGCTGGTGGGACTGGGATCGGGGACCACGGTGGCAAAGGTAATCGCGGCCTTATCCAGGCTCAACCCGAATGCCACCTACGTCGTTGCCTCCTCATCATCGGAGAAACTGGCTAAAGATCTGGGCCTGAAGCTGAGTCCTCTTGACGGTGACCGCAGTCTCGACATAACCATCGACGGCGCCGACGAGGTCGACCCCAATTTTGACCTGATAAAAGGACACGGCGGCGCCCACACCAGGGAAAAAATCATTGCCCAAGCGGCGAAAATGGTGGTGATCGTTGTCGATAGGACCAAGCTGGTCAGAAGGCTGGGAAAAATTTTTCCAGTGCCGGTTGAAGTCCTCCCCTTTGCCAAGGACTACACCATGAAAAGGCTGGCCGAACTCGGCAGCCGCCCCGTCCTCAAGACCAAGGACAACGCACCTTTTGTGACGGACAACGGAAATTATCTCGTCGAAGCTTGGTTCCCCAAGATTACCAACGCGGCAAAATTAGAGCAGAAGATCAACGGTCTTCCCGGGGTGATCGACAACGGGCTCTTCGCCGGACTTGCCGACCTGGTTTACGTCGGCCATGAACGGGGCTGCACGGTCCTGCGGGATAAAAGGAGCTTCCTGAAGTTCTTGAGGGCCCAATCAGAACAACCAACAAAAACCAAAAAAGATTAAGGAATTGACAGAAAAAATTGGTATGTGCCGGGGTAGCTCAGCCTGGTTGGAGCGCTCGACTCATAACGAGAAAACAACGTTGTGAGTTCTGATTCACGAGATGATGTGAGAAATCGAGAGGTCCGGGGTTCAATTCCCCGCCCCGGCACCACTCTGCAAACCAGCAGAGCACCGATTAGCAGACTATTTAACCAATGCCCCTCGTTTTCAATAGTGATGGTGCTAATGGAAAAAAGATACCGGGTCAGCAAGGCCGACGTCAAGGCAGTCATACCAAAACGTGAAGCGGAATCGCATAAGGGAAACTTTGGCAGGCTGCTTGTCGTCGGTGGTGGATCGCGCTACGTGGGGGCGCCGGCCCTGGTCGGTCTGGCGGCGCTGCGCTCCGGTGTCGACCTGGCGGTAATCGCCGCCCCGGAGAGGACGGCCTGGACCATAAACACCCTTTCACCAGATCTGATCACGGTTAAACTCCGCTGCCAGGACCTCGAACCCTCCGCTCTGCCTGATGTTTCTTCAGAGCTGGAAAGCTCAACCGCAGTCGTCATTGGACCCGGGCTGGGCTCCCTGCCGAAAACTCTTGAAGCGGTCATCAGCCTAGCGCGTCTGCTGAGGAAGGAACACCCGGAACTGCCAGCTCTGTTCGATGCCGACGCCTTTAAAGCGCTGGGCCGGGCTCCGGAGCTGCTCAAGGACATGCCCTGGGTGATGACCCCCCACGCGGGAGAGTTCAAAATTCTGACCGGCTACGACCTGCCTGCCGACCTGCAGGGCCGCGCCGAGATGGCCAGCAGGGCCGCGCGGGAGCTGGGATGCGTGATCCTGTTGAAGGGCCACGTGGACATCATCGCCTCCGCGGACGGCGCCCTCAAGCTGAACTACACGGGTAACCCGGGAATGACCGTCGGCGGCACCGGCGATGTCCTCTCCGGCATTGTTGGGGCCTTCCTCTCCCAGAGGGCCTCTCCGTTCCAGGCCGCCGCCGCCGGTGCCTGGGTCTGCGGGCGGGCGGGTGATCTCTGCCTGGGGGAAAAGGGCTATGAGTTTGTGGCCTCAGACGTAATCGATAAAATACCTGAAGTCTTCAAGGAGGTAAGAGGCAAGGGGTGAAACCATGGCCAGATTTGAAGTGGCGGAAAGGCGTCTGTTCAACACCAAAATCTGCATGCGCTGCAACGCGCATAATCCCATGAAGGCAACCAAATGCCGGAAGTGCGGTTACTCAGGACTCCGGCCCAAGAGCAAGGAGCCACGAGGATGAAGGTGGAGGAGCGACTGAGGCAAGCCATCACTCTCAACGGCGCCGCTCACTTGACGCTTATCGACCCGGAAAAACAGCCACCCGATCAAGCCGGTGAAATCGCCTCCGATGCCGCCGCCGCCGGAACCGACGGCATCATGGTTGGCGGCTCTACCCGCGCCAGCGGTAAATTGCTCGACGATACCGTGATCTCGATAAAAAGGGCCACGAAGCTGCCGGTCATTCTCTTTCCCGCCAACGATGCCGGCATCAGCAGATATGCGGACGCCATCTTCTTCATGAGCATGCTCAATTCTCGCGACATTTATTATTTAATCGGGGCCCAGAGGCTCGGGGCAGCCATCGTTAAAAAATTCGGCATTGAGCCCCTTCCGATGGGCTATCTGGTCGTGGAGCCCGGTGGAACCGTGGGCCGCGTGGGCAAGGCCGATCTGATTCCCCGGGACAACGTTGAGCTGGCGGTTTCCTACGCGCTGGCGGCCCAGTACTTCGGCATGCGACTGGTCTACCTAGAGGCGGGCTCGGGGGCGGACAGGCCGGTGCCCGTGGAGATGGTAAAGGCGGTGCGGGAGGCCACCAGCGTGATTTTGATTGTCGGCGGCGGGATAAGGACGGCTGAAGCGGCTGCGGAAAGGGTCAAGGCCGGCGCCGATATCATCGTCACCGGTACAGTCGTGGAGCAGGCAAACGACCGACGGAAAAAGATAGAGGAGATCGTTCAGGCAGTTAAAACCGCCAGAAGAAACCGATGAAACTTCAGATCAACTTGCGGTGCTTGGCGCAGGAGATGCAGGCATATTCCTTCATCTGGGGCAGGAAAACGCGCCTGCGGTCGATACCTGGGATGCTGCGCAGGTCACCCACCCCGTAATGTTTTCTCACGGGAACTGCCTTGATGCGCGGTGTCAGGCGACCGCAGTAAACACACGACACCGGCTGGCTCCGGCCGCCGGGTTTATAGTGGCCCCACTTCTTGCCCATGTTCTCAACCGTGATTTCTTGGAGGTTAAGGGCTATAACTATTTTGGTGCCCGGGTAAAACGGTGGGGAAAATTCAGCACCAGTCACTCTTGCCTTATCATCGTCAGGAGCATCTTGAACCTTTCCCGGGCAAAAAGGGCGTGGGGCTCGTTGGCCGGCATGATGATGATTTCACCCGCAGCGACGTGGAACTTCTCCTTGGAGATGGTTATCTCGGCCTCGCCATCGACTATCTGGACCATGGCATCATAGGGGGCGGTGTGTTCGCTCAGTCCCTGCCCCCGGTCAAAGGCGAAAAGAGTTACCGTCCCCGCCTCTTTCCTGATGATCTCCCTGCTGACCACCGCGCCTTCCTGATAATTTATCAGATCCGCTAGCCTCAGGACCTTTCTAACCAGGCCCCCGCTGGGCCTTTGGCTTTTCAGTTTCATCACCCAACTAAAAAAAGGAGTCCCGCAAAATAAAAGGCTGTTTCAAAAAGCTGTTGTTGAGTATCTCTCCTCCTTCCAGGGATCACCGCGGTTGTGATAGCCGTGAGTCTCCCAGAAGCCCGGTCTGTCCTCCGCCGTGAACTCCACCCCGGTCACCCACTTGGCGCTCTTCCAGAAGTACAGCCTCGGCACCACAAGCCTAACCGGATAACCGTGCTCGGGGGTCAGCGTTTTCCCATTATGTTTGATGGCGAAAAGAACGTCCGGCTGGAAGAAGTCCTCGACGGAGAGGTTGGTCGTGAAGCCGCCCTCGGCATGCACTATCACAAACCTGGCTTCAGGCTTCAACCCCGCCAACCTTTTTATCTCCCCCGTGCTCACCCCCTCCCAGAGGTTGTCCAAATAGGACCACCCGGTTACGCAGTGAACATCGGAGAGGACCCTCACCCGCGGAAGCGAAAGGAATTCCTCATAGCTGAGACGAAGCTCGCGTTTTACCAATCCTGATATCGTCAACTTCCACTGTGAGGGATCTACTCTGGGGACTTGACCGTAATGAAGGACGGGCCAGTGGTCGGTGATCTTCTGACCCGGTGGAACTCTGTTTTTCCTCTCGACGTCCGGACTTCTGATGACCTCATCCCCAGACATGGCAACCAACATCCGACTGATCCAAAGGGACGAATTTTTTGCTGCAGTCTTTCATCCGATCTACCCCGCCGATAACACTCAGTGATGATGCCCAGCTCCATTCTCCTTCCGACCGCTGCTGTCAAGAAGGTATCGATCCGGGTCTTCCCTGAATTTCTCCGCACACTCCTTGGAACAAAAGTAGATCCTCTGACCACGTTGCTCCATTTCGCTGAAAGCCTCCTCAGGCTGAAGCTCCATCCCGCAGACGGGATCCCTTACCGTCCGCCGCTCAATGGGGAGAACCTTCGGCCCATGCCTTCTGAGGGTCTGGGCATTGACGGCAACAATGATCGTGCTCAGCGACATCAGCAGGGCCCCCACCGCCGGACTCAAAATAACGCCGAAGTTTGAAAGGGCACCGGCTGCCAGAGGGATGGCGACGATGTTGTAGCCACCCGCCCACCAGATGTTCTGAACCATCTTGGAATAGGTGCGGCGGGAAAGCTCCATGGCCTTGACCACATCCCTCGGGTCATTTTTCACCAAAACGATGTCAGCGCTCTCGATGGCCACGTCCGTCCCCGCCCCTATCGCGATGCCAACGTCAGCCGTGACCAGAGCCGGGGCATCGTTGATCCCATCACCGACCATCGCCACCCGTTGACCCCTTTCTCTCAGCTCCTTCACTCTTTCTGCCTTTTCCTCGGGGAGCACCTGGGCAAAGTAAGCGTCGACACCAAGTTCCTCCGCGACTCCTCTGGCGACCTCCTCGGAGTCCCCGGTTATCATGTAAACTTTTACCCCCATCTCGCGCAGCCTTTTCACCGCCTCATAAGATTCGCCTCTGATCCTGTCGGCGAGAGCAAAAGCACCGGCCAACTCACCATCGACCACGGTGAAGATGACTGTTTTTCCCTGCTCCTGAAGACCTTTTATTCTCGGATCCTCGGGCTCCTTCTTCAGCTCTTTGAGGAGATTTGGTCCGCCCACGTAAACCTCTTTACCCAGAACTCTGGCCCGGGCACCAATGCCGGCCATGGCCCTGAACTCCTCAGCAGGAGGGATGTCGAGATGCTTTTCCTTCACGTAATTGACGATGGCTCTGGCTATCGTGTGTTCGGAGTTGATCTCAACGCTCGCTGTGAGCCTCAAGAGATCCTCCTCAGGGATTATGGCGACCACATCGGTGACGCCAAGCTTCCCCTCGGTGAGCGTCCCCGTCTTGTCAAAAACAACCGCGTCCACATTCCTCACCATCTCGAAGGCCCTTCTGTCTCTGATGAGAATGCCGCTTCTGGCGGTGAGGGAGGTGGAAATGGCGACCACCAAGGGAATCGCAAGCCCCAGAGCATGAGGACAGGCAATCACCATGACCGTGACCGACCTCTCGATCGCGAATCCCGGATCAGAGAAGAGCGACCAGACCACATAGGTCAAGATGCCCACCCCGAGGGCGATGTAGAAGAGGAGCGCTGCCGCCCTGTTGGCTAGGTCCTGCGTCCTCGACCTGCTCTCCTGCGCCTGTCTGACGAGCTTGATCACCTGGGCCAGATAGGTCTCCTCACCAGTTCTTTCCACCCTCACTTTCAGAACCCCTTCCTCATTTATCGACCCCCCGATCACCCTCGCCCCGATCTCCTTGGCGACGGGCTTTGACTCTCCGGTCAAAAGCGACTCGTTGACCGAAGACAAACCTTCAACCACAATTCCGTCCGAGGGTATCCTCTCCCCCGGCCGCACCAGCACCGTTTGCCCGACCCTGAGCTCCGAGACTGGAATATCCCTCACCCCACCGTTCTCCACCAAGTGAGCAGTTGTCGGCATTATCCTGATCAGCTCCTCCAGCGCCATGGAAGCGCCGAGGACGCTCTTCGCCTCAATCCAATGACCGAGGAGCATTACGTCAATCAGGGTGGCTAGTTCCCAGAAGAAGTCCTTTCCCGCGGCGGTGAAGACGGTGGCCGCCGAGTAAAAAAAGGCCACGGAGATCGCCATGCCGATGAGCGTCATCATCCCAGGCTGGCGGGATCTCACCTCCTGAACCATTCCCTTCAAAAAGGGCCAGCCACCGTAGGAATAGATGAAGACGGAAAGAAGCAACAGCACCACACCCTGGTACGGGATAACGAGGGTGAAGTTGAACCACATCTGAATCATTTCGGAAAGGAGCATCACGGGAACGGTGAGAAGGAGAGAAATCAAAAATCTCCTCTTGAAATCCTGCAGATGGTGGGCGTGGCCGTGAGCACCGTGGCCCGCATGGTCATGTGGGCCGTGAGCATGGTCTTCCATTTGCTAGACCTCTTACCCCTGAGTTAGAGCATTGCCGGCGTGCTGGCCGTAATCCGTCTTCTGTTTTCAGGCGACATTCAGCTAAGCGGGCTACCACCCGCCTCCGGCAGGCGTTCATCGGCGGCAATTTGCCCTTGCATCCCGCGTGATGGCCGTTTCATCCCCGTCGGCACGACCTCAGCGTCACCGCATCATGGCGCGAGCCGCGGGGTGTCGTTTCTGTGCCATCTTCCCGACCTCTCGGCCGTACCCTTGCGGGGCCGCGGACCTGCCCGATGGACGGAATTTCCTCAGGCTTGCGCCCGACAGTCGCCCACCAGCTCGCCGGCA
>LQMQ01000006.1 GCA_001515205.2 Candidatus Hadarchaeum yellowstonense
CCACTGGGATGGCGCCCGCACCGTCGCCGTCCAGGCATCGATCAGATGCCACTGAGCCGGAGCCGAGACGGTTGCGGTCCACGTTTCAATCAGGTTCCACTGTGACGGCGCCCTGACCGTTGCGGTCCAAGTCTCAATGAGGTTCCATTCGTATTGTTTGGCAATTACACCGGCATAATCAAGCATGAGGCTCGTTCTAACGATGTCGTTATCAGGCTGCACGTAGCGAACCCGAACTTCCCCATTCACGTTGTCGATTTGGTTCTCCGTGATGTTGTAAGTGAAAACGGTATAGGTGGTTGAGGTTAGATTGCCGATGTTTTCCCACAACCCCGTCGAGAAGTTGTAGAGATAGACGCTCACCGGTTCTGAGTCCCCCACCAAGTAGTACCCGATCTCCAGCCGATAGTCGTAAAAATTCTCAAAGGGTATCCCGGTGATATTGTGTTGCACATTTTCGCGGTAGGCATAGGAGCGGGGCTTGAACTCGATCCAGTCCACCTTCAAGTCAAAGCGAGTGCTGGTCCCCTTGACCCCAGAAACCCTAATTTTCCAGTTTCCGGAGGCGTCCCTGAAATTGGTCGGGTTAGTCGTGATGGTCTGGGTCTGAGTCTGGTCGGTGTTTGCCGCGCCTGAGGTGTAGCTCAGGTAGCCGTCCTCCCCGCTCTCCGCATATCTTCCCAGGCTGTAGTTGTAGAGCTGGAGGATCACGTTCACGCTGTCGGTGGTCCACTGGCTGTCCACCGTCCAGGTCAGGTTGCTCCACTGCTCCGTGTTGGAGGTGCCGGTGAACTCGACGTTTTCCCTGTACTCGCTGGCGGTGGGCAGGCGCAGTGCGATTAACCTCGCGTTCCTGATGTAAACGGTGGTCCCCGCGGTCTGGGTGTAGAACGATATCGTGGCAGTCTGACCACCGGAGAGGCCGGTGAGCCTTTTGGATATCGTGAAGGTGGGCCACTGTGCGGTTTCGGCGACATCCACAATGGAGTTTCCATAGTCCGTGCCGTTTATGGTCAGTCTGGCGCCAACGTAAACAGTTGTGCTTGAGGTGTTTATCTGGCCCGTGGCGAGGAACAGGTAGTCACCGGACTCAGTGGGTGTGAAGGTCAGCGTTGTCTTGGTCGTGCCCGGGGCAATCGATGTCGTGCTGCTCAGGCTGTCGGAGTTTTCGGCGAAGAACTCCCGGAAGACGGCGGAGATCGGGATGGCGTAAAGGTGAACGTTCTTGTAGGTCAGGGTGCCGGCGGAGGTTTTCATCTGAATTTTTATCGTGTGGCTGGATCCACCGCTCAGGGAGACCACATCGTGAAACGCGGCGCTGAGGTAATGGTTTGCGTTTGCCTGCCGGCTCCAGAATTCTCCCCGGTTTTCCCCGTCCACGAGTAGCAGCACTCCGTTGTAGTTTGCGGCAGTACCGTTAGTCACATCGGCGTGGGCCAGGATGAGCCAGTTTTCCGTAATCTCCGGGGTAAAGCTCAGGGTGGCGATATCGGTGTAGGTGGTTGATGTGGTTGTGCCGTCGCTCGGCTCTGAGAGTTGGAAGTTGTTGCCGATGCGCATGGCTATTATCCGGGCGTTTTTGATGGTGGCAGTATTTTTGGTGTCCGTCGTGGCATACTGGATTTTTATCGTGTGAGACGCTGCCGTCAGGTCTGCTACCTTGAACGCCACGAAGCTGCGGTATATGTCGACGTCGGTATCGTCCGCCACAAAGGTTTCGGCAACGTTTTCCCCATCTATTGCCAGCTGGGCCTTGGTGGTTCGGGCAGGGACTGGTGAGGTTCTCTTAATCTCCGCCGTGGCGATGATGAGGTAGTTGTCAGCGGCGGATGGCGTCCAGGTCAGGATCGCCTTGTCTTGATAAGATGTGTCGGTGTTGTATGTCGACTCGGCTTCGCTCTCGGCCACCTGGACATCTCCGGCAAAAGCCGAGGGATAGCCCCTGAACCGCAGGTAAGTGCTGTTGTCATCGCTTCCGAGGTCCCCGACCCCCCCGCTGACGTATTTAGTGCTGCCCAAAAGGTTGTAGCCCGCAGGGTTGTAGGACTTGAGGCTTCCAACATCATTCTCGTAGATGTTTTCGTAGCTTCCATCGCTGTACATCTGCGCCGCCGCGAAGTTGTCCGTCCCGCCCTCGTAGACGGTCTCGGTGGTCACGGGGAAATAATTTTCATTGCTTGCCGGTGGATCCACGATCTGGTCGAATTCAAGGTAAGCAGTTTGGGGGTCGGAGTTCACTATCTTCAGGTCAAAGGTATCATGGGTACCCACCATGTTGGTCAGGTAAATCTTGTAATACCCTTCACCCGTTATCACCGGAAACTCGGCGATCTTCCCGGAGCTGTCGGGGTAGTAGACCTCGACCCAGGTGTTTAACCCCTGCGTGTTTCTTACATAGATGGTTATGTCATTCCTGTTGTTGAGCTCCTTCTGGAAGAGGACCCTCACCCATTCGCCCTCGTAGATCGGCTCCGACCACACGCCGTCCCTTGTTCTGACTTCCTCGGAGATGTCGGAGAGGAAATCTCTGTTCTCGTCGAGGTGTGCCGCCTTTTCTATTGAAATTTCCACCCAGTCCTCGCCGGTCGCCTTCCCGCCGTTGTAGATCAGCTCCGAGCGCAGGTGGTATTTCTTCGGCTGCAGCGAGGCGGGCTTCGGAGATTTGAAGACGTAGGACCTGGTGACCGAATCGCTGACCTTGCCGACCCGCCATTCTATCTTGTTGTAATTTTCATCGTAATCGCTGACGGTCCCGCCTCCAGAATCGACGATGGTCCAGCCCTTGGGGAAGTAATCGATGAGGACGGCGTTCTCGACCGGAGAGGAAACGCGCGCGGTGATCTCCATGGTCACTGGGGAGAGCGGCGGTGCCTTGTGCTTGCCGCCCCGGTCGCTCGAGAGCTTCCTTTCAAAGGTCACGCTGACGCCGCCGATGTTGACCTGAAACGGCGCTGCAGCCGCGAAAAGGCCCCCGATGACCTCCAGCAGGAAAAACAGCGCGATCAACCTGAGGATTCTTTTTTGGGACCAGATCGTGCGGGTGGAATTCCACCCTGATCCCAGGCTATGGGAGGATTTCCGGCCCGCCCCTTTTTGACGGTTTTTCTGGTCACGTGATTCGATGCGTCCCTTTCCAGGATTCTGTTTCACCTTTTTCTGATCGGTGGCCCGTTTGTTTCTCCCGCAAATTCCTGCGGGACCGCGCGATTTTCTAACCGGATCGCGGAAAATTTTGAATAATTTTGTAGGAAAGAGTCCCCAGGCTGGAGATGGCCCTGTCTCTAAAAGCCTTCCCTCCAGTGGGGACTCCCCGATTGTCTCGGACGGTCTATGCAAGGGTGCGCACCCTGAGATCCGCTTCCTACGCTGAAAACTAGGCGGCGATTTTTCTCGGCAGGTTCGGAAAAGGAGATTCTTTCGAGAATATTCGAAAAAGTAATAAGGGGATTCCAGTCGCTGCTTAATCCTTTTCTTTCAATTTTTGAAACTTGATAAGCCTTATGTGGGCGAATGCCGAATTTAACAAGGGGTTGGGGGTGAATAAATGGCGTTGAAGAATCGCCCGAAGAAGGAGGAGCCCACCGAGCCCGAGTGGATAAAGCTCGGCATACCCGGATTCAACGATTTGATCGAAAGAGGAATTCCCCGGGGGGCGAACGTCCTGGTTTCCGGTGGCCCCGGCACTGGCAAGACCATCTTCTGCATGCAGTCGCTCTACCACGCAGCCCGCGAGGGCCACGACTGCCTTTACATCACCTTTGAGGAGACGCCCAAGAGGCTGTGGCGGCACATGGAGAGATTCGGATGGAAGGTCAGGGAGGTTGCGGAGAAGGATGATGGGCTGCTGCTCAAGGTGGGTGACGCCGAAAAGGGGGGCTCGATCCTCATCCGGATGCTGGACCCCTTCAGGATCACCCGCGCCGTTGAGGGGCTGGTGGAAAGGGCCGCCGGGAGGATCTCCATAGAGCTAAAGGGAATACCGGACCTCATCCCGTCCGGCATGAAACCCTACCTCATCGCCATGGACTCTCTCTCCGCGCTGGAGTCGGCTTTCATCAAAAAACCGGAGGGCTACCGCATCTATGTGGAGCAGATCTTCAGGGCCTTTGAGAGGGCCGGGGCGACAACCTTCTTGACAACCGAAATTGAGGAGACGCCGGTGAGATACTCGCGCTCCGGAGTGGAGGAGTTTCTCGCCGACGGGGTCATCGTGCTCTACAATGTCAAGGTGAAGGGGCATCGGGTTCAGGGAATTGAGATCCTCAAGATGAGGTGTGCCAAGCACGAGAGGAGAATCGTCCCCATGCAGATAACACCTGAGGGCATCAAGGTCTTCCCGAGCGAGACCATCTTCGGGGCGGATGAACTGAAATGAAGTCCCTGGCAAGGGTTGGAGCCTTTGGGATGGGCCGCGCGCGTGGTGGTGACATGGGCCGGAAGGGAGCGAAACCGTCGTCCTTGCTCATCGCGGGGTTACTTCTGGCCGCCGTGCTGCTGGCAGGGGTTCCCTTCGCGACCGGTGCCTCTTATACGAGATACGCGACCCGCTCTGGCTCCGAAGGGTGGGTAAACCCCGGAAATGTGACGGGGCCCCCTGATGGTCAGGGGGCGGAATCCCCGATCGCGGCCAGCCTCAGCATCTGGGGCTTCGGTTTTGGGACGGGGACAGGCACCATCACCAGAGTTGTCATCAAAGTCGTCTATCGGGTGGATGTGCCCGCGGTGGATGATTCGATCTATCTGGAGTATACCCTGAACCCGGGGGAATCCGCCGGCGCCAACTACCTTGTCTGGGTTCCCACGGACACCAGTTGGACCGAGAAATCCCTTGACATCACCTCCGATGATTCGGTCAATGGTGGTTCCTGGGACTGGGACGACATAGCATATCTATATATTCGGGTGACAAACAGCAGCGTCGGCGATCCGGATAATTCCGTGGTCTTCGTGGACGCCATATATGTGGAGATAACAACTGCCGAGGGAACGACGACATCGGCACCGGCCACGACAACAATAACTTTTGATTTCTCGCTGAGCGCTTCACCCGATGTCCTCACCGTCCAGCAGACCGACTCGGTGTCAACAAAGGTGGACGTCAAGCTGACCTCTGGTGCACCTGCGCCGGTGTTCCTCAGCGGCTCCTGGGTCGGGACTCCGCCCGCCGGGGTCACCCTAACCCTGAGCACCTCCTCCGGCACTCCTAACTTCAGCAGCACCCTGACCTTTTCCACGACCATGGAAACGACCCCGGGATCTTTCATCTATCAGGTGAGGGGCATCAGCGGTGGCATCGTCCGTAGTGTCAACATCTCAATAGTGATAACTGCGCTGGCCCCCCCGGCCGCCCCGGTGCTGCTGTCCCCCGACGACAAAGTAACTCTGGACACCCTCACCCCCACCTTCGACTGGACCGATGTTGTTGCCTCCACCTACGATCTGGAAATTGCCACCGACCGGGATTTTTCCCATATCATTCTTACCAAGGTGACGATGGAGTCGAGCGCCACCCTGTCTCAGCATGAGGCGCTCTCCTACGGAACGGTTTACTACTGGAGGGTCAGGGGAGCGAACGCCGCGGGAGTTGGGGACTGGTCCCAGGTCAGATCTTTCACCGCGAAGATCGGTGCCCCCAAAGTCCTGGGCCTGAAAATAGCAGCCGGCGCCAGATATGTGAATTCAACGGAGGTTCAGCTCTCGATAACCGCGCTCAACGCCGTTCAGATGTCTTTCTCGAGCGATGGCCTAACTTGGAGCGATTGGGAGGATTTCCAGCCCACGAAATCATTCACCATTTCACCCCCCGACGGCACGAAGAACATTTACGTTCGGGTGAGGGATGCCGCCGGGGACATCGGACAATCAGCCGTGGCCTCGGTGGTCCTCGACCAGACGCCGCCCGTCACGAGGCACTTTCTCTCGGGAAGCCAGGAGGGCGGTGCCTTTCGGGGTTCGGTGGTTGTCACCCTCGTCGCCGAGGATTCGACCTCGGGAGTCCTGGGGACCACCTACCGCGTTGACAACCAGGACTGGGTTGTCGGGAACACCATTGTCATCGCCCAGGACGGCACGCACAGGGTGGAGTACTACTCGGTGGATCAGGCGGGCAACGTGGAGGCCAGCAAAAGTTTTGAGGTTGTCGTCTTCACCCCGACCGCCCTGCCCCCAGTTATCCTGCAGTACTGGTGGGCCATGCTGGCTGGCGTTGTGGCCGCGGTGGTGGCTTTCACCTTTGTCCAGCGGAGGCTGAGGGTCGCCAGCAGGCTCAGGCAGATAAGGAAGGAGAAGGCCGAGCTGCCCAAGCTGAAGCGGCAGGCGGAGATCAAGTACTTCAAGGAGGGGTCGATCTCCAGGGAGACCTATGATAAGTTGATCGAGGAGTACGAGAGGCGCAGGGCCGAGCTGGAGAGGGAGGAGAGGCTGCTGCTGGAGAAGCTCAAGAGGCGGTCCAGGAAGGGGAAATGAGGCAGAGGTGGCGGACGAGGTCGGTTCCTGAGGCATCGCGGCGCTGGTTTTTGGATATATAAAGGAAATCTTTCAAAATCTGAAAAATAAAGGATAAAAAATTCTCACGCCTAAGTGAACGCTGATGCAAGTTCTGATGGCCCGCCAGAAACCAAGCTCTGAGCCGCAATCACGGGAGCAGCGGCGGGCGGGAAGCGTTTTCGTTGCAGTTGTGGGGGGGGACAAAAATTAAAGACCAGCGACCCAGGAAAAAGGAGACCTTTCCGGCCGGGCTGCTTTTGGAAGAACTGGAGAGGGTGAGGCCGGGGGAGCACCTCTGCTGCATTTACCGGAGCAAAGGCGAACGCAATTCCGTTCTGGTTGCTTTTCTCCTTGCCGGGCTGAAGAAAAATGAAAAATGCCTCTGCGTCTTGGATGAGAGCACCGAAGAGGAGATCATCCAGGAGTTTCACAAAGAGAAAGTGGATGTTGAGAATTACCTCAGGTCAAAGCAGCTGGAGTTTTTCAGGGCTGAGGAGGCCTACCTCAAGGAAGGCTACTTTGATCCGGACAGAACCGTGGAGATGATAAGGCTGGCCGAGGCGGCGGCGATCAAGGAGGGCTACACGGGGCTGAGGGGGGCCGCCGAGGCGAGCTGGTCGCTGCGGAAGCTGCCCGGGTCCGAGAGGCAGATGGAGTACGAGGCGAAAATAAGTCAACTGCTGC
>LQMQ01000007.1 GCA_001515205.2 Candidatus Hadarchaeum yellowstonense
GGAGAAATAGAGCGATTGACCCGTCGCTACACCGCGATGCTTTTGGATGACATCGGCCCCTACAAGGATGTTCCGGCCCCGGACATGTACACAGACGCCCAGACAATGGCTTGGATAATGGACACCTACAGTCAATTCAAAGGATACATGGTCCCCGAAGTCGTCACAGGAAAACCGATCGAGCTTGGGGGATCGGAGGGGAGAAGAGAGGCCACCGGACGTGGTGCCGCAATTTGCGCCAGAGAGGCTGCCAAACAGCTGGGGATGAACATGAAGGGGCTGACCGTCGCCGTTCAGGGTTTCGGAAACGTGGGGCAATGGGCGGCAAAGATTCTGGAGGAAATGGGCTGCAAGATTATTGCCCTCAGCGACTCCACCTGCGGCATTTACAATCCCAAAGGATTTGATGTCAAAGCCGTGATGGAGCACAAGGAGAGGACGGGTAAGCTCCGCGGCTTCAGCCCGAGCGAGGAGATCACCAACGAGGAGCTGCTGCAGCTCGAATGTGACATTTTGGTTCCTGCCGCAATGGAAAATGTGATCACCGAGGCAAACGCCAGCAAAATCAGGGCAAAAATAATATCCGAGGGTGCCAACGGTCCGAGCACGCCCAAGGCCAGGGAAATACTGTACCAGCAGGGGATACACGTGATTCCAGACATTCTCGCCAACGCTGGTGGTGTAACCGTAAGCTACTTTGAATGGCTGCAGAATCTTCACCGCGAGCACTGGAGCGAGGACTTCGTCAACCAGAAACTGGAAGACCATATGGTGAAGGCCTACCACGATGTCCTGAAGACGGCACAGCAGTACCGGGTTGACATGGCCACGGGAGCCTACATCCTCGGGATCAAGAGGGTCATTGACGCTCAGGAAAGACTCGGCCTCTTCCCGTAAACTGCTTTGACTTCCACCAAACTAGCGGTCCTGCTTTCAACCAGCAGGATGGGCCGGGCCAAAGCTACTTGGAAAACATGCCGGCTGCCGTCGAAAAATTTATTATTCTAGAATTTACCAGCTTAAATTGCGGGGACAAGCCGGTAGAACAGGCTGAACTCCACCTACGGGTGAGGGGGATCCACGGAAAAACTCAGCGCAGCTGGGGGAGGCCGTGGATAAGGTGCGCGGAAGTGCGCATCGAAGCATGGATGCCGGATAAAGATCTCGAAACGAAAGCGCGGCTGGGTAACCGAGCCGCTGCGGAGTAGTTTCGCGATCGTCCCCGCACAAATTTCTCAGACGCTACAGCAGCGCTAAGCTACATTGCCGGCAACAAAAACTTGTGCTCCCAGTCGCTGACGTGCGCCCGGTAGCTCTCCCATTCCTTTTCCTTCACGTAAATGAAGTGCTTGAAAAGGTGGTCGCCAAGCGCCTCCCTGATCAGTTCACTTCTTCGCAGGTAATCGAGCGCTTGGCCCAGGTTCTCTGGAAGCGACTCTATGCCCAAGGCCTCGCGCTCCTCAGAACTCATGTGGTAGATATCCTTTTCCACCGGCTCCGGTGGTTCTATTTTATCCTCAATCCCCTTGAGGCCGGCGGCCAGCATTACCGCAAACTGAAGATAGGGGTTGCCTGCTGGATCTGGGTTACGCAACTCTATGCGGGTGTGCGACTCCCTGCCCGCCGGTACGCGGATGTAGGCGCTCCTGTTTCTGTTGGCCCATGAAATGTAAACTGGAGCCTCGTACCCCGGCACCAGTCTCTTGTAGGAGTTCACCGATGAGGCCAAGACGGCACAGGTCTCCTTCGCATACTTCAAAAGCCCGCCTATGAAATAAAGGGCATATTTGCTCAGCTTGTAAGGGCCCTTGGGATCATAAAACAGGTTCTTGCCATCGACGGTTGTGAGCGACTGGTGTACATGCATTCCGGAACCGTTGACGCCATAAATGGGTTTGGGCATAAAAGTGGCGTAAAGACCGTGACGGTAGGCGATGTTCTTGGTGACGTACTTCATCATGGCAACGCGGTCGGCGGAAGTCATGGCATCGGCATACCTGAGGTCTATCTCATGCTGCCCGGGAGCCACCTCGTGGTGCGAGGCCTCGACATCAAAGCCCATCTGGTTAAGATAGTTCACTATTTCCTTTCTGATGATATCGCCTCGATCTCTCATGAGGTCAAAGTAACCGCCGTAGTCAGAGGGCCTGGTCGTGGGCAGACCCTGCTCATCCAACATCAGGAGGAAGAATTCATACTCCGGGGCCGTGTTGAAGATCCATCCCTTTTTCTTGGCTTTCTCCAGCTGACGTTTCAGCGCCGCGCGGGGATCGCCCTCAAAGGGATTCCCCTCATGATCAAAAACGTCACAGACCATTCGTGCGGTCTTGAAGTTGTCCTGGAGCCAAGGGATGATCACAAAAGTATCCGTGTCCGGCATCAAACGCATGTCAGATTCCTCGATCGTAGCGTAACCAAGAACCGAGGAACCATCGAAGAAAACACCCTCCTCAAGGGCCTTTTCAATCTTGGTGGCCGGAATGGTGACATTTTTCACCGTTCCCAGAATATCAGTGAACTGCATCTGGACGAATTTTATACCCTCCTTTTTCACCGTCTGAATTATCTCGGCCTTGGACACCATCTCAACCCCACTCTCCTCCTAGTCCTGTGTATTTATAACTGGCGATTCTGTATGATCAAACATACAAATCACCTCAGCCCTCGTTTTCCGGCGTTATCGCTCTTCCGCCGTAGAGTTCAGTGATGGTCAGCCTCAGGGCACCGTTCTCCCAGTAAATTCGGAAGGAAAACATCTCCGCGGCGTAGTTCTCGTTAAGCTCGCGCTCCAGCGCCCCAATGTCGGGGGCCTCCTGGGCCCAGCTGTAGGCAAGATTGGCGAGGTAGAGCATTCTTCCATAGCGGGGGGCTATTCCCGCGTCGAGCTTGATTCCATAGGCCTTGGCCCCGGAAACATGGCTGAACGTCGCTGCCAAGTAGCCGTGGGCACGAACGCTACCGTCGGGGAGCCACTCGATCTGAAGGGAGTTCTCGTCGCTCAGAGGGACATGGATGTTCTCAAAATTGGAGTAGGACCAACCCGCGGCAATGCGCTGGTTGAAGTAGTCGCGCAGGCGGGCCTCAACTTCCGCCTTGGATCCGGCAAATTTGCCCGCCTCAAACATTGCAGCTGCTACCGCCGATCGAAGCGAGTCGTTTAACTCCGCTTCGACGGCTGAGGCCACCGCCCGCGTGGTATCGACGGCCATCCTTTTTTGGAAGGCATCCATCTGGCGGGCATAACCCGCCTCGAAGGTGTTCAGGGCAACAACCCCGGAAAGAACCACAAAAACTGTGAATATCGCCAGCAGTTCCGCCGATCCAGACTCCTCCCTCAAGGTTTCACCCCATCTTGAAGATCGTTACGGTGGCATTCGCCTGCGCCACCCGATTTTCTCCCGCCCCTGCGATCACAATGGTGAACTTTCCAGAAAAGGTGAACTTCTCCACATCCGGTGCCGGTGGTCCAACGTCCTTCGGGGAGAACTGCACCCAGGAGGAATTTTCATAGGATAGCTCCAAAACTACGGCATATCCGGGTGGGCGCAGGTAGGAGAGCAGGAGATCCAGTTCCGACCTCAAGTAGTCACCGGGGACCACTTGGGGCGAGACTCCGATCACATTCTCGGCGACCGCGCCAAGATAGCTGAGCGAGTAATTCTCCACCTGGGAGAGCTCCAGGGTCCGGTAAAGATACTCGGCTTTCAGCTGCATCTGCCTGTCAACAGCCGAGTTTATGGCACCAAACCGGTAGCTGTGTAAAAGCACTCCGGCAAACACCACTATTAGGAACATGAAAGCTATTGACAAAATGTCGCTCACTCCGCCTTTCTCCCGAGACAACCCTCCTTTCAGGACCGCCACACTTTAACCTCCAGCTTGGCGTAGATCAGGCGCCCCTTTTGATACAAGGTAACTGGCACCACTATCGCGCTGACCGGTTTTCCCTCCGGAGGAGACGGGCCGTAAGGACCCAAAACCGTCTCGTCGCGGGGGTTGTAACGGAGAGTTATCTGGTAGAGAAAATTTTCACCGCCAACTTCCTGCCTGAAATCAAGCGAAGAGATCTTCTCCACATCAACGACATACTCGCGAGTCCGGTAGCCCTCGACAAATGCCAAGCGGTTGAGAACCAAGTTGTTCGTGACCGTGGTCGCCGTGTCGATGAGTCCGGCCGTCGCAAGCATCTCCTGGTGCTGGCTGTAGGCGGAAACCAGCAAGGTGAGGAAAACTATGACGAGAAGGATCGCCAAAACCGACTTAAAGATCCTGATTAAATCCGTTTTACCACCAGCCTGCCGTTGCTGATGAAAATGGAGAGATCATGGCTACCAGGGCCGAGTTCTGTGGATTCCTCCGAAAAAAATAGCGCCAAGCCACCCTCCGGAACCCCATAACCATCGATGAAAATTCGATTTTCCACAAACCTCATGTGATAGTTTCCTGGAATGTTCACCCTGATGTTCTGCGTGCTGCCGGTGGATATCACCGTCCCGCAGACCTCGACCACCTTCAGCGCCGCCTCCCTGGCCGCAGCTTCATCCGCCAGGCCCCGAACGAGAAAGAAGCCAAAGATTCCAATTGCCACCGCAAAAGCGCTCAGGATGACCAAGCCTATGGTGCGCAGCGCCGGCATGGAGATCTACTCCACCGTCAGCTCAAACGTGGCTGTCTGCTGAACCCCGTCTGTGCCCGTGGCCTTAATGGTGATCGTGGTAACGGTCGGCTGTGCTGAGCTGCCGACGACAATGGTCATCGTGGAGCCGAAGGCAGGCACCCCGCTGCTGGGTGAAAAGTTAACCGCAACGTTTGCCGGCAATCCTGAAGCTGAAAGGGTTACCTCTTTGTCATAGGGCCCGATGCGCTGCACCGACACGTTAACGGTCACGGTGCTCCCTGGACTCACCACGGCGCTAGTGGGGGAAACAGTAACCGTGAAGGAGAGCATTCCGGTGGCCCCCTTTCCGGCCCATGTGTAAACAGCATAGCCAATTCCCAAGCCGATGACCAGAAGGACGATGCCTGCAAAAAGTTTCATCGCGAGCGGTTCGACGCCCCGCTGATCAAGTCCCTTCCTCACTCAACCACCCCCGACAGTTATTAACGTTAGCAAGAAGCTCGTGACGGTAAATATAGCTGCCGAAACGATGACCGACTTCGCCACGGAAGAGCATAACTCCACCCTGTCGCCAGCGGCCCTGATGTTGGCTATGTATCTGGCGATTATAAAGCTCAAGGCCACCGAGGTAACCCCCATCACCAGCCTCAGAAGGGCGATTTCCATGACCCCCATGGCACCAAGCAGGAAGGGAATACCGGTTACCCCGGCGGCGGCTGCCTGCGCCGACATTGAGAACTTCATCCCCGACATGAAGTCCATCACCCAAACCGACATGGCGCAGACAACCGGGATGAGAACAGCCGCCACCAACCACAGATTTCCCATCGCCTCATCGATCCTTTCGCGAAAACGGCGCTCCACCCTGTGCAGGGTTTGCAGGAAATCCGCTGCCATCATGCAGGCCCTTCCGGCGGCGGCCTCGCTATCGCGTCTGATCCGGGAGATGATCTCGAGAAAGCTTTTTATCATCGGGTTGTACCGGCTACCGCGACGTCGCTCGAAAAGGGCCTCGTGAAGGTTGAGGCCGTAGCGCTCCATTTTCAGGCTGAGGTCTCGGAGTTCATAAGCCAGCGGCGACCCGGCCATTAAACCGGCCGCTTCCTCCATCGCCTGGGGCATCGGTTTGCCGTCAAGCATTCTCGATCCCATGGTATTCAGCGCGGTGCCCCAGTCAACCAGTTTTCGCCGCTCCTCCTCCCGAATTTTCGCTCTTCGGGAATTGTAAAGTAGGGCATAGACACCAATGGCCGCGGCTACGGCCCAGACAAACCAAAAGGTGGAGAAGCTGAATATCACAAAACCAAGCTGTCCCCCGGTTTCCCCGAGCAAATACAACACCCCGGGCCAGGCAATGGCCGCAAACACCAACAGTGGAACCAGAGGGGAAGGAACTTTTCTCCCCAACAGGATCACCTTTCCCGGAGGCGGCAAACGGGGATCATCTTCAGGGAGAACAGGGATCTGTATGGTGGCGGGGCGGTGGCTTCCCATGAACTCAGTAAAGATCAAAAAAGCGACCACCAGGCCCACGGCGATGGTGGCGAAAAATTTCAGGTCAACGAAATTGAAACCAATAACCCCAAAAATAGGGGAAAGACCCACGACGCTGATGATGGCCAGAGAGCTGAAGGTGAGAAAGGCCAACGTGGGCATGACGAGGCTGTTCAACCGGTTGGTGAGCTGTTCCTCGGCACCCTCCAAGACCCGCTCCGGTGCCCTGGCAACATCAGCCAGTCTTACCGACTCCTCCTTCGCCCCCGTGGACCTGAGGAGGTCAAAAATGGCCTGCCGGGTGCTGTCGTCTATTTCTCCCCACTCATTTGCCACCACTGTCAGAAGGTGCCGCACCGTTTCGTAGCGCCTGCGCTCATCAAGCTCCAGCAGTCCCCTCTGGAGATCCTCGGCCAGTTTACCCTGGCTCATATCAGCCGCCTGCACGGTGGCGCCGCGGATATCTGGGCGGTGGTAGAGGGAGAAACTGAGCAACATTATGGTCTCTATCGCCTTGCTCTGAGCGTCGGCTCTGCGCCTGGAAGCAGCTGAAGCCGGGTAGCTCTGAAAGGCCATCATAAAAATACCACCGATTAAAAATCCGGCTATCGGCAGATACAGGGTGCCGAGCGGGTCGCCGGTGGAGAGAAAGGACCAGAACCAAACCAGGACTGATGCCAAAACCGGCAGGACTAGGGAAAAAATCAGACCGGCAGCCCAATCCTTGGCTTCAATTTTTATCTTGGCCTCCTTCAAATCTCGGAGGGTCTTTTCACTTAACTTTGAATTTTTCGTGAGAGGACCAAGAATCCTTCCCGAAAAGGCACAGAACTTCTCGTAAAATCCTCTCTCCCGTGGTTTAAGAATTCTCTGCAGGGCCTCGCGGACATCGCTTGGAAGGGGAAATCTCTCGGGGAGAGGTGTCAAGTTTTTCTCAGCCAAGACAGCCACTCCTCCAGAACCTTTGAGTAATTCGGAGCGTTCTGTTTCAGCAGGTAGAAATAGGCGTTGTAGGCCCGGCTCACGAAGGGCAGCTCCAGATAGCTGGGGTCTCCCGATTTACTCGCCAAAAGCAAAAGTTCCGACTTCATCTTTGCTTCAGTTAAAATTGCTGCCAGAAAGTCTTCCTCGTCGATCGCCAGCCGCTTGCAAAGCGCAGGTATCAACTGGCTACCGCCCCTTTCCGGAGGCAAGAACGTTACCCTCTTCACCACCTCCTTCATGTCCAGCTTGGAGAGGTCCCTGGAATCCAACCGCTTTATCAGCTCCCTCGGTCCGCTCAGAAGCTTTGATGACACCAGCCTGTCCTGCCTGCGATCATCAACAAACATCTCGGAATATCTGGGCTCATCCTTCCATTCCTTGAGCACCTCTGATATCTCAACTATTCTTCTGATCGTTCCTCTTGGAGTGGAGAACCTCGCCGTGCTGATGATAAAATCAATGTATTTGAAGGTGGCCTGGTGGAGGCCCATGATGTGCACGATGAGGTCGAACATCTCCGTTTTGCTCCGGGCGTGAAAGCTCGCCACCACCGGCTGCGACCCCTGCCTTGCCGCAGCGCCAAGTGCCGCCCTCACTGCTTCAGCCGCTCGAACTTCGGTGATCAACCAGTAGCTGGAACCTCCCCTGAGAAAGGCCGTCACCTGCTTCTCGAGCTGCTCGGGATCCGAGACCCGCACGTTGGCCAGCTTGTAGCCGTGAGAGACGAAATCCTCAATGTGCAGCTCCTCAGTGTCCTGAAAGGCCACTATCCGGTTATGCGGGCCGATCTCGGGAATATAGGTCTCGACCTGAGATGTCTTCGCTGTACCCATCTCCCCTATGACAAAGGCGCTCGACCCGATGCGAAGAACATTTCCCAGAAAGGAACTCGCCAGGGGTGTCAGGGTGCCGCGATCTAAAAAGAGCGGCTGCGTCCATGGCTTGGAACGGCGCTTGCGAACAGCGATATCGACGCTGCGGGTCCAGATGGCAGGGTAACGGCTCAAGAAGAGACGCATTCCCAGCTCAGGTATCTCCGCGTCCAGCTGGGGTCTAATTTCATCGAAGGAAGTCCCCAACCTTGAGGCCAGCGTCTCACCCAGGCCAAGCAGCGCCGGAGTTGTCCAGTAGATCCCCGTTTCCAGCCTTCCCCAGCGCTCGTGTTCCACATATATGGGCTGAATCTCCGGTGGGGCGGCCACAAAAATGTCGGTTATGTAGTCGTCGTGGCTGAAGGGCTCCAGCAGGCGGTAGGTCAACCAGCTGGCCATCATTTCAGCCAATCTGCGAATGCTGGAGGCGGGGGTTGACTTTTTCTTCTCGCGTAGCATGTGGAGCAGTGCATTGTACCACTCCTCAGCAAAGGAGTATGCCCGCGTCGAATAGGCAAATCTGGCGTGCCCGGGCGCCTCTTCGATCTTGACCCGGAAGGCGGAGTCCAGCAGCTCGAGCTGGTCAGCGGGAAGATTGAACTCCGGCAGGATCAGCTCGTAGAAGGGGACGGGATTGTTGCGCTGCTCATAAATGTTCACCTTACCGCGACCTCCGGATAGATCATAGCTGTCAATCAAGCGGGCGTCCTTGGGGGGCGGGTTCCACAACCCCTCAACGAAAAATGGTTTGGACCTAGCAGCAAAAATTTCATCGTAATTTTTAGAGGACAGTTGTTTAAAGAGGGGGAATTTTTTCAAGGTCGCCTTTATAGCGTCAACTAGCTTGAAGAAATTTTCCTCGCTGCATTTTTTGCACTCAGGACTGCTTTTTATCCTGGCAAAAACCAAGCTGCTGTCGATGGGGCTGAGGTCATGGGGATTGGCCATGATCTTATCCAGCGCCTCAAGCACAGCGCTCATACGGGCATCGACGCATTTTCGGCATTTTCCCTCTCCCTCTTTTTCGCCGTAAAGAGAACGATCCAAAGCGAGCTGCTCGGCCATCGCGATTGTCCTCGCCAGTCTGGAAAGATCGCGCGAGCGATAGGTCCTCACCACGGGGTTTAAGAGAGTGACTTGATCCACCTCGCTCTCGGTGCGCAGCCGGCTGATCACGCAGTAACGGCACCGGGGCTCGTTAAGCGTTGAGGGGAAGTTGCACCCGTGGCAATCGAATTCAGCCACCTTCAGCGGGCCAGAATCCTTAATCTCAAGTGTTGGGCATTCCATACCGACCATAATAATCTTTGGGCCTTAAAATAAAGCTACAGTTGAAAGGGAGCAGGCCGATCTCTGGCTTTTGACCTCCAAAAAAGAACAGCGGAGCAATCAAACACTAAACCCTTTTTCTGAAGAAATAAATTGTCTTTTGAATCAAATGCCTAACGACCTGCGCACCAGGCTAAAGGGCTACCTCTCTGACGAGGAACTGAAGCTAATCCGGGCCTTCGACATCGTGGGGGACATCGCCATCGTAAAACTCCCGCCACGGCTCCTGCCCAAAAAACACCTGATTGGAAAAGCATTGCTGGAGGTACAAAAAAATGTCCGGACGGTGCTTAATCAGATCTCCCCCGTGAAAGGTGACTTTCGCACGCGGGAGCTGGAGGTGATCGCGGGGGAAGAAAGGACGGAGACCATCCATCGCGAATCCGGTTGCTCCTTCAAGGTCGACTTGAGAAAAGTCTATTTTTCCCCCCGCTTGGCGGCGGAAAGGCTGCGGGTGGCAAAACAGGTGGAGCCCGGCGAGGTGGTGGTGAACCTGTTTGCAGGAGTTGGCAGCTACTCCATCATCATCGCCAGACACAGCCAGGCGGCGGTCATCTACTCCATTGACATTAACCCCGCCGCCTTTGAGTACATGCAGACCAACATACGCATCAACAAGGTTGCAGACCGCGTGGTCCCCATCCTCGGTGATGCCCGGGAGGTCGTGGAAAAAAGACTTGCGGGAAAAGCCGACCGCGTCCTCATGCCCCTCCCCGAACTTTCTCATGATTTTTTCGGCGTTGCCCTCAGCGCTCTAAAGCCCACTGGGGGAATAGTGCATTTCTATGACTACGGGGAGGAGCCGGACATCTACGGGCCCTCGCTTGACTTCGTGAGATCTAATGCCGCGGCGCAGGGGTTGGAGATAAAGCTGCTAGCGGCAAGAAAAATCCGTTCGTACGCGGTGCGATGTTACCACATTGTTCTGGACTTAAAAGTAAGCCGGCCTGAAATTTGATCATTTTTGCTGCCTTTTGCGGATCCTTCCCGAAGCCAGCCCTCTCAACCAGCGCTTTCTCAGCTTCTCCGCCAGCTCCCCGTCCTCAACAACAAGCGGGCCACGATACCCACATTCCTCGCAATCATAAACGGACCAGAGCTGGGGCAGCCCCGAGGCCCATCTCAGCCTGGCCGAGCCGCACCGAGGACAATATCTTTGACTTTCCTGTGATCTCACTTTTTTACCTCAAATCTCCAGCAGGCGGAAGTTGACCCTCGACGCTTCGATTTCAACCTCAGCCGCATATCCTTTGATCATCGGGCCGGGATTCACGACGAGTGTGCGACCCAGCTGATCCACGCCGCGACCTTCGTGGACATGGGCGCAGAGAACGAGCAGGGGCTCCTTCTGCTCGATGAACTGGCGAATGCTTTTGCTACCCACGTGGGTTCCCTCCCTGATGCGGTCGACCTTGGTACCGTGGGGCGGGGCATGGGTCACCAAGATCAGCTTTCCTTCTGTGGTGCAAGAGGCTGCCGCCAGCTCCTCCTGTATTTCCGTCTCGGTAAGCTCAAAGGGGGTATTGAAGGGGGTAAGGTTGGAGCCGCCCAAGCCCAGAAAGGTAAACTCACCGAACTTTGCACACTTGCCGTGAAGGTTGACGCCCCTTCTGTCCAGAACTTGAAGAATCGACTTGGGGTCGCAGTTGCCAGGCACACAAAAACAGGGAATCCCGGCCTCCTTAGCCAGGTCCAGCAGGCTCTCCGCTACCTCGGGTGGGCCGAAATTGGTCAGGTCCCCGATTAAGACCAGGCAGTCGTAGCCCCGTTGAAGCAGTTTTGCGAGGTTATTTTCAGCCCCGGAGTTGCCGTGAAAGTCCGCTGCTGCCAGTAACTTCACATAAACACCTAAAGTAAGAAAAGGGCTGCCAAGTATTAAAATCGTTTGCTGAGCCCCGCCAGCGTCGTCCACCTGCTCTCAGCTGCCCGAAAAAACTTATATTGTCCGATGACGAATAATTTTGATTTCCGGTGATAATCTTGGCGTCCCAAAAACAGAAAATATTGGAAATTTTAAATTTGGCCAAATCTGAAAACAGACGGGAACTCTCTGAAATCGAATCAAAGCGCCTGCTGGAGGCTTGGGGCATTCCGGTCAACCGCACCGCTCTGGCGAGAGATGTTGAGGAAGCGGTTAAGATCGCCCGGGAAATTCACTACCCCCTGGTGATAAAGATAGCCTCCCCCGACATCATCCACAAGAGTGATGCAAAGGGAGTCATGGTGGGAATAAGCTCGGAGCTGGAGCTGAGGCAGGCTTTCAAAGAAATCATCAAGAACGCCCAAACTTACAAGCCCGACGCCAGAATACTGGGCGTGACAATACAGGAATATCTGCCGCCGGCCCGTGAGGTAATCGTGGGGGCGGTGCAGGACCCATCCTTTGGCGCCACCGTCATGTTCGGCCTGGGCGGCATCTGGGTGGAGGTGCTCAAAGACATAAGCTTCAGGCTTGCCCCCCTTACCATTGAGGAAGCCATGGAGATGATCAAGGAGATCAAGGGCTATCCCGTCCTCGCCGGATTAAGGGGCACACCGCCAGCGGATATAGAGGCGGTTGCCAGCCTGATCCAGAAAGTTGGACAGCTCGCCCATGAGTTTCCGGAAATAGCGGAAATGGACCTTAACCCTGTCTTCGTCTACAACTCTGGAAAAGGAGCGGTTGCTGTTGACGCCCGGATAGTTCTTGGAGAGGGCAAGTGATGTCAGACGCACTTCAGACCCTCTTCGAACCCAAATCCATCTCCTTAGTTGGTGCCTCGGAACTCACCGGGGAAGATGCAATCTATTCAACCCATTTTCATTACTTGGTGCAAAACGTTTCCAGCTACAGAAAGGGAAAAATCCACCTGGTCGACCTCAGCGGAAAACTTGAGGGAAGCTTCAAAAGCATAAATAACCTCAGGACCGGGTTGGATCTGGCCCTGGTTTTGCTGCCTGAAAAATTGCTGACCAGAAACCTGCAGAAACTGCTTTCCCGACAACCAAGAGCCATGGTGATAATGGAAAGCGAGCTGCGCGAGGCCGAGGAGTTGATCAAAGCGGCAAAGAGAAAAAAGATGACAATTATCGGCCCCGGCTCCATTGGGATCGTCAACACCCAAAATGGTTTATCTGCCATCTCGGAAAAGGCATCGATCTTAAGAGGACATGTGGCCATTGTTTCCCAGGACAGCTGCATTGCCAGAAGCGTTCTAAATTTTGCGGCGGTGACCGGAATCAGCAAGCTGATCAACATCGGCGATAGCCTCGGCACCGACGAATCGGAGGTTCTGAGCTATCTTTCCCAGGATAAAGAGACCAAAGTCATCTGCATCTACCTAAAGAGAATCAGAAATGGTCGGAAGTTCGTTGAAACAATGGCGGCAACCGTTGCAAAGAAACCGGTGATCGTTCTCAGCAGTTATCCCGACAACAGGGGCATATTCGAGGCGGCGGTGAAACAGTCGGGGGGAATTCTGGTTCAAGACCTCCAGGAGATGCTAAATGGCGCCACAGCGCTGGCGAAGCAACCGCCCCTCCCCGGTGAAAGAGTTGCGATCATCGCCAACGTCTCCGGACCGGCGGAACTTTTAGAAAAATATCTTTCCAAGATGGGGATGGCTCCGGCCCAGCCGTCCATGGAAACTCTGGGAAAAATAAAGGAAAAACACCCTGGGGCTGAACTCTTTGGTTTTGTCCATCTCGGAAGGTCGGCCAAGGGAGACATCTGGAAACAAGCTGCTGAATTGCTGCTCTCGGATAAAGAAGTTGATGGATTAATTGCGGTGAACTCAATGGGATTCACCCTCTTTAACTTGGAGGATCTCAGGAAGATCACAGAGATCGCCAAAAAAACGAGGGAAAAGCCGGTTTTGGCGGTCACTCTTTGCGCCAGCGATGGTGCTGCCTTCCGAGAAATTGCGGCAAGATCCGAGTTGCCCATTTACACCGATCTTGAAGACGCTGCGAAAGCGATGAATGTCCTAAGGTCTAGGGGCAAACAGATCAGAAAATTCCTGAAGGATTGAACTTATCTCGGTAGGAACTGGCCGAAGCCCGGAGCCACGGTTATTTTTCCCCCTTCAGCAATCACTTTTCCTCTCAGTAGGGTCATCACGGGCAAACCCCTGACCCTCATGCCCTCATAGGGCGTCCAGCCCACCTTATAGTGCAGACGATCGGCTGATATCTTCATCTCCTCGTTAAGATCCAGAATCGTCAGATCTGCATCAGAACCCTCCTGAATGACTCCCTTGCGAGGGTAAAGTCCGAACAGCACCGCAGGCTTGGTGCACATGGAATTGACCAGCTGCTCAAGCGATAACCTGCCCTTGACAACTCCCTCGCTGAGCATTATGGGCAAGAAAGTTTCCACCCCGGGAACCCCTGAAGGCGCCTGCCAAATATCAGTCCATCCTATCTCTTTCTCCTCCTTGGTGGCGGGGGCGTGGTCCGTCGAAACGATATCGATCGCTCCATTTTTGAGGGCCTCCCAAAGAGCGGCGCGATCACTGGGTGACTTGAGCGAGGGATTCACCTTTAGATAGGGGCCGAGCCTCTCAATGTCCTCGCGGGTGAAGACCAAAAAATGGGGGCAGGTCTCAGCGCTTACATGGCTCCCCTTTTCCTTTGCCTTCTCCACAGCCTCGCAGCCTTGGCGCGTGGTAACGTGGGCTATGTGTGTTCGACATTCCGTCCTCGCTGCGGATTTCAGCACCTTTTTTATTGCCTCTTCCTCCGCCTCGTTGCTGCGTGATTCCGCGTGGGCCATCGGATCCTTCCTCCTTTTTAGAGCCTTGATGCCCTTGCTGAGAACCTTCTGATCCTCGGCATGCACAAAGGTGACCCCGCCAATGGCTTTCACATAGCACATCAGCTCTTCAATTGCATCGTAGGACATCTGATAGGGATCACAGGTAAAAGCCTTGAATGATTTTATGCCGAAGCAGTTGATCTCCGGAACTTTTTTTATCGTCTCAGCGCTCATGTTTCCGGCGTGTAAGGCGAAGTCAACGATGCTGTTTTTGCAGCCAAGGTCAATAACTTCTTCGATGCAGGGCCCGGACACGATAGGGGTGTCCCAAGGCATGACGATGACAGTAGTCACACCTCCTGCAGCGGCTGCGGAGCTGCCGCTGGCGAAGTCCTCGCGGTTAGGAAACTTTCGATCATATAAATGAACGTGGACATCAACCACCCCCGGGATTATTATCCTGCCCTTGGCATCTATTTCTTGGTCTCCCTTGGGAAGGCCGCTAACGGCGATTCTGCAGATGCGACCGTCCTCTATGGAAATCTCCCCGGTTATCATGCCCTCGGGAAGGACTATTCTTCCGTTACGCACGACAAGGTCGACCAAAAAAATCACCGGATAACCAATTCATTTGGATATGGCTGAAACTGCCGCCTTTATATCTTCTTTGCTCAAGGTTTTGGCTCCTCGATGCTCGGTGAGTTTAAGGGCCTCTGTGGCCACCCTCACGGCATAATCTTCAAGCACGATGCTCAACTCTAGAGCGGCATCCCGGGAGACGCGAACCTTGGCAGCCTTCTTTATCAGCCTGGCCATGGTGGCTATCAAAAATTCCGTCATTTTCCTCTTATCTTCATAAAAACATCCCGGTATTTTAGCCTGTTG
Organism: Candidatus Hadarchaeum yellowstonense; assembly: GCA_001515205.2. Classification (GTDB taxonomy): domain Archaea; phylum Hadarchaeota; class Hadarchaeia; order Hadarchaeales; family Hadarchaeaceae; genus Hadarchaeum; species Hadarchaeum yellowstonense. The sequence continues at coordinate 14,918 of LQMQ01000007.1, forward strand.
CCGCCTCACTAAGTTTTAAACCCACCATAACGATTTCACTTAGGGGTTGAATGGTCGAACTGTTAATTAAAAACGGTCTTATTGTAACGATGGACAAGGACCGGAGGATCATCGCTGACGGCTCTGTAGCCATCGATGAAGGCCGCATCATATCGGTGAAAAGAGGCTCAACTGGTAAGGGCAAGCCCGAGGAGGTAATTGACGCCAAGGGAAAGATTGTCATGCCGGGTCTCATCTGCTCGCACACCCACCTTTACGGCATGTTGCTTCGAGCTGCCCCGCTCAAAATAGAGCCACCAACTGACTTTTCCCAGATCCTCCAGCGCGTCTGGTGGCCCATGGACGAGGCGATGACCAAGGAAGACGCTTACGCCAGCGCCCTGATGGCCTGTCTTGAGTTCATAAAAACAGGGACTACGCTGTTTGCCGACACCTTCTCGGGTCCCAACGCCGTCTCGGGAGTTCTCGACAGAATTTCTGCCGCGGTGGAGCAGTCCGGGATGAGGGGGATAATTTCCTTTGAAGCCACCGAGAGACACACTCACGCCGAGGGCTCAAAGGGAACCAAGGAAAACGAGCGTTTCATTCTGAAAACTAAAAAGGAAAGGACGACCCGGGTTCACGGAATGTTCAGCATCCACGCCTCTTTTACCGTGTCCGACGAGCTGCTGAGATACACCAAGGATCTGGCCAGTCGCTACAAGGTTCCGCTGACCATCCATACCGCGGAGGGGCTGTGCGACCTTTATCATAACTATGAGCGCTACGGCAAGAGGACCATCGAAAGGCTCAGAGATGCCGAAGTTCTCGGTCCCGATGTAGTCCTGGCCCACTGTGTCCACGTCAACGACGACGAGCTGGCCATAATTAAGAAGACGGGAGCCAAGGTGGCACACAATCCCATGAGCAACATGCTGAACGCAGTTGGAGTGGCACCCGTGGTGAAGATGTTGTCTCTGGGGATCCCGGTGGGGCTGGGAAACGATGGCTATATTTTCGATGGCTTTGAAAACATTCGCGCGGCTTTCCTTTTGCACAAGGTTGCGCTCCAAGATCCACGGGCAATATCGGCTATGGAGGCTCTGGAGATGGCGACCATTCGCGGTGCGGAACTCTACGGCCTTGAGAATGAGCTCGGCTCCATAGAAGTCGGAAAACTGGCGGACATCATTATCGTGAACCCAAAAAGAGCACCAACGCCCATAGGACCTGAGAGCGTGGTCGGTCACTTGATTAACACCGTCAGCGGGGGCGATGTCGAAACGGTCATCGTGGGAGGAAACATACTTATGCGGGACCGAAAGATGTTATCGCTGGAGGAGGAAGAGGTAATCAAAATATCGAGAAGATCAGCCGAAAGGATCTGGCAGAAGCTGGGAGCAATAAAAAAGAGGTGAAATGATGGTGGATCTCTCCGTTGAAATCTGCGGGCTGAAGTTCAAAAACCCGATATTGCCCGCCGCAGGCCCAACTGTGCGCGATGCCAACAGCATGCTCATGGCGGCGGAAGGTGGGGCCGGGGGACTGGTCGCCAAAACCATCAGCGTCACCCCGGCTCAGGTGCCCAGGCCCTGCATCGTGAAGATCAAAGACAGCATATTAAACGCCGAGCTTTGGTCCGACCTGCCGGTGGAACAATGGTTGAAGGTTGAGTACAAGAAGGCCAAGCAAGCAGGGGTCCCGCTGATCGCGAGCATAGGCTATAAAGCCGATGAAATCAGGGAACTTGCGCCCAAGGTGGCCGCGGCCGGCGTTGACGCACTGGAGCTTTCCACTCACTACCTGGGCAACGACCCGATGCCGGTTGTGGAGGCCACCAAGGCCGCCAAAGAAGTTGTTGACATACCAGTCTTCGTCAAGCTCAGCCCTAATGTTCTGGACATTGCCCAATTCGCTCGGGAGGCGGAAAAGGCGGGGGCTGATGGCATAGTCGCGATTAACACCTTGGGCCCGTGCCTTGCCATAGAAATAGAGAACGCCATGCCGATGCTGGGGAGCGCCTACGGCTACGGCTGGCTTTCCGGACAGGCGATAAAACCTCTAGCGGTAAGGTGCGTGGCCGACATCGCCCGTGCGGTCAAGATACCTGTGATCGGCGTGGGGGGCATCACCACTGGAAGGGATGCCATTGAGTTCATCATGGCCGGAGCCTCCGCAGTTCAGCTCTCGACCGCGGCGATCATCCGCGGGCACAAGATATATGGCATAATAGCCGACGAGATGGCCAAGTTCATGAAGGCAAAGGGCTACAACACGATAAATGATTTTAAAGGAATTGCCCTGCGACACCTTCCCGAGCAGCCGCTGCGCGTGACGCCGAAACCGGTTGAGGTTCTCGTCTCCAAATGTACCGCCTGTGGGCTCTGCGAGAGGCACTGCCCCTACAACGCCATAAAGATCGTCGGCAGGGCGGCGAAGGTCGACGCCTCCAGATGCTATCAGTGTGGCCTCTGCGTGTCCGTTTGTCCCACCCGGGCCATCAGATACTAGGACCACCGCCCGAGGTGGTGGAATATGGAAGAAGCCATTCTCTGGACGCTGTTGATCTTCCTAGCTCGACTAACCGACGTCTCGATGGGAACACTGCGCACCATTCTCATCATTAGGGGCAGAAGAGGGATAGCGGCCTTTTCAGCCTTCTTCGAAATAATGGTCTGGGTGCTGGCAGTGAGTCGGGTGATAACTCAGCTTGACCGCTGGTACTACATCGTTGCCTTTGCCCTCGGCTTTGCCTCTGGAAATTATCTCGGCAGCTACCTTGAGGAAAAAATCGCCATGGGCTACTGTTTTGCCTATGTCGTCCCTAGTGAAAAACAAACAAACTTGGCAGAGATCCTCAGAAAACACGGCTTCGGGGTGACTGTGGTAAAGGGGGAGGGGTTAAAGGGCACCGAATACGTTTACAACATTGTGCTGAGGAGAAGGGATACCCATCGATTCTTGAAAACCCTCGAAGCCAACGACAAAAAGGCCTTTTACACCATCATGGATGTCCATGCCCTGCATGGCGGCTACATGCGAAGCGCCACCAAAAGAAAAATCTAGCGCCTGGAAAAATGATTAAATAAACCGCCAAAGGAAGTTGATGTGAACCTATGCACGAGAAGATCTATAAAAAAATTAATGAACTTTTGGAGCGGGGCGAGACCTTTGCTGTGGTGACCATAGTTAGAACTGAAGGCTCCACCCCGAGGAAGGCTGGGGCAAAGATGATTGTCTTGCCCGATGGCAGCACTTTTGGAACAATTGGCGGCGACTGTGTGGAAGCTGGTGCGGTGGCTGAGGCTCTCGAGGCCATGAAGGAGGGCAAATCAAAAACTTTCACCGTCGCCCTCAAGGAAGAGGAGCTGGGAGGTATCGGGATGAAGTGCGGCGGAATGGCTGAGGTCTACATCGAGATAATCACACCAACTCCCAAGCTGTTAATCATCGGTGGCGGAAACATCGGATCCCAGCTGGCAAAGCTCGGCCACGATGTCGGCTTCTCGGTGACGGTTATCGACCCGGCCGTGAAGAGGGAGGACTTTCCCGAATTCGTCGAGGTCATTCCGGAACCCGTGGAGAAGGGGGTGGCTAGAGTAGCAATCACCCCGCAAACTTACATCGTTATCGCAACGGGGCACAAATATGATGAGGACGCGCTCAGAGCCGTGATAAATTCCAACGCGGCTTACATCGGAATGGTGGGTAGCAGAAGAAAAGCAGCGGTGACTCTCAAGAAATTAATTGACGAGGGCATTCCTGAAGAAAAAGTTAAGATGGTGCACACACCGGTGGGGCTGGACATTGGCGCCGAAACCCCTGAGGAAATCGCCATCAGCATCATGGCGGAAATAATAAAAGAGCGGCGCAAACCCGGCGCCACCGGAGGCAGTCTCAAAATTTCCTTTTAAATGCTTCTAAACTCTCCGGGGTATCGATATCGGTGATGGCCCATTCCCCCGCCTCAATTGTTTCGAGCTCTCCCTTATGCCGATGGATGACGTCACGCAAAAACTGGTCTTTACCCAGCGCCAGAATTTCCTCAAACAAACTTTTATCGAAAAGAACAGGGTGTCCCTTCTTGCCCCTGAAAATGGGGCAAACTATCTTCGCGCCATTTTTCCAAGCTGCTATTGCCTTTTTCAGAAAACTGACCTCGATCAGAGGTTGATCACCCAAGGCAACGAAAACAGCGTCGCAATCCTTCACGCTTTTCAAACCCTCCTTAACGGAGGTGACCATGCCGTCGAGATAGTTAACGTTAACAGTCCATTTCACGCCCAGTCGCTCCAGGAGTGGCAGGATCTCCTCGGGCCTGTGTCCGAGCACCACCACGATTTCATCAACAACCTCCCTGAGGGAGCTTATCACCCATTCCAACATTGGCTTTCCCTTTATCTCAAGAAGCAGCTTCTGAGTCCCCATCCGCTTGGACTCTCCAGCGCCTAAGATCACGGCACCGATCACGATACCACTGTTGCGGCTGAACTTAAAACCCTGCAGTTCTCCGGACCTTAAATTTTATTAAAAATGATGAATGAATTGCTCATGAGAATCTAAAATGATTGATATAAAGAAAACACACCTGACAAAAAAACAGTACGAAATCCTGAAAATGAGAATAGCGGGCAAGAGCCTCAGCGAGATAGCTAGAGAGCTGCACACGAGCAGGGCCAACGTCAGCTCCATCGCCAGGACCGCGGAGGAGAACATCAGAAAATCAAGAAACACTTTGAAGTTGGTGGAAATGATCGACTGGCCGATAAAGATAGATGTTAAGGCTGGGGCCAACATCTATGAAATTTCAGAAAAAGTCTTTCAAGAAGCCGACCAGAGAAGAATCAAAATATCTCACAATTATTCAGATGTTGTGAGGATGATAACCAAGGCCCTCGGGACTCCGGGTCTCAGGCGCCGGAGGGCCCTCAAAGATTTCAGCATCGTGGTCAGCCGAGAGGGAAAAGTTGAGATCTTCTAGATTGGTCCCTCATCCCACAACTGAAAACATCGAAACTCAAGGAAAACTGAGGCCATTATCTGATCTAAAAATGTTCTCAGCGTCTCCGACTGCCACTGTATCGGCCGCGGCTCTGATATCCGCCACCAAATCTTGGTCTGAAGGGTCTGCGCTCCTGTTGGTATTCCGTGGCGCTGAGGTCAACTTCCGTGTTAACGTTTTTTATCTCCTGATCTGACTTTGTCATCTTGCCATATTTCCCGATGTTAAGGCGCATGTGCCCCTGAACCAGAGAAACATAGCCGTTTTCTATCGACAGGACGTCTCCCTCGCTCACCGACCCAATCTGTTCCTGCCAGAGCGAGAGCAAAACTGTGCCCGTCTCATCACCCACGCAGGCCTCGGCCACCTTCTTGGGCTCGCCACCGAACCTGCTGGGTATTTCCTTGGGTTCTCCGACGCTCATCACCTTGACCAGAAGGTTTACTCTTCTGGATTGTGGCGTGAGATCCTTTACCTTCACCGTCTGTGCCGGTGCTCTTTCAACCATTGGATCCATGTAGATTCCTTTTTTCTCTACAGCCTCCAAGTATAAATACCAAGGTGGTGGGGGTAAAAGTCAATTTAGCCCAGCAACTTTTTTCTCCCTGTTTTCAAAATCAGTTTTTTATACCTTCAAAGAAGTTTAAGATAAGTTGATAACATGGCGCCGCAGTTCAGAATAGAAAGGCTAAGGCACAACGGGGTGCTTATCCCAGTCTACGAACCGAAGGGTTTTTCCATCAAGTTAAGGGGAAAGACCATAAAACTGACCCCGGAACAGGAAGAGATGGCCGTTGCTTGGGTAAAAAAACTGGGAACCGACTACGTGAAGGACCCGGTGTTCGCCAAAAACTTCGGCGCCGACTTCTCGAAAGCCCTGGGGCTCGAGACTCCGGTCGACATCTGGGAGTTTGACTTCTCTGAAATAATCCAGTGGGTGGAGAGTGAAAAAGCAAAAAAGGAACAGATGAGCCGCGAGGAGAAAAAAAGGCTGGCTGAGGCGAGGAAAAAAGCCCGAGAGGAAAATAAGCAAAAGTATGGATATGCTGAAGTTAATGGCAAGTTGGTGGAAATTGCCAACTACACCGTGGAACCTCCTTGCATCTTCATGGGGCGCGGCGAACATCCCCTCCGCGGAAGATGGAAACCAAGGGTGAACTATGAGGATATTATCCTTAACCTCTCAGAAGACGCCCCCACCCCTCCCACCCCCAACGGGCGGAGCTGGGGTGGCCGGGTCTTTGAACCGGAATCCCTGTGGATAGCCAAATGGAGGGATAAACTGACCGGTGAACTGAAGTACGTCTGGGTAGCCGACAGTGCTTTCTTCAAGCAAGAGCGCGAGAAGGACAAATTCGACAAGGCAAACGAGCTGGAAAAAATAATCGACAGGGTCCGAAAACACATAAGCGAAAATCTGGAATCAAAAGACATCATGCGCCGGAAGATAGCCACCGTCGCCTATCTTATCGACACACTGAAGATGAGGGTTGGCGACGAAAAGGATGAAGACGAGGCAGACACCGTTGGCGCCACGACTCTCCGCGGTTGTCATGTTCAATTTGAGGATTCAGATACCGTGAAATTTGACTTTTTGGGAAAAGATGCGGTGAGGTGGACAAAGAGCATAAAGCCACCACCCGTCGTCATCAGAAACCTGAAATCTTTCATCAGCGGTCCTGACAAGCCGATTTTCGACGGCATCCGCTCGGAAATGGTCAACGATTTCCTCGGCGAGGTCGCCCCCTGGCTAACCGCCAAGGTCTTTCGCACCTATCACGCGACCAAGGTGGTCCGGGAGTACTTGGCCAAAACCAAGGTGAACCCCGAGGACCCCGAGTTCAAAAAGAAGTATGTTGCCACCATGGCCAACCTTGAAGCGGCGATTACTTGCAATCATAAAAGGAAGCTGCCGAAAAACTGGGAAGCTTCCCTAGAAAAAAAGAAGGAGCGGGTAAAGGCCCTCGAAGCGAAACTGGAAGAGGTCAAGAAAAAGCCAAAATCAGCCAGACGCGCGCAACAGATCAAGAGGCTGAAGGAAAAGATAAAGGAAGCCAAGCTGAAGGTGGAGCTAGCCACCGCAACAAGGGACTACAACCTGGGAACTTCACTCAAGAGTTACATAGATCCCCGGGCCTTTATCAACTGGGCCAAAAAAGTTTCATATGACTGGAGAAAATACTACCCCAAGACACTGCAGCGGAAATATGCTTGGGCCGACGCTGAGGAGAAACCTGCAGAGAAAGCTGATTGACGTCCCCAGCTACCAAGTTAACCTTTGAATTCCTCGTAGCCAACTATCTGCTCCAAGCTCTTCTTTCGGCGAACGAAATGAATCAATTTTGACATCAGGTCCAACTTTTTACGGGGATAGCCAACCGCCAAAAGCGCGACCACCTTGTAGTGCTCGGGAACCTTCAGGATTTCCTTCACCAGCCCTTCGTCAAAGCTGCCGACCCAGCAGGTCCCGAGGCCCTCCGCAGTGGCCGCTAGGACCATGTTTTGCATCGCGATGGAAACGTCAACAACGTGCCACTTTGGCGATGCCCTGCTGTCACCACAGCCAACTATCACCACCGGAGCCTCCTTGAGAAAACCGGCGAATCTGCCGCTCCTAGCGATCTTCTCCTTTTTCTCGGCGTCGGTCACCACGACAAAGTACCAAGGTTGAACATTCTTTGCCGATGGCGCCAAGCGAGCGGCCTCTAAAATTTTTTCAATTTTATCCTTCGCGACGGGGATCGGCTCATAGGCCCGGACCGACCTCCTCAGTTTAATGGCTTCAAAAACATCCATCTTTACCCCCCCAATTCCGAATAATTTTTTAGTTTTATCTCTATTTTGGAGAACCGCGCTGGATATCCCTTCGATTAACGGGCGTTTCTCTCCGGAGGAATGACCCATTATTGAGAAATTCCGCACCTGATTGACCCAATTTCCTAAAAACCATTGCTTGCCAGTAAAAACAAGGCGTGGGAAACAATTAATCCTTTTAGAGGCTCTGGACTAGATTAACTCTGATCATATGGAGTCCTTGGACTACCTAGCGATGGTCATCCTCGCCGCCATTTTCATCGGTCTGGGCTTCACCCTCTACTACAACTACCAGCGGGGCGCCGCGGAGAGGGAATTCGAGGCCACGGCGCAGCTTTTGGCCGACCGAATCAAAGCCATGGCGCAGCAGGACGTGGGGACGACGGAATACCTGGAGATTTTCGTCCCAGCCAGCTGTGAGCTCAGCTTCTTTGACAACATGGTCTCAATAAGGATCGGCAGCAGCTCGAGAAATTTCCCGGTAGGAATCTCCGTCAGCGGTTCTGTTCCCAGCGGGCAAAAAGTGAAGCTTCTTCTTCAAAGATTAGATGGTGGAATACATGTCAGCACGACTTGAGGAAAAAGGCGCCCACAATCTACCCCTGATAATTCTCTTTGGCGCCATCTTGGCCATGCTCTTTGCCGTTTTATTCATTTTGATATACGATCAGCAGCTCAACGCCATGGTTGACGAACAAGCCAGATCTCTTGCGGATGAACTGGCTAGCACTGCCTTTGCCTCGTTATCAGGGGGGTTGCACACGGTGGAGCTGCCAAAAGACCTGGCCGGCAGCACTTACACCATCGCTGTTCAAGAAAACAGCATTTTTGTGGTGAAAATTTTGACCGGCAGAAGATCGGGATCCTCTTATTCCGCGGTCGTTAACGCCACCGTGTCTGTAGAGAACGGCAACTTCCAACCCGGTGGTCAAGTCTTCTTCTTATTCAGCAACGAAGTGATCCTCGTCAGCGCCGTTCCCATCGAACCAAGGGCTGAAAAAGTTATTCAAGTCATTTCAACCGAACCACCCCTGTTCTACCATTTCTCCAAGAAATTGCCCCGGGAAGCTGCTGCAATAGTCGCCGCATATTTTGACGCGGTGAAAAGGCATCCTGAAGAAAATGTGGTCGTTCTTTCTTATGCCCGGTGGGAAAACAACTCCATTCTAATAAAGATTAGAGAAGGCAACGGCATTTCAATAACCCGTGTTGTTGGTAAGGAAAACCAGACCAAGATTGGAGCGGTCGAAAACTCTTGGGTTATCGAAATTCTGGAGAACTATGAAGCGACAGATAACCTCAGCTGGGAAACCTGTCCTTCCCCCGACAACGCTTATTTAACGGGCTGGCTGCACTCACCGCAAGCGGTGCTTAAACACCTCCGATCAAGGACCTGGATCCGCGTGAGCGATAATGCAGTAGTGGCTGTGCCTGAGGATGCTGTCATCAAGGCAGCTGCGGTGACAACCAAGGTAGCAACTTACCCTGTTTGGAAAGTTCAATTCGGTGACTATACTATATTTTACCAAATGTTGCCCTGGTGGGAAAAGGAGAACACAGCGGGTTTTGTTTTTCAATCCTCGCCGGAGCTTAAGCCGCTCACCTGATCTTAATACAGCACCACTTCAACTTCCTGTCCCTTCTCAAGCCTTTCCACATCCTCGGGCACAATTACGAAACCATCGGCTCTTGTCATCGAACTGAAAGCACTGGATCCTGTTATCGCTATCGGCTCTGCTAGAACCGCCTCTCCCTCACGTTTCAATCTGACCCTTACCACCTCAAGCCTGCCCAGCGCTGAACTGATCTTCCGCGCCAGCTTCGCGCGCAGACAACAGCGTCCATGATCTGGCGCCAATCCCTGCATCACCAGGAGTGCCGGCCTGACCAGCAGATCAAAGGCAACCAAAGCAGCTACGGGAAAGCCGGAAAGGGCAAAAACAGGTTTTCCCTGAACTACTCCAAATCCCGTGGGGCTCCCTGGGCGGACGGCCACTCCGTGGAAGAGGAGTTCACCCATATCGGCTATGGCGTCCGGAACCAGATCCTTCTCACCAACGGAACTGCCACCGGAAACCAGCAGCATGTCAACATGCCTCGTCTTTTTGAGAATTTTTTTGATGATCTCTGGATCGTCGGGAGCTATGCCCAGAATTCTGGAAACACCGCCCCAACGCTGCACGCATGCCGCGAGTGAATGTGAGTTGGCGTTAATTACCTTTGCCGGCTCCAATTTTTCTCCCGGCCGCACCAGCTCACTGCCCGTCGCCAGAATGCCGACCACTGGTTTTCTAAAGACACGTATCCTCAGCTTACCCATTGCCGCCAGCAGCCCTATCTCCTGAGGGCGGAGAAACTGCCCACGTCTTAACGCGACCTCTCCGGCACGGATGTCCTCACCCATGGCCGAAACATTTTTGCCCGGGGTAACTGAGGCAAAAACCTTGAGCTTGTCGCCCTCCAACTTGGTATTCTCAACCATCACCGAGGCGTCGGCTCCCCGGGGCATCATGGCGCCTGTCATTATCTTGGCCGCCTCGCCCTTTCTTAGGAAAACCTTGGGTGGAATACCGATCTCCACCGAACCTACCAAGCGTAATTCCACGGGATTCTGCGGGCTGGCTCCAAAGGTATCCTTTGCTCTGACCGCGTAACCATCCACCGCGGAACGATCAAAGGGGGGAATATTAATTTCGGAGACGATATCCTCAGCGAGGACTCTTCCCAAACCACTTTCCAAGGACACCTCTTCCGATCCGAGCGGCTGGACCTTGGAAAAGATAATTTCAAGTGCCTTGGAAAGCCTGGTGTACTGTGAGAAACCTCGCATTCTTACTGACATCTCATTCACGTGCATGCTTGACAACGTGCCCGAGCTCAGGAAGAATCAAATCCATGCCTATTTCAACGGCATTGGGGGCGCCTGGAAGGCAAAAAACTGGTTTTCTTTTGATTATTCCCGCTGAGGCGCGAGTTAGCAGCGCCGGTGTCCCCACCATATCATAGCCCACCCTCCGGAGTACCTCTCCAAAGCCAGGAAGTTCCTTTTCATAGAGTGGCGCCACCGTTTCGATCGTGACGTCCCTGCGGGCGATGCCGGTGCCGCCGGTGATGATGATGGCGTCAATTCTGTCGTCGGCTACAAATCCTTTCACGGCTCGGCGGATCTTCGCCTTTTCATCTGGCACGATCGTCCTCAGCGCCTCGTGCCCGGCTTCACGGGCCTTCTGAACTATGATCTTGCCCGAGATGTCTTCATCCAGTCCCTTCGCCATTGCTGCTGACCGTGTGTCGCTGACCACCAGCACGGCGATCCTGAGCTTTTTCGGCGCCCCTTTTCTGTGCTCCTCGAAAGTCAACTTTTCACCTTTTTGACCACGTGTATTTCCTCAATCCGCGTGGTCGGGTACTGTCCCATTTCATCCTTCTCCAAGCCCTTCACCATATCCCAGACGGTCAGGAGGGCCCCGATCACCCCGGTCAGCGCCTCCATCTCAACTCCGGTCTGTCCCACGCTCCTGACTTCAACCTCGGCGCGGACTCCGGTTTTTTCGATTTCAAGATCGACATCGACCCCAGTGATGGGGATGGGGTGGGTGAGCGGTATCAGTTCAGTGGTGCGCTTCACGGCCATCACCGCGGCCGTCTTGGCAACGGCGAAAACATCACCCTTGGGCACATCCTTTGAAGCTATCTTCTTTAGAGTCTCCTCCTTAAGACGGATGAAGCCGCTGGCTCTGGCCATTCGGAAGACTGCTTCCTTTTGCCCGATATCGACCATGTGGACCATGTCACCACTTTAGAGAAATCTCTGGCTCGAAATATAAGTTTGGGTGGCGGGGCCATCAACCGACTGGGCCGAAAAACGAATCCGTGATGTTCTAATAGTACATCGGGCTGATGTGGCGCTCCTCAACTGGTGTCCATATGAAGGTTCTGCCAAGCTTTTCCCGCTTGAGCCTCCCCGAACATTCCAGATGCTTCAGGACCTGGTTGACCTCCCTGACCTTCCAGTTTAGGACTTTGGCGATGTCGGCCGAGTTATAAAGACCAAATCTTCTAACGACGAACTCAACCACGCTTCTTTTGACCTCCATGGAAAAGTCCTCTTCGCTCTCGCCTTCGTCTTCCTCCTCCTCAAGGTAAATTGGTGCCTCTCTCATCTGGATCACCACAAATTAATTTAGCTGGTCTTTAATTTAAACTGCGCCTCTGAGATCAACTCTTCAAAGGTATCTTCAGGCAAAACCTCGCCCAAACCAATGCCAGGACAATCCTCAGCGAAATTGAAAACATATCTGTTCTCTTTTTTACAAACCGAAAAAGGATAAAAACGACAAACCAGGGGACGGATGTCATAAATTCTGCAGGACTTTCCCTCCAAAAAGACGCACTTACCTGCTCTTTTTTTCATCTTGTACTGATATGGTCCTTTGCTCGGAATCGGGGTTGCAAACGACAGCGGACTTAATCCAGTTCTTTCCGCGATCTCCTCGACCTCGCTTTTGGTGAGAAGCAAATTCCTGCTCCGATGCGATGTGTCACCGCAACACCGCGCACATCGCTGGCACTCAAAGCGCAAGTTTTTCGGCACCAGAAGATTCATGGTTAAAACTCTCTGCCCCCGGGATTTAACTTTTTCGCTCGCATTTTTTTGACCATCCTAAAAATCAGATTTACGCGGCAAACACTGCCGATTAACAAACAACAGAAAGATGGTTGCTACTCTTCGTGGCCGGAGGGGTTAAAATTTTTCGGAATCTGTTATTGGACCGAATCGGCTTGAGCCTGGGCAGATAAACTAAAAAACTAGAAAAAACGAAATGACATGGATGTTTTTAAAAAGAATCTTCAGCAGGCCGCCTCCGCCCGAACCAGCCGTGGAAAGCTTCAGTTTAGATTCGCTGAAAGATCGCGTCACCAAGATGATGGAAGAAAAAATGGAAAAAGCTAGATCCCAGCTGACTCCGCTGACCGCAGAGATTAACAGAGCATGTGCCGCGCTCGCAACCGCTCTGAAAGAGCTTTACAATTCAGACCCCGATGAGGAAGTCCACCTAGGTCTAATGAAATCAGCAATGGAAGCGAGAAAATTGATCTACGATAAAATTTCACGCTCGCTCGGCTACCTGAACTGCCCCCAGGAGTTAACCAGCGATTCCCTCATTAAATTCAACGAGAGAATCTCTAAAGCAACCGACACCATCGCGGATGCCATGAAGACCCACGGACGCTACGTGCGTGCCGTTTTTGGCCAGAAATATTTGGAGTTTGAGTCCTGCCTGCGGGAACTGCACGAAGTAACCATCCGAGCTCAATCATGCATTACCGAGACCACCGGGGAAATTCAGCGTCTGAATTCCATCCTCTCGGAAATTTCACTCTACCACCAGACAACTCGGGAAATGGATCAAATTGGAGAAAAAATAAAGTCACTGCGGGAGAGGGTCAATGGCCTCGAGGCCAAAATCAACGAGGGGTCCTCCCAACTCACCGGGTTAAAATCGAGCCCGGAATTCAAGCGGGCCACAGGATCTGCTGAGGAATTTGAAAGGATAAAGCAGGAAATCAGCAGGAGAAGGGAAATTGCCGCCGGCCTAATTTCTGAGCTGAACAGGCCCCTGCGCAAGCTGGAAAAGTTGGTGAGAAGCGGGGAACACCGCATGGCCCCTGAACTTCAAAAAATACTGGAAGTTTCCATAAAGGATCCGGCCGGGGTAATTGCCTCGGAAGAAACCATAGCTGCCTTTGAGAGGCTCCTCCGAGAAGCAGCTGAAATCGTCAACTCTGGAAAAATAGATCTGGACAAGCGGGAGAGAAAAAATCTGCTCGATGCCGCGCGTGATCTCTCGCCACAGCTGCAGCAGACCAGAAACACTCTGATAACTCTAACAGCGGCTGCCGAGGCCAAGAAAAGGGATTCCGAAAATCCCGTCGTCAGTCAAGCCGCCGAACTCGAGAACTCGATAAGACAACAGGAGCATGAGCTGAAGGAGACGCTGAACTCCATCGAACAGCTCGAGAGGAGGATTAAACTGATGCAGGGGGAACTGGTCTCAAGGAAAGGGAAACTGATGACGCTCGCCAGCGAAGCGCTGGGCGTAAAGGTGGAAATCACTTCTTAAAATCAGTGTAACCGCATTTGCCACAGGCCCAGCGGTCCTTATGGTCCGCCATGAAAACACCGGGGCCGCAGCGGGGACATTGGGGCCTCTGCCGCTTCACGGATTTTCCATCCACCTTGTAGAGCTTTGATTTCGAGGCTTTAACCTTCTCCGCCATTTTTATCCCTCTCCTTTACCCGATTTAACATCAGCTTGAGGCGCCTTTTTCTCCGGCTTTGATTCCGCCGGTTTTTCCTCCTTGGGCAGCCCACGCTTCAGCAGGTATTTGGGCTCCATCAACTCCAGCTGTTCACGGGTGCTGTAGACTCGCGCAACCCCCGTGGCCACCTGGCAACCATGTGAGCTGGTAAACCTTTCTATCACCAGCAGTTCCTCAGATGTTCCCAGAAGTGAAGCTAGCTGGGAACGAACCTCAACCCGGCTCGGCGTCGGGCCTCCCGTGTGATCTACCCTGAACTCAACCTCAACCCTATTAAGCAGCGGGTTTTCTGTCCTCTTGACCAGTTCAACTTTCATTTTTATCCCCTTTTTCCATGGAACTCTTCCAAAATAAACTCACCGTTTGGCATTCTTTGGCCGTCAAAAAATAGTGTCGCAATTAGCTATAAAAAATCACCCCACAAACTTGCTCAAAATATCACGCATCTCCTGGCGCTTTTTTTCATCAACTTCCACCAGGACGAGCCCCGCCCGCGGCTGTCCATACACAACCACCGCGCCATCAGGAGAGCTGATGACCGCAGGAATCGTGGCCAAGTCCTCCTCACCCTCCACAACTATCTTCACCGGTGGCTTGGCCGCCTTTATCGCCGCCCAGAGTTCAGGGGTTATCGTTGCAGCCGGGTTCTTGACCCGGACAACACTGCCGCTGAATGAGTCTATTAAGGAACGCGTTTTCTCATCGATCGGAGATCTCATTGCCTTAAGATCCACTATGACCACATCTGGCTTTATGCCGGCATGCAGGAAACTAGAAGTCACCGTATCCCCCACCGTTACTAACCTAGCGGGTTTGATTTTCCTGAGATGTTCAACAACCTCGGAGAAACTGGAGAACAACCGACCCAGCGGTTGTTGCAGCAGGGGGCGCAGACTTTCGGGCAGCCTCAGCAACCGGTCCTCAACCATGAAGATCAACATCGTTTGATTTATAGTCTCAATAAAATATTTCGTTTGAGTTGGATAAATGGATGTTTTTTCCCAATTATCTGAACCCGTGAGGCAGGTCGTCAAGAAGATGGGGCTTAGCAAGCCGACCAAGCCACAGGAGCTGGCCATACCCGCCATCTTGAGCGGCAGAAACGTGCTGTTGATTGCCCCCACCGGCACGGGAAAAACTGAGGCCGCCCTTCTGCCTGTGCTGAGCCTTTACCTGTCGCAGAAACACCAGACCGGGATCAAAATACTCTATATCGCCCCCCTGCGGGCGTTGAACAGGGACATGCTTTCCCGGCTTACAAAAATGTGCCAAGAGTTGGAAATTAACATTGCGGTCAGACATGGCGACACAACCGCGGTGGAAAGACAGCAGCAAAAGGCGGAGCCGCCGGAAATGCTGATAACAACCCCGGAAACGCTCCAAGCAATACTGCCCGGAAAAATCATTGGAAAGCACTTGAAAGGTGTGCAGTGGGTAATAGTGGATGAAATCCATGAACTGGCTGCAGACAAAAGGGGCGTCCAGCTTGCGGTTGGGCTGGAGCGCCTTTCAAAAATTGCCGGTGAGTTCCAGCGCATCGGCCTCTCGGCCACCGTTGGCTCCAAAAATGAAATAGCCAAGTTTCTTGCCGGTACGGAACGCCAAGTCGAGATTTTGGACGCCTCGATGGAAAAGGAAATGGAAGTCAAGGTTGAAAGCCCAATGCCGACAAAGGACGACGTTGAATTGGCGGAGCGGCTTTATGTTGACCCCACGATGGCGGCACGGCTCAGAAAACTGCAGGAGCTGATCAATCAACACGAATCGGTGCTGGTCTTCGTTAACACTCGGGAGACCGCGGAAATGTTGGGATCCAGGCTCAAGCTACTCGACCCCTCGCTCAAGGTGGGGATCCACCACGGCTCCTTGGCCAGAGAGATCCGAATAGAGGCTGAAGAAGAATTTCGCAACGGGCGTCTGAAAGGACTCATCTGCACCTCATCCATGGAACTTGGCATAGACATCGGTGCGGTGGATCTGGTCGTGCAGTACATGTCTCCCCGTCAGGTGACAAGACTGGTTCAGAGAATTGGCCGTTCGGGACACCGCGTGGAGGCGCGCTCCAGAGGAATTGTAATTTCATCCAGCCCCGACGACATCGCCGAGGCAATGGTCATCGCCAGGAGAGCCTTGGCCAAGGAACTGGAAGGGGAGAGATTCCATGATCTTGCTTTAGACGTCTTGGCTCACCAGCTCGCTGGAATTTCGCTGGACCGGGGCAAGGCCAGCATCGATGAGGCCCTCTCGCTGCTGAGGCAGGCTTGGCCCTACCGGGGGCTGGACGCGGGCACTGTTGAACGCATCCTACAACAACTCAGCTCGGAGGGAATTATGTGGCTGGAAGATGGCCTGTTTAAGCTCCGTCGGCCGGGATTTTCCTACTACTTCACCAACCTATCGATGATACCGGACACACGACGCTACACCATAAGGGACATCAGCTCCAGAAAAACCGTGGGCACTCTAGATGAGGAATTCGTCGCCTACCACGGAGATCAGGGCCTAGTCTTCATCATCAAGGGGGAGGCCTGGAAAATAATCGACATCGACCATGAACGGAGGCAAGTTCTGGTTGAGACAAGCAACGACCTGCTGGGAGCGATCCCCGCCTGGGAAGGGGAGCTGATCCCCGTCCCCTTCGAAGTCGCTCAGGAGGTCGGCTGCCTCAGATCAAGAATCGCTGAACTCCTCAGCGAGAATCAAACAGTTAAACAGGTGGCCTCCACGCTGGGGAAGGATTATCCCATCGACGAGGACACGGCAAGCTGGCTGGTTGATCAGATTCAAGAACAAATCGGCTGTGGGGTCCTTCCAACTCATGAGCTGCTCTTGATTGAAGCCAGCGAAAACTTTGTGGTTCTGCACGCCTGCTTTGGCAGCCTGGTCAACCAGACAATTGGGCTGGTAGTGGCCGCTCTGCTGACGACAAGGATGGGGGCAAGCGTAGCAATTAAGGTGGATCCTTACCGGATCGCCTTCAAATTGCCGGTTGAGGCCAGCCCGGAACTCCTCCAGGGCATCCTCGTGGAATTGAAGCCACAACAGCTGCTACCCATCTTGAAAATAATTCTCAAAGACAGTGCCATGTTTAAGTGGCGCCTCGTGCAGGTGGCCAAGAGATTCGGGGCAATTAAAAGGGATGCCGAGCTCGCTAGGCTGAACCTGCGCCGCCTGGTGAAATCTTTCGAGGGCACGCCAATATACGAGGAAGCTTTCAGAGAAACGCTGGTGGAAAAGCTCGACGTTGAGAAAACGAGAGAAGTCCTTGGCCTTTTATCAACGGGAAAAATTAAGATAAAGACATTGATCGGCGCTCCAACACCGCTGGCCTGGCCTGTGTTGAATGAAATCTCTGGTGGTGAGCTGATCATACCCAAACGGGCGGAGCGGGAAATAATACGTGCACTCAGGCGTAGATTGGATCAACAGGTCGTGCGTCTTCACTGTCTCAACTGCAACGAATGGTCCATCACCACCAGAACCGGTCGCGTTCCCGATCCACCGGTTTGCCAAAATTGCGGGGCTAGGCTGATCACTCTTTTGCCCCGCGAAAGCCAGCAGCTCATGAACGCAATAAAAAAACACGCTTCAGGAAAACCCCTCACCGCCGCAGAAGATCGCCTAGTAAAGAGGGCCTTCCAAGCCGCAAACTTGGTTCTGACCTACGGCAAACGAGCGGTGATTGCCCTTTCCGGCCGTGGCATCGGCCCCCAGACGGCGACCAGAATCCTCGCCAACTGCACGCGGGACGATGATTTTTACCGGGCAATCCTCCAAGCAGAAAAGATCTATTCCCGAACCAGACGTTTCTGGGCTACTTGAGCCGTGACCTGTTCACCGCCGGGAACACAACCTTGCCAAGTTAACCGGCAAACAACTTCTGCAACTGTTCAAGCTTCGGCTCAATGACCTCTGGCCTTTCGACCATTTTCAGCGCGGTAGCAACATCCTTCAGCCCACCGCCGGTTACCTCAACCACAACGACATCGGATCTGGAGATAACCCCGCCGTCAAGCAATTTTTTCAATCCCGCCAGCCCCGCTGCTCCAGAGGGCTCGGCGAAAATCCCCTCGCTTCTGGCCAAACGCTTGACGGCCTCCAGTATCTCGGCGTCATTTACCGTCTCCGCAGTTCCCCCCGAACGCTTGATCGCTGGAATCGCTGTGTCGGCATCCCAAGGATAGGGGTCAATCAACCCTCCCGCGACCGTCCTCGGGTCGGGCCAAGGGGGAATTTCATAGGGCGGCGTCCCCTCCCTAAAAGCCTTGACGATGGGGGCACAACCCTCTGCCTGAATAGCAACGAGCCTGGGCACCCCCTTTATCAAACCGATCTGTTCAAACTCAAAGTAACCCTTGGCGTTGCCGGAAAGGAGAGTTCCGGCCCCGGTGGGGACGATCACCCAGTCGGGGGCTTGCCAGCCAAGCTGTTCACATATTTCATAAGAGATCGTCTTTGAGCCCTCCGGCTGGTAAGGATTGAACGCCCCTCCGCTGGGTATCGGGTGCCAGCCAAATTTCTTCCATGATTGCAGCATGAGCTGATAGGTTGGATCACCAGCCCCGCCCTCCTTGGGCTGAACGACGCGCGCCCCGTGCATCAGCAGCTGGGCCACCTTGCTCTCAGGGGCTCCCGCGGGAACGTATGCATAACATTTAATTCCGGCCTTTGCCGCATAGGCCGCAAGCGCTATTGCGGCATTACCGCTCGAAGCGCACACCACCGTGCGGGCCCCAAACTCCACGGCCTTCGACACCCCAACGCTCATGGGTCTGTCCTTAAAAGAAGAGGTCGGGTTCCGCGTCTCGTCCTTCAAAAAAAGATACTTCATTTTCAGCTCTTTCGCCAGATTTCTTGCCGGAATCAGCGGTGTGCCCCCCTCCCCCAGAGAGACAATGTTCTTTTTTCTCGCCAGCGGCAGCAACTCAAAATACTTCCAGACGCCGCCCCTTCTTTTGCTCAGCTCGATCCTACTGATCTTTGCTGCCACGGCCTCGTAATCATAGATCACGTCGAGCTTTCCGCCGCACTTCCCGCAGGTGTAGAGCCCCCGCGAGGGGCGATGTCTTCTGCCACACCTGAGACACCTCAGCTCCAAAATGGGCAATTTTTCACCTTCTGGTTTTTATCCCCGAAGATAATGAAGTGCCCTGCAGTTTTAAATCCCCCTACGCTCAAACTTTTATGGGAGATGGAATGACGGTTGATATCTGGATCGAAATATTTCTGGTCGCTATCATTCTAATTCTTCTGGGTTGGATCCTTTACTCCGGCGGCGGGTCGCGCCACCGCAAGTTGCAGCAGGAAATCGCTGCCCAGCGGGAGGAGCTGAGGGTGCTGAGAGAAGCCAACGAATCGCTGCGCAACGCACTCGGGATCAGCGAAGAGGGCAAACTGAGACGCTATCAGGAGATATTTCAGTTTGTCAGGGATCTGGAAAGCCTCCGAGCAGCCATAGCCGGCTCGACCATCTCCCAGAAGGTCCTTCGCGACAAATATGGTGAGGTTCAAGGAGCTGAACTCCTCCAAAAAATAATGGACGCTAGGCCAAACATTGACCCCGCGGTGAAGAGAAGGCTGGCCGACGAGATCTTGGTGGGTGAAGCCGGCAGGACAATTATGAAAAGCCTGGATCGGGGGGCATCAATCGATCGAGCCGCCTCCGCTGCCGGCATGCCTTTGATCGTGGCCAAGGGACAGATCAGGAGGCTCCAGATACTGGGCTACTTGGACTCAAGGCTGAAACCAACGGAACTTGGACGCCGGGCCTTAGAATGAAAGGCTTCCCGCCAGACTTGACCACTGAGTGCCAGATTCTTTAGTACATCCATATCAACTTGGGCACGCCTGGGAAACCATATCCTCCTTTGAATCTCGCCGGCTCCCGTCGGGCAAAAATCTGCCGACCTTTTACCAAAAGAATCGCGACTAAAGCCTGGCGCTGCCGGACTTCCGTAAAACGTAAAAAGCGAGGTCATAGTTTATAGTGGGAGGAAAATGGTCAGCCTTGGCAGAAATTTCAAAAACTGCCTGTTAATAGAACACCTTGAGGGGCAGGAAAAATTCGCCTTCATGAAAGGAGAGCTTAGCCTAACCTCGATTAACCCGGCTGCCCTGAAGGCTAAAAGAAACATCGAAAGACAAATCAAGGTTATTTCGGATCTCGGAATGACCCACCTTGAAATCGAACTGGATTCCACCGATGCCTATCTGGACTTTGACGCCGAGAGGAGAAAAAAGATCAATGAACTTGCCAGATCAAATGGGCTGACCCTGTCTTTGAATCTCCCCTCCTCATTCGCTAATGGTGGCGTCTGCTCCCTCAGGGAAGAGGACAGGGAGGCTGCCACCGAAATTCAAAAACGCCACATACAGTTGGCCGCAGACATTGGCGCCATCCACGTGACCCTACCCCCTGGAAACATCCCACCGGAAAACAGGGTGGAGAATTACCGGGAGATGGCGCACAGCTCCCTTGTCAACAGCTTGCTGGAGCTGGGAAAATTTGCCAGCGGGCTGGGCCTGAACCTCCACTTGGAGAACAACACCGCCTTTGAAGGGATCTGCTGTGAGATCGACGAATGCCTCGCGTTGGTAAAGAGGGTCAGGGAACAGGGGGTGCCACTCTACTTTAACTTTGACCTTGGAAACTGGCTAACCAGAGCTGAATTCACGCCACCGCCAGCAGAGCCGGAAAGTTCCCTTGCGCCAATACCGCCCGATTACATTAAGGAAGTGCGTTTAAGTGACTACATCCCGGGGGAAATGATTCTCCGGCCGCCGCTGCACCTGGAGTGGGGGATGCTAAAGCATTCAAACCTCAAGCGCTACGCCAGGATGGTAAAAATAAAAAAGGTGGAAACCGTCGTCGTGGAAACGGAGATAAGAAGTATTGAACAGGCACTGAATTACAAAGATCTCCTCCGCAACGAGACCGATTATCTAGCTCACCTTTTCCAGTAGGTCTTCCAGAACCAATCCTACTTCAGCAGTTTGGCAATCTCTTCATCAGAAAGTTCCCGATAACCATTCTTGTCAATGACCGCCACGACCGTCTTGTCGCCAGTGGCTGCATCCCTCTCTATGGCCGTTTTTATTGACCGCGCTGCCAGCCTAGTACACTCCTCCAGAGACATGTCCTCACGATACATTTGCTCCAAGACACCGTAAGCAATCGTCGAGCCTGTCCCCGCGCTGGCGAACTTCTCCTCCTCGATTTTCCCACCCACCGGGTCGAGGAAATACAGGCAGGGCCCACTCGGATCTATGCCGGCTATCACCCCGGCGACGATGTAAGGAAAGGCCCTTCTTCCGAAAAGAAGGTTTGAAGCCACCTGCACCAGCCCCTTCGTCGATATTGGGCGGCCCTGATTCAGCCGATAAAGGTTGGCCTCGGCCCTGAGCAGGCTCACGAAGCTCTGAATATCGCCGGAGTTGCCTGAAATCGCGGCGCCGATGAATTCCTCCAGCTTGAAAATTTTAGGAACACGTTTGCTGATCACCAGATAATACGAGGTTCCCCGGCTGTCTGAAGCGAGGGCGATTCCCTCCTTGCACCTCAGGCCAACGATGGTGCCGGTAAATCCAAACATAGCGATCACAATTTACTAAACCTATGGATTATAATAATTATCGCCTAGCCATAACCGCGGCGAACAAGACCACCGCCGTAACGAGAACACCGAATAAAAGGAAGATCGTGAGATCCGGTGGTGGTGTGGTTGGCGATGGGGTCAACTCAGGAGATGATGTTGCCGGCGAGGTTGGCTCCCGAGGTGGAGTTGTCAACGTTGGTGATGAAGTTACCACAGCAGCTATCGTGACCTTATCACTGCTTTTGGAAAGGAAAGCATTGAACCTGCTGTCGGAACTTTCAAAGACTACGCTCGAGTTCAGTTGCTGGGTGGTGCCATAAGCAGGTTCTTTAACTCTGACGGCAAAGCTGGTGATCCATTGTTCCTGACTGGCGAGAGCCGCCTTTTCCCGTTTAGTTGTCAAGGCCTCAAACATCGCATTGTCGAGATGCAGCTCAGCAACGAGGTTTCTAACCCCTTCCCTTCCCATGTTTTTCACAGTAAGCATTACCGTCATTATTCCATTTTCTAATTGGGGTGACGCCTGCAAAAGAGACTGAAGCAATATTTCAGCTTCTATTGTGCCGGTGGAGTTAACTAGGAGTTCGGTTGGCTGCCCGGAATAGAACTCAAAGTTCCAGCTAACATGGCCCGGGCTTGGCCAACTAATGCCATCAGGATTTACCGCCTCGTCACCGCCAACCGAAGCTCCAGCGATGTGGGTGTAATCCATACGGCCGAATGAACCCACATATCTCGGCCAAACGGCATCTGCCGGTATCCATCCATAATTGGGCAGATAGAAGATCACGTATGCATGGCCCAAAACATCTGCGTTCTCTGAAACACCGGCCGGGTTGTAAAGGGGCAAAAACGCATAACCGGAGACAACCTTGGCCGGAATTCCAGCGGCCCTCAGCAGCGCGACCATCAAGTTGGAAAATTCCGTGCAGTCTCCCCTTCCATTCTGCAGGGCCCAGAGGGCGCCGTGTTCCACGGGCTGTGTCTCATATCGCAGCAGAGAACCACCACCGGTCTTCTCGACCAGCTGATCAAAAATCTGCCTGGCCTTCTGGTAAAAGTTATTCGTGTTTTCGGTGAACCGCTGCGCCAAGAGCCGGATTTCCGGGTCATCGCTTTCCCACAGACCCGCCACCGGCTGAGTGTAGATAAGCAATTCCTGTGGAATCTCGGTTCCCACCTTCTCGGGGTCAACCTCCAAATCAACTGCCCCCACCTTCAAAACCTGGACAACTTCTACCACCTTTGTCTCCCCCGGGGCCAGATCTCCCAGCGCTATCTTTGTCCACCGGTTGTCCTCGGTCTCCACTATCTCAGGAAAAATCTCCTCACCATCAAGAGTTATCCTCTCGCTGATGACCTCCTGATTACCCCAGCCTGAAACCCTGCCGAAGAGATATACTCCCACGTTGACGTTGACGGCCTCATTCTGCCCCGTGTTCTGGACTCGATAGGTCATTTTGATGGTGTAGACTGCGGCTTCCTGGGGCTGAGCACTGGCGAGGGGCGCCGAAAGCAGCAGCAGAAAAACGACCAACAGCAGCAATTTCTTCATAGCCACCAGAAAACTTTGACCCACATCATTAAAAGATCTCCAGCTTACCCCGCCCTGTTTTATCCCTTATTAAAACCTCTCCCGCAAAGCAGCGGCGGGGAAAATGTCTGAAAAGGCGACAATCAAATTGAGCTTGATCTGTTCTTTGGTCGGTCTGGTCACCATATATGCGGCCGCCATGTTGGCCCGTCCCAAAGTCACCCCAATTGCCAGCCTGAACAATGGCTTCGTCGGCCTCAGGGTCTTAGTATCGGGACAGGTGATAGACTACCGCGAACATGAAGAGGGCCACCTTTTTCTGAAGTTGAAGGACTCCTCCGGTGGGGTGATCAGCGTGCCCATATTCTCCAGAACCCGCACCCAGATGGAAGAATCAATTGAACTGCTGGATGTGGTTGAGGTCAACGGAGAAGTAACGGTCTACCAGGGTGAACTCGAAGTGATCCCGGGAGGAGCCAAGGACATTAAAGTTATCCACGTGGCGCCGGTGTCATTGTCCAGCATTACTGAGGAAAACGTGGGCATGCCGGTCAAGGTTCAGGGGGTAATATCAAAACGGGAAATCGTCGGGGGTGGCAACATTCTTCTGACCTTGCAGGAGGATGGAGGCCAGCTGCAGATATTCATCCCATCTTGGATAGCTGAAAACGGCCTGCCCGAGATGCACGTGGGCGACACCATCCGGGCAGACGGCTGGATTCAACTCTATAACGGAAAAATAGAGCTAAAGCTAACCAGTGCTTCACACCTGCACCTAGTCGAGGATGGCTAGATGCTGGAGGTGCTCGTCTACGCCCTGGCGGGTGTGGTTTTAGGGACAGTGACTGGACTGATTCCGGGCCTACACGTCAACAATTTAACTCCCATCTTGATCGCGCTGGCCGCCGCTGCTTCAACGGGCATGGTGGCCCTGATAGTCGCCATGTCGATCACAAACGTTTTCACCAGCTACATCCCGGCGACTTTCTTGGCCGCACCGGAAGAAGGCACAGAACTGTCCGTGCTACCAGCCCACCGGCTTCTCCTTGAAGGGCGAGGATACCAAGCGATCAGATTTTCGGCGATCGGTTGTCTGAGCGGCGTGATGGTGGCAGCGGCATTATCACTGCCGTTCACCGCGATCATAGCCCCGGCCTATGAGTTGATCCGCCCTCAGATGCACTGGCTGCTGATCGCCATCGCCGCGATAATGATTTTGTTGGAAAGATCATTGGAGAAGATCATCTGGGCGGTGGTGGTTTTTCTGCTGTCCGGTTTTCTTGGTCTGCTGTCGCTCGGAACCAACCTTATGCCTGCTGACGCTGCTCTCTTACCGCTTCTTTCAGGTCTTTTCGGCGCTAGCGTGCTTTTGCCCAGCATCGCACATTGCAGCACCATCCCAGAACAGCACCTGGACGAGGAACCGGTAGACATTCGTGCCTGCATCAGGCCCATCTGTGCTGGAACCGCGGCGGGGGCCTTCACGGGGATTGTGCCGAGCATCGGGCCATCGCAGGGGACCGTCCTGGCTCAATTGATTACCCGCTCACGGGGCACGGAGGAATTTCTGATCTCCGTGAGCAGCGTGAACATATCCAAGGCCATTTTCTCATTCATCGCCATCTTTGCGATTGGGAGGGCCAGAAGCGGTGCTGCCGTCGCCGTCGGCAAAATAATGGATGCCAGCAGTGTTAATCCGCCCTTGATAATCGGCGTGGCTTTGTTTGCCGGGGGGATTGCCGCCATCCTGCAGCTATCGCTGGGGCGGCTCGCCGCGAAGCATATGGACCGGTTCCCCTACCGCTGGCTCTGTCTCGCCGTTCTCGCTTTTATGGTGATATTCACCCTTTATTGCTCTGGCCTGGCGGGTATCATCGTGCTGGCGACCGCCACGGCCTTGGGGATCTTGCCAGCCGCGGCCAATATCAAGAGAACACATGCCATGGGGGTGCTCATGTTTCCCTGCATACTCTTCTTCGCCGGAATAAGAGAAAGTGTTTTAACAGCTCTTGGTCTGTAAAAACATCCGGCGGCAAATCCAGTTTTAGGGATTGTTAAAGTATTAGCCTTCCAGCTCCCCGATGTGAATTGTTTCCCAGGTCACTTTTCCCTGCTCAATGACTTCCTTGAGCTTCCTCTCCAGCGGGGTAAGGGCCGCGTTCTTGCCAGTTTTAACATCAACGAAAGTAACGCCCCTCGGCTCTCCTTCCTTGTACCCGTCAAACACCACATAATCAACGGGAGAGCCCAAGAACCTGGCATCGGCGGGCTCATGCCGGAACAGGGGCAGAAGCGGCGCCAGCTGCTCACCTATCTTGCCCTTCAGTATGGCACGGCTTTTTTCCAGAACTTCCTGCCGGATCCTTTCCTCGAACTCAAGTTTCCAGCGTTCAAGCTGGGCGGCCAATTGTCCCCGCAGGTAGAGATAACACAGCACTATTCCCAGCAGCATCCCCAAGATGAAAATTATTATTTCCAGTATCCGATCACCCCCCAGTAACGGATGCACCCAGAATTTCAATAACTTTTTCGCTGGAAGTCAAGCCGCGACAGGTTATTAAAGGGGCGCTCAAATAGGTTGTTGAACCAAAGAGACGACCGGAGGGCGAAAATGAACCTAATAATTCTGGGAGCACCTGGCTCCGGAAAAGGTACCCAAACAACAAGGCTGAAAGCCAAATTGAACATCCCGGCCATTTCCACCGGCGATATATTCCGGAAGGAGATCAAGGAGGAAACTGAACTTGGTAAAAGAATTAAAAAATATCTGGACAGCGGCCAGCTAGTCCCCGATGAAATTGTGATTGATGTTATCAAGGAAAGGATTAAACAACCCGATTGCAAAAACGGTTTCATCCTGGATGGGTTTCCCCGGACGCTGGAACAAGCGAAAGCACTGGACAAAATTGTGAAGATAGATGCCTGCATCAACCTCTCGGTGCCGAAGGAAATCATCGTGAAACGGCTTTCGGCGAGAAGGACCTGCAAGAACTGCGGTGAAATCTACAACCTGCTAGTCCTGAAGCCGAAGGTCGACGGCGTCTGCGACAAATGCGGTGGACCACTTTTCCAGCGAGACGACGACAGGGAATCTGTCATCGAGGAGAGATTTCGGGTATACGAAAGGCAGACCGAGCCCTTGTTGAAGTACTACGAAAGCAGAGTCCCGGTGATAACGGTCACCTGCAACTCCGTGGACGCTCCCCCGGAACTGATAACGGAGCAGATCATCAATGGCTTGAAGAGGTTAAAGCTGATAGACTAGTTTACAACGATAACAGGATCAATCCCGTCAAAACTGCTGCGATGCCTATCTTTTGATTTATTTCCACCAATTCGTGAAAAAATATCCGCGCCAGCATGATGGTAACCATGGGAAAAGAGGCGGCGACCGGAGCCACGACAGCCGTGAATTCCGACGCCACTCCCGCCCCATAAGCCAAGAAAGCGGCTGCCTCCAAACCACCAACGACAAGGACCATTCTTGCGACGCTTTTGGGGAATGAAACCTCTTTCCCGGCCATTCTTGAGTACGACGCTAAACTGAATACCGTAACTGCCTTTACTGAAAAAATGGGCAAAAACCAGCCGAGTTCGGCCACAAGCTGGTCAATGAAGACATAGTGCAAACCCCAAGCCAGCATGGATACAGCCGCAAACTTTGCCCCGGCGGCGAGATTTCGCAACCTGAGCCTCAACAGATCATGCAATTTGAAGGATGTTAGAAAAACCCCCGATATCGTCAGAACAACGCCGGCGGCCTGCAGGGAGGTCAGGCTCTCCTCAAGAAAAATCAAGCTCAGAATAACCGTGACCACTACCCATGAAGCCGAGATCGGGCTGACTATCGAGACCTTCCCCAGCTGCAGGCCCCTGTAAAAGGCCAGGCAGGCGACCACGTTAAGAAGGCCCGTGATCAGAATGAGGGCGACCGTGGAGGGAGATGGCATGAAAGCTCCCAGCGATACCAGTACCAGAAATAAAAATGAAAGACCGATCGTCTGCCCCCAGAAAAGGGTTTTGAACACCCCCACCTTTCTAATTGCCTTCGCGGCAAAGTAATCCGCAGTACCCCAGCAGAGCATTGCCACTAGACCCAACGCAATACCTGGCGAAACATCCATGGGTTCACCCGATTTTAATGCGTATTTACCCAAATATTTGCTTCAGCTACTGCTTATCACAACACCGATGGCGATCCTCGCCAAGCCTTTTACAAACTGCTGATCAATAATCGGTTGTATGGAAAAGGTTGAACTGGTGCTGCCCGCAGGAAACGAACTTTGCCTCCGGGCTGCGGTGAAAAACGGTGCTGACGCAGTGTACTTCGGCTTGGACAAATTCAACGCAAGAATTTTGGCGGAAAACTTTAACGAAAGAAATGTCTTCGGCGCCATCCGCCACTGCCACAACAATAACGTCAGGGCCTATGTCGCTTTCAACACTTTGGTGAAAAACGATGAACTCAGGGAATACTTCAGGTTAATAAACGTCGCCTACTCTGCCGATGCCGATGCCATCATTATCCAAGACCCATGCTTCATTCCCCTGATCAAGCAGAACTTCCCTGATCTGAAGATACACCTCTCCACTCAGGCGACGATCGTCAACAGCCACTCCGTACCAGATGGCGTCGAACGAGTTATACTTGCGAGAGAGCTGAGTTACGATGAGATAAAGGCCCTGGCACAAAAATTCCCCACCGAGGTGTTCGTCCATGGTGCCCTGTGTTTCAGCTACAGTGGGCTCTGCTTATTCTCCTCAATTGCCGGGGGCAGAAGCGGAAATCGGGGGATGTGCGCCCAGCCATGTCGGAAGAAGTATAACAACCAATATCCGCTGAGCACCATGGATCTCTGCCTCTTGCCCAAGCTGCCAGAGCTAATTAAAGCCGGGGTTGTTGCCCTGAAGGTGGAAGGCAGGCTGAGGGGCCCTCTTTATGTGGCCACCGTGGGGCGCATCTACCGAAAATACATTGACGCCTATTATCGAGGGGAATTCAACATTGACCAGAAGGACATTGAAGAGCTCATGGTGGTCTTCAACAGGGGTTTCACCACCGGATTTGCTTTTGGCGACAACGTTGTGGACCCTAAGAAGCCCATGAATCGAGGGCTGTTCCTGGGCGAACTCAGGGGCGGCAAGTTAAAGCTTAGATCAGGGTTGAAAGTTGGAGATGGCGTGGCCCTTTGGGTTGGTGATGACATCAAGGGTTACACGGTAAGGAAAATCTTAAAGGATGGGGTGGAAGTAAAAGAGGCCTTTGCCGGAGATGAAGTTGAGATAAACACCTACGGCGCGGGCGACGGTACCCCTGTTTACAAGACCTCTTCTGTTGACATGAAGTTGGAACTGGGGGAGGAAATAAAACCAGTAAAGGGTGTGATTAGAAGGACTGAAATCAGGCTGCCGGATTTCAAAGTCGTTGAGAACACCTCGGAAGTCAAAATTTTTGCCAAGACCTACGACAAAAATGAGGCACTAGCCGCCGACAGGGCTGGAGCCGATGTGATCTACTACGATGTCCTAAAGGAAGACAGCCTGGAGGTGAAAGATCGGCTCAAGCGTTCAAGATTTTTTGTCTACACCCCGAGGATACTTTCAGACAAACAGCTGGTCGAGGTCGCTGAAAAAATAAAAGAGATAAAGCCTGACGGTGCCTTGGTGGGGAACCGGGGCTTGCTGAAGCTATTAAATGGAGTCACCATTCACCTAGATTATTCCTTCAACTGCTTCAACGACATCGACCTGAACTGTTATCCCGGCATCCCCATCATCTCGCCAGAGCTAAATTTTGAGGAGACAATTTCCCTCAAAAATAAGCGCTTCATCGTGATGATCCACGGGGACATAATTTTGATGACCAGCAAGCAGAAATTAAAGGCCAAGGAGTTGATCGATGAAGAGGGCAGACGTTTCCGAGTCAGAGACAACCATGGTTTAACGGAGATCCTCAACGCAAGCCAGCTGGGGCTATTTAACAAGGCCCGCGATTACGTCAGAGCTGGCATAAAATATTTTTACATCGATGTCGAGAAAAACGCTGCTCGTTGGATCCGCATTTATCGAAAAATACTAAATTTTGAACCATTCGATGACAGAGAAATAAAGAAGGGCTATACCACGGGTCACTTCAACCGAGGGGTATATTGATGACAAAAGCGCTCATCATTTGACTAAATTATTTTGACCGCGATTTCATGGCGCGGCGGAGGTAAATTGCAGAGACAACGACCAGCGTCGCTCCAATGATGGCAAACGCCACCCTGTCGGTCAAAGCGAGTATTCTAAAGCCAGCTTGCCAGAGCAATCCTGCGCCCAATGCCACCAGAATAGGGATGTAGGTTGTCGAGGGATTGCCGCCGAAGCTTTTTTTCAAACTATCGCCGATGAGCGGCAGATAGGATATCGTAAAAACAATACCGACAACCAGCATGGCCAGATCTGTCCAAAATGAACTGGCGTAAAGCTTGGACCCCTCGAGCATTAAAAAGACCCCGGCTACCAGAAGAATTATCGCTAACGCCGGCCTTTTCAACCGAAGCACCACAATTGACTCTGAATCTATCTATTTAAAGTTGAAATTAAACCCTCCTGATTGGTCGTGCGAAGATGAGAGTTGCCGTGCTCTTCACCGGCGGTAAGGACTCCACCTACGCCACCTACCTGTCCCTAAAAGAAGGCCTTGAGGTGAAATATCTCCTCACGATGGCCTCCAAAAACCCTTATTCTTGGATGTTTCATTCGGTGAACATCAACGCCACGAGATATCAGGCGGAAGCCATCGGGATCAAACAGATTTTGAAACCAACGCCGGGTGAGAGGGAAAGAGAGCTGAACGACCTCAAGGAAGCCATCGCAGGGATAAGGGGGGAGATCGATGGAGTCGTCAGCGGGAGCATCTCCAGCTCCTACCAGAAAAACCGGGTTGACCTGATCGCCAAAGAACTGGGACTGGTCTCGCTAACACCGCTGTGGGGGTCTGATCCCATCGAACTCCTTCACCAGATGATAGACGCCGGCTTTGAGGCCATCATCATCAGCGTGGCCGCGCAGGGATTTGACCAGAGCTGGCTGGGCAGAAAAATCGATGCCTCCACAGTCGATGAATTGGAAAGGCTGAGCAAGAGACAGGGGATAAATCCAAGTGGTGAAGGTGGGGAGTACGAAAGCTTTGTTTTAGACGCCCCCATTTTCAAAAAAAGGATTGAACCCATCGAAGTGGAAAAGGTCTGGTGTGGAAGCAACGGATATTTACTCATCAAGCAAGTTAAAGTTGTGGAGAAGTGAACCATGAAAACCGCTCTGGTATATTCTGACAAATATCTGGAGCACAACCCCGGCATGGGCCATCCGGAGAGGCCGGAAAGGCTGAAGGCCATCGTCAATGGCTTAAAGAGATTCAGCCTCTGGAGTTCGCCGGAGATCAGAATAGTTGAGCCCAGACCGGCCGAACGTGATGACATCGCGCTGGTCCACGACCCAGATTACATCTCGCTTGTAGAAAAAATGAGCGCGCTCGAAAGGCCGATCGACGGCGACACTCCGACGAAAAAGAACACCTTTGAACTGGCACTACTCGCCGCTGGTGGCTCGATCAAAGCAGGTGAACTCGTGATGTCTGGCGAGTTCAAAAATGCTTTTGCTCTGGTGAGGCCGCCCGGGCATCACGCCTGCCGGAATCACGGTGGAGGGTTCTGCTACTTTAACAACATCGCGGTGATGATCGAACGCCTGAAGCGAGATTTCAGGCTGAAGAGGATATTCGTGCTCGACTTTGACGCCCACCACGGAAATGGAACACAGGAAATATTTTACGCCGATCCCAGCGTGTTGTACATGTCGTTGCACCAGCACCCGTTAACACTTTATCCTGGAACCGGCTTCCCTGATGAAATCGGTGAAGATAAGGGGAGGGGTTTCAAAGTTAACGTTCCGCTCGAGCCCGGCAGCGGGGACATCGAGTACGGTGAGGTGATGCGGGAGATATTCGTCCCCATCTGCGAAAAATTCAGGCCAGAGTTGTTCGCGGTTTCCGCAGGATTTGACGCCCATTTTGATGACCCCCTGACTGGCCTGCGTCTCTCCACAGAAGCTTACGGCTGGCTGACCACCATGGTGATAACTCAGGCAGAAAAGTTCTGTGAGGGCAAGGTGGTCTTCTTGCTGGAAGGAGGCTACGACCTAGAAGCCCTGGCGGGGGGCGTCGTTTATGTGGTCAGGGCAATGCTGGGGGAAAGATTCCATCCTCCGGAGGAGAGAACGAGGCTGAAGTTAATCGATGAGTTGAAAATGCTCCTCTCAGAGAAATGGTCGCTGTGATCAGGTGCCAAGTTCTCTAGCTATTTGCTCCACAACTTCCACGAATTTCTCGATTTCCTGCTCTAAGTTGAAAAAGTGAACCGAAGCCCGGACGGTGCCGTTAACCCGCAGGTGCCGCATCGTTGGCTGAGCACAATGGTGCCCCGAGCGGACGGCGATCTTGGCCAGTTCATCCAGCATTGAGGCCACATCATGGGGTCCGAGCCCGCTGACGTTGAAGCTGACCACGCCTCCACGCCGTTCCAGATCTCTAGGGCCGTAGACTTTAACCCTGCTGTTTTCTTCGATAGCGAGCATGAGCTCAATTAACTTTCTCTCCCTCTCGGCAATCTTCTCGATGCCTATGTCCATCACATACTCACATGCCCTGCCCAAGCCAATGACACCCGGAATGTTCGGCGTCCCCGCATCGAAAAGCTGGGGAGGCTCAACCAGTTTTGAAGCATGCAGCTCCACATCATCCACAATACCTCCACCAGTCAAAAGTGGCGCCAGCTCCCGAATCCTCTCCTCGCGGGCGAAGAGGAACCCTGTCCCCTGCGGTCCCAGCAGCCCTTTGTGGCCCGGAGCCGCTAAGAAATCGCAGTGAAGTCTACCGACATCGACGGGCATGTGTCCAATCGACTGCGCAGCATCCACCAAGTAGATGATGTCGTTTTCCTGGGCCAGCTTTCCAATCTCCTCGACCGGTTGAATGCTCCCGATAGCGTTGGAAACGTGGTGGGTAGCAATAAGGCGAGTGTTTTTGTCAATCGCTGCCTCAAACTCAGCGGGGTCAAGGAGGCATTCCTTGGAACTTCCCACTATCTCCAGCTTCACGCCTCGCTCCCGCTCCAACTGCTGCCAAGGAAGCAGGTTGCTGTGATGCTCGAAAACCGTGGTTATAATTTTATCACCCCTCCGGAAATCAAGTCCCCGGGCCACAAGGTTTATGGCCTCGGTTGTGTTCTTCGTGAAGATGATCTCATTAGACTTCGCTCCGATTACCCGAGCAATTTTCTCCCGGGCCGATTCAAACTCTGCAGTGGCTCTCTTAGCAGCGCGGTGGAGACCCCTTCCCACGTTTGCGCTGTACTCATGATAATAATCAAGCATTGCCTCGATTACCGGCTCCGGAGTGGGAGTTGTCGCGGCATTGTCGAGGTATATGATCCCGGTGCGCAAAAACGGTATCTCGGCCCTGACCTCTTCAACGCTTTTCGTCAAGGTTTCGCCCCGTCCTTTCTCCAAGGCTTAATCCTTTGCTGCCAATTTTAATCTGTCTGTCCCATCTAAAACCGAGCAATTAAAGAAGTCGGGTAAGGCCGGTTACCTGAATATTTCCCACACCGGGGATTTTCGAGAGTTCATTTTCCAGAGGCTCTGTCCCTCCCGCCGCATCCTCAACGATCGCGACGACCTGCAGAGCCTCCAATCCAAAAGCGATTGGTTCCCGAGAAACCGAATGCACCCTGACGCGCTTCCTGATCTCCGCCTCCATTTTTTTAAGATCAATCTCCGCGCTCTCCGGCATGATCCGCAGGGTAACAGCAACTTCCGCCATCTGAACACCTCAAGGCCCAGTAAAACCACAGTTGGGGCAGCGGTAAGAGTTGCTCAGCCGCCGGCATTTAGCACAGCGCAAGATCTCCACCGCGCCGCATTTCGGGCAGGGAAACCTGACGACGATCTCGCCCTGAGCTATATCGCGATTGCAGGATGTGCACACGTTAACCATGTTCTCGCCATAATCGTTGGTTGCCACACCTATAAAAAGGACATCTCATCCTCAGGGCATTACTCCCAGTGATGCATTGAGCTGCTGAATTGGAAAATCAACGCTTGTCTATTTTTTATTCAATCCCTTTAAAAATATACCCCATCTGATTAAAACTTGAAAGAGAATTGATAAATGGGCCCGTAGTCTAGCCTGGATAGGACATGAGCCTGCGGAGCTTAGGACTCGGGTTCAAATCCCGACGGGCCCGCCATTGAAAACATCAGTAAAAAAGGACTGACGGTTTTTACTAGCTCGGTTTGAAAGGTTAGTTATTTTTATAGGCTGTAATCGAGAGATAAGTTGACATGATGGCTGAAATTGGAATAATAGGTGGCACCGGTCTTTACGACCCGAAACTTCTCAAAAACATCGAGGAAATCGAGATTGAAACCCCTTATGGACTGCCCTCTGATCGCATAACCCTTGGAGAGCTAAACGGGAGAAAGGTGGCATTCCTCCCCCGCCACGGGAAAAAACACACGATAAGACCGACCGACATCAATTATCGGGCAAACATTTTCGCGATGAAAAAGCTTGGTGTGACCAGGATCCTGGCGCCATCGGCCGTGGGCTCCCTGAGGGAGGAATACCGTCCAGGAGACATTGTCTTCGTGGATCAATTTATCGATCGGACAACCAGGCGGGAGCAGTCTTTTTACACTGCCGAGAAAGTATGCCACATTTCCGTGGCCGAACCCATGTGCCCTGAAATCAGGAGAACTTTAATGGAAGCGGCAAGGAGAGCCAGCATCGAAGCCCATCCCAAGGGAACTTATGTTTGCATTGAGGGGCCAAGGTTTTCCACCAAGGCGGAATCCAGGATGTTCCAGAGCTGGGGGGCGGATGTCATCGGAATGACTTTGGTCCCAGAATGCGTCCTAGCCCGCGAGGCCGAGATCTGCTATGCCTCCATAGCGACCGTTACCGACTACGATGTCTGGAAAGAACATCCGGTAAGTACTGAAGAGGTTTTAAAGACGATGAAAAATAATCTAGAAAAAGTCAGGCGTTTAGTCGCTGAAACCGTGGCGATAATGCCAAGGGAAAGAAACTGCGAATGTAAAAATGCTCTGCAGAACGCCTTCGTCTGAAAGGAGGTGAATCCTTGCTGGATCTCAAATCGAAAATCAGGAGAATACCCGAGTTCAAGGGCGTGGTTTTCTGGGACATCACCCCTCTCTTGAAGGACAAGATTGCCTTCAGAGAATCAATCAGGCTCATGGCCGAGCACTTCAGGAACAAAAAAATAGACGTGGTGGTTTCCAACGAGGCGAGGGGTTTCATCATCGCCGCACCGCTGGCCTACGAACTCGGCACCGGTTTCGTCCCCATCAGAAAAAAGGGAAAGTTGCCCGCCGCCTGCATGGACTACACCTACCAAAAGGAATATGAGACCGACACCATTGAAATTCATGAAGACGCCATAGAACCGGGACAAAACGTTCTGCTCGTCGATGACCTGCTGGCAACCGGCGGCACGATGAAGGCCAACATCGCGCTTGTGGAAAAGCTAGGGGGAAAGGTCGTGGGCATCGGCTTCCTCATCGAGCTTGGCTACCTCAAAGGAAGGGAAACTATTGGAAACAACTACGAGATATTTTCATTAATAAAAATTGATACCCCTCAGGGCTAGCCTGCTCTCCAAGGATAAAACATTTGCCACGGAGTTTGAAGAACCGACCCTTGAAAAAGTGCTGCTTTAAAGCTCGATGGGGTATTTAAGAAGGGTGAACAGCTGATCGACTTTAACCTGAAATTGATCGTGCTGTTGGTCTTCCTTGCCTGTTACGGGCTAGCGATCTCACGAAAGGTCAAGCTCGCCTATGTCGGGATCTCCTCCGCCGCTCTCCTAATTTTCCTCCTCCTGCCCACCAAGGCGATGACGCCCGAGGAGGTGTTGAACTCAATCCGCTGGAATGTCCTAGGGATCTACTGGGGTTTCATGATGCTCTCAATCGTTTTTTCTGAAAGCGGGGTTCCGAAACATCTAGCCAGACACGTGCTCCACCACACAAAAAACGAGGGGGTGGCTCTCCTCGCCCTATGTGCGATAACCGCCTTTCTTTCCAGCTTTCTGGAAAATGTCGGGGTGGTCTTGATAATGGCGCCGATAGCGTTGGAGGTTGCCCGAAAGACCAAATCCTCGCCCCTGCTGTACCTGATTTCCATTGCCATCAGCTCCAACATGGTGACGACGGTTTCGATGATAGCTGATCCTCCGGCAATAATACTGGCCTCCGAGGCGGGGATGTCCTTCTTGGATTTTTACTGGTTCCAGAGCAGGATTGGCCTGGGAGTAATCTCAATCGTCGCTGCTTTAGTCGGACTCGCCACCCTTTACCTCTGCCACTTCAAAAAAATGAAAACCAGAGTCCAACTGGAAGAGGAGGAAATCAAGACGAACTATTTGCCCACCGTGGTTTTCATCGCTGGAGTGACCGCTCTCGCCCTGAATTCCTATCTAGGGGTCGGCCCGGGAGTCATCGGCGTGATCATTGGATTGCTCTCCTTAATCCTGGGCTTCAGAGATCTACCAAAAATGGTGAGAGAATTCGACTGGAACTCGTTTTTCTTCATCATCGGCATTTTCATCGTGATAGGTGCGGTTGATGAAGTCGGCATACTCGGAGATCTTGCCAAGGCCATCGGTGGCCTCGGCCTTAACAATCCCGTGTTAACTCTGGCCATCTTCGTCTGGCTCTCGGTTGCCCTGTCCTCTTTTATAGACAACGTCCCCTTCACTGTGCTTATGCTCCCGGTGGCCAGAGGTGCTGCTTTGGCTTTGGGTGGCGGTAGCCTCACCTATGCGCTGATGTACGGAACTCTGGTCGGCACGGGCATCGGCGGAAATCTTACCCTGGTTGGTGCAACGGCAAACGTCTTTGCTGCCGGCTTGCTTGAAAAAAGAGGACACCGGGTGAGGCTGAAGGACTACCTGAAGATCAGCCTAGCTCCGACGATACTGGCAGTTCTAGTGGCACATCTGATGCTCCAGATGCTCTGGATTTAAACTCTCAAAAATCTGGGCGCCTAAATGCCCCTGACCTGCAGCCTTTCCTCCGGCTTTAGCATCTTGACATCAATGCCTTTCATCGGGGTCGGCAGGTTCTTGCAGGCCTCCAAGACGACCTCAGGATCATCATAGTAGCGGGTTGCCTCGACTATTGCCCTCGCCATCCTCGCGGGGTCACTGGACTTGAAGATACCGGAGCCGACGAATATTCCATCCACACCCATCTGCATGACCAATGAGGCGTCGGCGGGGGTGGCTATCCCTCCGGCGCAGAACCAGACGACGGGCAACCTCTGAAGCTTTGCCGTCTCCTCAACCAGCTCCACAGGCACGCGATATTCGCGGGCCTTTGCCTCCAGCTCGTCACGACTCATCCCGGCCAGCTCCGCTATCTGGCGCTTGGTGACTTTTATGTGCCTCACGGCCTCAACGATGTTCCCTGTCCCGGCCTCACCCTTTGTTCTGATCATCGCGGCGCCCTCGTTGATCCTCCTCAGGGCCTCCCCCAGATCACGTGAACCACAGACAAATGGAACCTTGAACTTTCTTTTGTCCACATGGGCCTCCTCGTCAGCCACCGTGAGCACCTCGCTCTCATCGATCATGTCCACGCCCAGAGCCTCAAGTACCTGGGCTTCGGCAAAATGACCGATCCGACATTTGGCCATGACGGGTATCGTCACTGCGTTC
Organism: Candidatus Hadarchaeum yellowstonense; assembly: GCA_001515205.2. Classification (GTDB taxonomy): domain Archaea; phylum Hadarchaeota; class Hadarchaeia; order Hadarchaeales; family Hadarchaeaceae; genus Hadarchaeum; species Hadarchaeum yellowstonense. The sequence continues at coordinate 51,950 of LQMQ01000007.1, forward strand.
ATTATGGCCTCGATTATCGCCGGATCTGCCATGCGCGCGACCCCACCCGAGGCTCGAATGTCTGCCGGAACCGCCTGGAGCGCCATGACGGCCACGGCCCCGGCCTCCTCAGCGATGATGGCCTGCTCTGGATTCGTTACGTCCATGATAACTCCGCCCTTCTGCATCTTGGCGAACCCACGCTTGAGCCGCTCTGAGCCGAAGACTATCTCCATAAAATCACCTGTATATGACTATTATCGCCCAATCCTAAAAATATAAGGTTTTTGCTAACGCTCCTTGGAATCCATAAATTTGAACAGGTCCACCAGCCTGCAGGAGTACCCCCACTCGTTGTCATACCAGCCGAAGACCTTGACAAAATTACTCCTCTTACCCAGCACCATCGTGCTTCCGCCATCAATTATGCAGGAATGAGGGTTGCCAACGATGTCAGCTGAAACTATGGGGTCCTCGGTGTAATCCAAGATGCCCTTCAGCTCACCGGCGGCGGCATCCTTGAAGGCTTGGTTTACCTCACCCACCGTCACTTCCGCTTTTAACTCAGCCGTTAAGTCGGTTATGGAGCCATCGGGGACGGGGACTCTCAGTGCAATTCCGTCCAGCTTCCCCGCCAGCTTGGGGATAACTATGCCTATCGCCGTGGCGGCGCCCGTCGTGGTGGGTATTATCGAGGTCATTGCAGACCTGGCCCGCCGCAGATCCTTGTGCGAAAGGTCCAGGACTCTTTGATCATTAGTCACCGCGTGGCAGGTCGTCATCAGTCCTCTCTCCAGGCCAAATTTGTCGTCGAGGACCTTGGCCATCGGCGCCAAGCAGTTAGTGGTGCAGGAAGCCATGGAGATGATGTGGTGCCGCTGGGGATCGTAAATTTCCTGATTAACCCCCAGCACTATCATCACGTCAGGATTTTTTATTGCGGCGGAAATGAGCACCTTTTTGGCGCCGGAGTTTAAGTGCTTACTGATGCTCGCCCGATCGTTAAACTTACCGCTAGATTCCAGCACATATTCAACGCCCAGGTCCCCCCAAGGAATTTCCGCGGGGTCCTTGTAATTCAATACTTTTATTTCCTTTCCATCGATGATGATCGAGTTTTCCGTTCCCTCAACTTTGTTTTCCAATACCCCAAAGACGGAATCATATTTTAGCAGGTGGGCGTAGGTCTTTGCTGGAGACGGGCTGTTTATTGCGACTATTTCAAACCTCTTCATGAATTCTTCATCGGCCAAGGCGGTTCTCAAAAAAACTCGGCCGATTCTACCAAAGCCGTTTATACCGACTTTTCTCACCATTTTTCCTACCAACACTAAAATGCCTCTGCGATAATTAAAATATGCTGGCGGCTTGAATTTGAAATTTTTCGGATGACGAAAGCGCGAATGATATAAGGACTGGAGAAGAAAATTCATTGGGGGTGGAATTTTGGAAAAGATAGAACCGAGGGAGGAGTTGAAGCCCACGGGCCTGATTGGAATTTCGGATAAACAGATCGACTTTCACTTCAACACCCACTACAAGGGATATGTGAACAAGCTCAACGAGATTTTGGAGAAACTGGAAACCGCCGACAGGAGCAAGGCCAACCAGAACTACAGCGAGTACCGGGCTCTCAAGGTCGAGGAAACATTCAATCACATGGGAGTCGTTTTGCATGAGCTGTACTTTGAAAACCTGAAAAACGGCAGGGGCACCAAGCCCGGCGAAAAACTGACTGAAATGATCAACAAAAATTTCGGCTCTATGGAAAAATGGAAGGAGGACTTCAAGGCCTGCGGAACTGCCCACAGGGGCTGGGCTCTTCTGGTGTTTGATCTGAGCACGGGAAGATTGATCAATAACGGGCTGGATGCCCACAACGTCTACAACCTGAGCAACGCAATTCCCCTGCTGGTGCTTGACGTCTACGAACATGCCTATTACGTCGACTATGGGCCGAAGAGAGCACCTTACCTGGACGCCTTTCTGGAAAATGTCAACTGGGAGGTAGTGAACAGAAGGCTTGAAAGGGCCCTTCGCCTCCAAGGATGAAACCAGAACTGTCGAGAATTAAGCTATTATAGAAGGCGGGGTGAAACTTAGGCTGGTGGGCTATGCCGCTCCATATTGCCGAAAGTGTGCTGGGCGTCTTCGCTTTTGATGATAAGGGCAAAATTATCGCCTTTAGAGAATTCCCGCGCGACCACGCAGAAGTGGCGGGAAAAATTGCCAGCATTCAGATGGGAACTCCGACCGAGGAACACCGCGGGCTCATCACCGAGCTGATGAGAAAGGGCCATCGGGAGTTCACCTTGGAGTCCAAACCACTGGCCGAAAAACTTCAGGAGGAGTTCAAAAAAGCAAAGTTCGAGGTTTTGATACCGAACGTGGCGGGATCGATGCTGCGAGAGAAGCTTCAGGACATCGCCGAGGAAATCGGCTTTGAAGGAGTTGACGATTTCGCCCGCGAAGTGAACTTCATCCTCACCCGCCACAAGCTCCGCACCGAGGCAGCCCAGCGAGACAGCTTGATCATTCAGTCAATTGGTCTACTTGACGATATCGACAAATTTACCAACATTCTGATAGGGCGTGTACGGGAATGGTATTCCATCCACTTCCCCGAGCTTGACCACCTTGTTCCCGACCACGAGATCTATATTAAGCTGATAATGGCACTCGGCCAACGCAGCGAATTCACCAAAGAGGCCATCATGAAAGCGGCGGGGCTGTCTGAAGAGGAATCGGAAAAGATAGCCGAGGCTGCAGCCAACTCCTTGGGGGCACAATTTGATGAAATAGATTTAAGCTCGTTGAGAAGGACCTGCAAGGAGATACTTGAACTCCACGACCTCAGAAAAGAGATAGCTGATTACATCGATGGACTGATGTCTCAGATTGCTCCCAACCTGCGCGCAGTGGTCGGCAGCGCTATCGGGGCGCGACTGATTGCAATCGCCGGCGGCTTGCAGGAACTCTCCCGCATGCCGGCGAGCACCATCCAAGTTCTCGGGGCGGAAAAGGCGCTTTTCCGAGCATTAAAGAAAAAGGGCAGCCCACCCAAGCACGGCGTGATCTTCCAGTATCCGGAGGTTCGCGGAGCCCCGAAGAAACTGCGGGGAAAAATCGCGCGGGCCCTTTCCGGAAAAGTTGCCATCGCGGCGAGAGTCGACGCCATGTCGGGTGAATTCGTGGGCGATAAACTGGAGGCAGAACTCAGGGCGCGAATCGCGAACATCAAGAAAGCGATAAGGAAGGAATTATGAAAGCAATTGAGCACGAACGCTTCAAATCCGTTTACTGGATAGAACTCGACGACGGCACGCGCAAGCTGGCCACGATAAATCTCGATCGCCACAATCAGGTTTATGGAGAGAGACTCATCGAGATAAACGGCGTGGAATACCGGCTCTGGGACCCCTACCGAAGCAAGCTCGCGGCGGCAATAGTCAAAAATTTAAAGGAAAACCCGATAGCTCCCGGAAGACAGGTGCTCTATCTCGGCGCGGCGAGCGGGACAACTTCCTCGCACGTCTCAGACATCGTGGGGTTAAATGGCTGCGTTTACTGCGTGGAAATTTCCTCCCGGCCCATAAGGGACCTGCTCCGAGTCTGCGCGAGGAGGAAGAATATGCTGCCGATACTGGCCGATGCCCGACAGCCGCACAGCTACTGCTCACTGGTCAAAAAAGTCGACGTCGTCTATCAGGATATCGCTCAGCCCGACCAGACCGACATCCTGCTGGCCAACGCGAGAATTTTTCTGCCGGAGGGCGGCTTCGCGATGCTATCGCTAAAGGCCCGCAGCATCGATGTAACCAAAGAGCCTCGCGAGATATTCAGAAACGAGATGGAAAAGCTGGAGAGGGAAATGGAAATCATCGACGCCAAGATCCTCGACCCTTATGAGAAGGACCACGCGATGTTTGTCCTGAAGAAATGAATCATTGTTGAGTTCAGTTGATGCTAAAGCTGAAACCATCGACTAAATTACAATTTAAGATGAAAGCGCGATCAATAGTTATAAAGACCTTTGCTCCAGAGATGCAAATATGCCCTACAATTTCAACTTCGACCTCTCGCGGATGCCCCAAGAATTCAACAAGGCCCTGATCAAGATGGCCTATCAAAAAAACATGCACAAAAGGATCGCAACAACCATCAGAAACCTGGTTGAAAAATTGAGGATTCAAGAAATCGGTGGCTTGAACCTATCAGATTTTACCACACTGATCGAGGACCTTGTCGACATCCATTTTCACAACATCTTGGAAAGGGAAAAATTTCAGAGGACGAAGAAAAGGGCGCTCTTTCTGCCCCACTGCTCGAGAAAATACCTTGACGGCAGGTGCCAGGCGCACTTTGACGCCAGCGTGCCTTCCTACATCTGCGCTGGCTGTTCTCCCGACTGTCTGATCAACATGGCGGTGGAGCTCGGCAAAAACAAAAACTACGATGTATACATTCTGCCTGGCGGGACCTGTCTGTCGCAGATCCTAGGAAGAAATGACTACGACGGCGTGGTGGGCGTCGCCTGCAGCCAAGAGCTGAAACAGGTCGAAGAACTGCTGAAGCGCAGGAATCTGCCGGCTCAAGCGGTGTTTTTGACCAAAAATGGCTGCGCCAACACCAAGTTCAACCTCAAAAGCCTCGAGGAAATTTTGTAACCGTCAACGCGTTGTCACTTCACACCCAGTCTCGGTGACAATCACGGTGTGCTCCGCCTGTGCCACCTTGCCCTTGGCACGTTCCGCCAAGACATAGTAGGGCCAGAAAGCGCCGCTACCCACCAGCTCCCGGAGGATTAACTCGAGGCGCAACTTTGACATGCGCTTGGCTAGCCATCTCTCCGCGAACGGCAGCCCATTGTAATCTCGCTTCACGTCGCGTAAAAGCTCCCGAGACATGCGCAGGCGGGTTGGAACATCGCGCAAGTATCGGAAGATGTAAAGGTCCTTTTTATCCTCCACAAATCCGGCCCCATCCGTGACGAAGGGTTCAATGGCCAGCACGTCGCCAGCCTTCAAAATCATCCCGGTTGTCTCCTTGACGTTGGGGATGGTGAGCCCCGAGTGAAGATCCCACCGGGCCAAACTGTGCCCAGTCAGATTGCGTATCGGCTTGAACCCGGCCGCAGTTACCGTCTCCTCGACCACCCTGCCGATCTCGCCGACATCTATTCCCGGTCTCACCATGGCAATCGCGGCTTCAAGCGCTTTCTCCACGGCCTGAACCATTTCTGCCTTCTCACCCGTCGCCACCGTGAAAGCGGTATCGGCTATGTAGCCATCCACGTGGGCTCCGATGTCAACCTTAACCATGTCTCCCTCCTTGATCACGGTAACATCATCCGCGGGTGGGCTGTAGTGGGCCGCCACTTCATTAACCGAAACATTGCAGGGAAATGCTGGCTTGGCTCCCTTTTCCATAATGAGCCTCTCGGCTGTCTCGGCTATCTCAATCAGGCTGACCCCTGGCTTGACCAGCGGCCTCACCTGCTCGCGAACTTCGGCAAGCAGCTTTCCTGCCTTCCGATATTTTTCCAGTTCCTCTTGACTCAACACCATATCACCAAACGAAAGTTGTTTAATGCGCGGCACCAATTAAAACTTGGGGTTTATGGAGGACACCTTCCTCACGGAGTCCCAGCTAAGAGTTCTCCAGCTCAGGCTGAGGGGGCTCACGCAGGCTGAAATAGCCCGCAGGCTTAACACCTCCCGCGCCAATATCAGCATAATCGAACGCCGGGCCAAGGAGAACATCGCGCGGGCGGAAAGAACCCTGAAGCTTGTGGAAAGGTTAAAGGCCCCGGTGACAATTACCGTCAACCCGGGAGATGACATCCTTCAGGTGCCCCAAAGGATCTTTGAAGCCGCCGATACTGCCAAGATCAGGGTTAACTTGGGGACCGCCGAAATCATCGCCAAGATAAAAGAAGAGGCCGGGGACAGAATCCACGGGCGCTCCGTGACCAAAGGTTTCGAGGTGTCCCTGACGTCAGATGGGGAAATTCTCATTTCATAAATCTATCCAGCCCCACCTGCCGCTGCCTCTCAAATTTCAGGTCAATTTCGCGGTATCCCAGCACTTCCATAATTCTCATGACCGCGGGAAGGACCTGGTGGCCCACGTAGTAATCAGGATCATATTCCCTGCCCTTGAAATCCTCCACCGGCACCGCTCTCTCGCTGATGCTTCCCGGGCCCTTGACCTCAACGTAAGCAATCATCATGCCTGGCTCAATCTCATGTCCCAGCTCCCTGAGGCGCTTTGCCGCCACCACGTGGGGCCCTATCGCCTTGTAGCTCTCGATGGGCATCTTGAGCTGGGTGTAGATGATCAGATCCTCGAGGTTCACCCGGCCCTCATAAACATCACGCGTGGTCTTCCTGATGATCTCTGCGGCCTTCTCGGGAGAGCCATCACGCAGGATCGCCTTCAGCACCTCCTCCTGTGTCTTCTTGGCTATCGCTGCCCAGTCCCTGCGAACGAATTCCAGCCCCTTGACGACCATGCGGCCTTCGTCATCGATCATGGCATAGCGCTTCTTCGTTATGAAAATGCCGCGGGGATAAAATCCCTCAAGCTCCAGCTCCATGATGCCCGGCAGGCTGTCGTTGACTTTTTTCAGAAAAGCTAGGGCCTCCTCGCGCGTCTTGCCATTCAGCTTACAGTGCAAGCTGTCGGTGTCCCCGTAGACGACCTCGAGGCCAAACTCCCTCGCCATATCAATGGTCTTATGGATGTAGTGTCTGCCGAAGCTGGTCACGCTCTCGGCACACTCTTTGGAGTACCACCGGGCCCGGGGATAGCCCAACATACCGTAGAAAGAGTTGGCGACTATCTTCATGGCCCATTGCCGGGCGTCGAGGGCACGGTATTCCTTGGTGCCCCGGACCAGCTTTTTGAGCTCCGCCTTCAGCTTCATCCTCTCCTCAATGATCCGCTGAAGGGTTGCAGGGATGAACCCCTTCCGGCGCCGGCAGAAGTAATACTCCAAACCCGGCACTTGCTCCCTTTCCCCCGGCTTGCAGTCCTTGCAGTTCAGAGTGGAGGGATCGATGTTGTGGGTGACGATAATTGAGGGATACAGGGAGCGGAAGTCGAAAACGACCAAGTTCTCGTGAAGTCCTTTGACGGGCTCCATTACATAGGCGCCGACAAAAGTTTCCTCCATCCTCTCCTCGTATTCCTCCCCCACGGGTCTGCCGGGGACCAACTCGCCGATCCTGTGTGCCTCGGCCACGAGCAGCCATTCCACCAGCTGGCCCGGGGTCATCCTCTGCACATCAAAAAGCGTCTGACCAACAACACGCGTCAGCCCCAGAAAGAGAGGCAGCAGCTCCAGCCCCACCTCCAGTGTGGCATCGGCATCGGACATGGAATATTCCAAAAACTTGCGGCCCGCATCGCCTCCCTTTTCCCAAGCGTCCACCATCTCGGTGAACTCAAAGTCTGGCTTCTCCTTTCCGAGCAGGTGGCGGTAGACATCGGCCAGCGAGTAATGAATCAGCTTGATCGACCCGATGGTGGCGAGAAAATCCACCATCGCAAAAACATCAACGTGAATGCGGCCGCGTATCTTAGACGCAGTCGCAAACCTGCGCTTGCGCACCACCAGCTCGGAGCCGTCGCGCCCCAGATCAAGCTTTACCTTCAGCTGCTTGGCTCGGCTGCGAATGTAGGGCAGGTCGAAAAGATCTGTGTTGTATCCCAGCAGGATGTCGACATCCCTCTCCTTCACCAAGTCAACGAACCTCTTTATCATCTCCCGCTCGCTGCCCACAACCTCAACATATTCCTGACTTCTCTCAAAATTCTTCCAGGTGATGACCTTTCTCAGCCCGTTGTTGTCGGCCAAGCTGATCATGATTATCGGATCCTTGTCCGGCCTGACGCTTCCTGTGGGATTGTAGACCTCGATATCAAAGCTCATAATATTCAGCTTGGGCTCCTCCACCTGAGCCGGCCTCGGCGGGGAGTCCAAGATTACTGTTTTGATCCCCTGTCTCTCCTCAATTCTACCGTCAAACTCAACGCCCGCCATCGGGGTTAGTCCACGATCAATAAGGTAGCGCCTTGCCGGGGGGATATCGAACTCGTAGATTTCTCTGACCCCCGGCAGCTCTCGAATCTTGTGCCGCAACTTGGAGGAATCCTTTGCCTGGTAAAAGGAGACCTTTATCGCTTCGACTTCGTTCCCTAGAAAGGTCCTTTTAACTATCTCAACTCCCTTGGGCCTGATGCTAACACCGTCTTCCTCCACCTCCACCTTCTCGATGAGCTTGCTGGCCTTGGCGGGGTGATCTGAAACAACATAAAAATACTCCTCAAAATCAGGGTCGATGGCCACCAATACTTCTGAGCCAGTTTTCACGAATAGCCTTATGCTGGGTTTCTCCTCCTCTTCAGCATAATCAACGTCCAGCAACAGGCCCTTCATCGACATCACAAGAATTTGGGGCGCTCGGAATAAAGACTTTTAATTTTTCCAACGATTTCTTCAACGGCTGAATCGCGGGGGCAGAGGGCTCAAAAAGGTTTAAATCCTGACACAAAGTTTTATTCTCAGTGATTTGAATGCCCATACCAAAATATGTTGGTTCCATGAGGGGAAAGGATTTTATCAACACTCAGGACTTCAGCCAAGCGCAGATAAAAAAGATCCTCGACGCTGCTGATGACCTGAAGAAAAAGTTCAAGAAGAGAACACCGACACCATACCTTCCCGGCAGGACGCTCTTCATGATCTTCTACAACCGCTCGCTCCGCACGCGCAACTCCTTCGAGGCGGGAATTTACCAGCTGGGAGGACATGCCCACTTCCTCAGCCCTCAGGACCTCTACACGCCGACCCTGCCCGAGGACATGGTTCCCTACGCCACCGAGGCGATATCAGACGTGGCCCGGGTCCTGAGCCGCTACGGCGACGCCATTGCCATCAGGATCTACGGCGACGCGGCCAAGTGGACCATCGGCCGCGGGCACCGAGTCGTACAGGAGTTTGCCAAATGGGCCGATATTCCTGTGTTGAACATGGAGGACGACATGCACCATCCATTCCAAGCCTTGGCCGACATGCAGGCGGCGCGGGCGGTGGAACCGAAACTGGAGGGCAAGAAATTCGTTGTCTCCTACGCCTACTCCGGAGGCCTGAAGCCCCTCGCCGTCCCGCAGAACGAGGTGTTGATCACAACCCAAATGGGAATGGACGTGGTGCTGGCCCACCCCAAGGGCTTTGAGCTTGAGGACAGCATCATCAAAAGCTGCCAAGAAAACGTGGAGAAATACGGCGGAAGTTTTGAGATCTGCAATGACATGGAAGAGGCCTTTGAGGGAGCCGACTTCGTTTACCCCAAGGCCTGGTCGCCAAAACAGTTTGTGCCGCCCTACAACCCGACCGTTGACAAGGAGGGGGCCTCAGCCTACCAGGCAAAGTTCAAGAACTGGATAACCACCATGGAACTGCTGGACAAGACCAACAAGGCCTACTACATGCACTGCGGCCCGGCCGACCGGGGACAGGAGGTCACCGACGAGGTCCTTGACACCTACGAGCGCTCGCTCTACTTTGAGCAGGCAGAAAACAGGTTGCACGTGCAGAAGGCAGTAATGGCCATGGTAATGCCTTAGGCACCCTGACGCTGAAGTTAACCCCCGCCAACCAAGGGGAAAAAGGAGATGCCCTCCTTTACTTCAGCGAGCATCCTTTTGACCCTCTCGATGTCAGTGGCATCAACATAAATGCCGTCGATGATGACCGATTGCCCCTCGTAGAATTTTTTCTTTATGAGTTCTAGGGCTTCCTCTACAGTTAGCTCCTGAATTACATGACCGCCCTCAAGAACCTTAACCTTGTCCATTCTCATTTACCCTTTAGACATCTCAAGTGCCGCCGCCTTTATCGCCTTGATGATGTTGATGTAGCCGGTGCAGCGGCAGAGATGTCCCTTCAGGGCTTCCTTTATTTCTTCCACGGTCGGATTCGGATTAATGTCCAGCAGCCCCTTTGCCATTATGACTATTCCCGGAATACAGAAGCCACACTGAATCGCGCCGTGCTTTACAAAAGCCTCTTGGATCGGATGTAGTTTTCCGTTGGTCGCTAGGCCCTCTACGGTCGTGATCTCCGCCCCGTCCACAGTGACGGCCAAGGTCAAACAGGAGAGCCTAGGCTCGTTGTTGATCAAAACCGTGCAAGCGCCGCAGTCGCCCGTCCCGCAGCCATATTTGGTGCCGGTGAGGCCCAACTTGTTCCTCAAAACATTCAAGAGAAGTTCATTGGGCTTAACGCTCAGCTCGCAATCCTTCCCGTTTACCTTTAACCTAATCTTTCTTTCCTCCATAAAGATCACCTTGCTTTCTCCCATGCCTCCCAAACCACTTTCGGGAAGAGATACTTCGCCACCTCCCTGACGTACCAGTTGTCGGGGTCTATCTCCTCCACGACCGCGTCGCAGGCCTCCTCGATGGCTCTTTCGTTGAAAACCTTGCCCTCAAGCAGCTTCTCTGCCTTCTCCACTCTCTTGGCTACCTCCACGTCTCCGCCGATCGCTATCCTGCAGTGTTCACAGACATCTCCCCTCCGGCCGATGACAACAGCAAACTTGATCTTCGTCTTGATCTCACCAAAGGCGGTACCATATCTGCTGTCAAGCACTGGGAGGTGAATTTCAGTAAGCAGCTCATCCGGGGCCAGCGATGTTTTGCGGTTGCCCACATACACCTTTTCTATGGGTATTGTTCTAGATCCTCGAGCACTGACCACTTTAACCCACGCGTTCAGCACCAAAAGCGGTGTTGCCGTGCTGGCAGTCGGAGCCGCACTGCAGATGTTCCCGCCGATGGTTCCCATCATCTTGATCTCAAGCTGGATGCTCTTCAGGGCTTCAAGGAGTATCGGAAAAGACTGCAACAGCGGTGACTTGATCAGGTCAAAAAAGGTTGCGTTGGCACCCACCACGACTTCATTGCCCACCTTCGCTATTGAACGCAGCTCCGGTATTTTGCCGATGTAAATCAGATATTTGGGGTTCACCTTTTCGACTTTCATGTCCACGATCAGGTCTGAGCCACCGGCGAGCACCCTGGCCTCCTGGCCATACTTGGCCAGCAGGTTCACCGCCTCGTTAATTGTTCTGGGCTCAAAGTACTCGAACTCACTCGCCAATATTCTAGTGTTCACCATTTTACTCACCACCTTTCTCCTTCAGAGCCTTTAGCACCCTTTCAGGCGTTATCGGAGTTTGTCTGATCCATACACCGATAGCGTTGTAAATTGCGTTGGCCACCACCGCAGGCACAGGGTTTATCGCCGCCTCGCCTATCCCCTTGGCTCCAAAAGGTCCGGTCTCCTCGTAGGTGCTGGCGAAGAAGACCTGGACGTCATCGGGGTTGGGCATGTCCGGGGCCTTGAGGATGTTGTACCCGGAGAGGAAACCCTTGTTGGTCAACTCACCCGTTTTTCTGTTGTATCTGGTGTCCTCATACAGCGCATAGCTGAGCCCGCGGTAAAAGCTGCCGTGAATCTGGGCAACCGCATAGATCGGGTCAATGACGGTGCCGCAGTCGGCGCCGACCACGGCCCGCACCGGCCTAACCTCTCCTGTCCTCTTGTTCACCTCGACCTCAAGGAAGTAAACGGTATAGGCTGGCGGACACTGAGCTTGCCTGAGGCTATCCACGGCGGCGATCGTCCCCCAGTTCTTGTTCCTCGCGGTTGCTGCCACTTCCCTGATGGTTATCTCTTTGCCGCTGATCCCCTCGGCGTAAATTATTCCCTGTTTGCGTTTTTCATCAGGCCTGATCTTGAGGTACTGGGGATAGGTTCCCAGAATTCTCGAAGCATACTCCAGCAGTTTCTGTCTCACCTGTTCGGCAACCTTCTTCAGGGTTCCTCCGCCGACGTAGACTCCCCTGGTGGCGTGCAGACAGACATCATAAACCGAAGTACAGGTGTCGGTCGGTGCCAGTTCAACGCAGTCAAGAGGCACACCCAATGTCTCAGCTACAATTCTCAACCCAGCTTCAAGAGCACCTCCGCCCATGTCCTGCAGCGATGCGATGACATCGACCGTCCCATCCTCGTTTATCTTTATCATTGCCCCAGAGAAGTCGACCGCCTCGCCAGGCAGAGGGCCGCCAGCGCCTGAGGTGTGGAAACCGCGGGCCATCCCGATGCCCCTCACGATATCTCCCTTCTTTTCCTCAGGCCTGCCCCTGTTGCGCCAGCCGATCATTTCTGACCCTTTCTTGATGAGTTCTTCGACACCGCAGCTCCTGATCACCGATCTAACCGTCGGACCCTGTCCCCAGAAGACATCGCCGAGACCCACATAGTTTTTCAGTTCAACCTCAATGGGATCCAAGCCCAGCTTCTCCGCTATTTCATTCATCATTGTCTGGGCGATGAAGTTCACCTGCGGGTTCCCGAAGCCCTGCATGGCACAGGCGGGGGCCTTGTTCGTGTAGACTGCCTTGGCCGAGTACTTGATGTGCGGTATCTTGTAAAGGTCGACCAGCCATCCGGCCATGCAGCCGATGAGGGGATATGCTTGGATATTGTGCGCCCCGATGTCAACAACGACATCCATCTGCCCGGCAACGAGCCTGCCGTCCTTTTTGGCGCCAAGCTTGTACTTTATGATCATGGAATACCTGCAGTGGTCATACATGTCTTCCTCTCTGGTCGAAACCAGCTTGACTGGTTTCTTGGCCTTCAACGCGAGGGCAACGCAGATCGGCAGTATCGTGTTCATCTGGATGCTGGAACCGAAAGATCCTCCAAGAGCCACCTTCTTCACACAGACTTTGTTCAACGGGATGCCAAAGATTTCACCGATGAGAATCCGGCAGTTATGGATCGTCTGCGTTGTCGTCCAGATGGTAACCCCGCCGTTTGGCTCGGGAACACACACCGCTGATTTAGTTTCCAGCTGAGCGTGGTAAGGTCTGCCCAGCTTGGCCTCCCTCTCGATGACAATGTCTGCCTCCTGGAATCCCTTCTCAACGTCCCCCTCGGCTATCTCCAATTTGGCAGCGATGTTGTTCTTTATCTCAACTACCTTGTCCTCGATAATTATGTGGTCATGCAAATTGGGTTTGCCCGGCTTCATCGCCACTATCGGGTCAAACACCGCCTCCAGGGGCTCGTACTCAACTTCTATCAATTTAAGCGCCTTTTCGGCTTTCTCCTCCGTCTCCGCCGCCACAGCGGCGATCGGCTCCCCCACATGCAATGGCTTCCCCGTAAGCACCGTCCTGTCCTTGAAGGTCGCCGAGGGAATGCTGACAATTCGCTCGTTGTACTTTATCTTCGGCGTTTCCTCAAAGGTGATACACACTGCACCCATGGCCTCGGCTTTGCTGGTGTCAATCCTCTTGACCCTGGCATGGGGATAGGGGCTCCTCAGAACTCTGCCGTAGAGCATGCCGGGAACGACAACATCGGTGGTAAACTTCTCCTGTCCGGTAACCTTGGGAATCGCATCCTTTCGGGGGGCCGGCTTCCCTACTGTGTAAAATTGGCTCGACAATCTTTCACCTTTTTTGTCATGCCTTTTTTGTTCCCGTGAGATAAACTTGGTTTGCAAATAAAAACTTTGTGTTTTTCAAATAATTTTAAAAATTTCTTAAATAGCCCGGATCTCCTGCCTCATAAATTTGACGTAGGAAATGGCGAAGATGATGAGTGTGGCGGCTATCAGGGTTGTCGCGTGTGACCAGATCAGGAGCAGGCTCTGATCCAGCGGGAGCGGGTTTGCCACCATCCCATACAGCTTCTCTATCGACACGGGCCCTAGAATTCTCACCCAGGGATTAACCATCACGTATGATGCCTCAAGGAAAATGTAGCTCGGCGAAAGATAGAGCAGGGTTGAACTTCTCAGCGGCGAGGCAATCATGTAGACAAAGAAGCTGAAAAACAGCCATACGGCTACCGAGGCGAGTGCCGAGGTGCCCTCACGCCTAAAGATTACAGAGAAGAGCAGCCCCAGAGCAACCCAAAAGGAGAGATAAACCACGCTCAAAAGGAGAAAAATCAGTATTCGACCTATTTCCTCAAGCGTCGGCAGAGTGCTCCAGGCCCGAATGGCCAGCCCCACCTGAATAAAGATCACACCAATCAGGGTAATGGTGATGGTCGCCACACCGGCCAAAAACTTGGCGTTTATCACTGAATCCCGGTGCACGGGCTGAGAGAGGACGTTGCCCAAGGTGCCGCTGGATATCTCCCGGTTGATTGTGTCAAAGGTAAAAATGAACCCGAGCAGGGGGGCCAAGTAAATAACCACCCACAGAAATGAAGGCAATCCCTGCGCCCCGATCACGAAAAGCTGAAGAAACACATACTCGCCCAATGTCCTCTGCAGTCCCAAGTTCTGCACCGCTCCATAGGTCATGAACAGGCCGAGCGCGTAGATGATGAAAAACAGGAGCCAGAACCTCTTGCTACCGAGGTTATCGGATAGCTCCTTAATGAAGATCTCCCGCGTCCCCGCCATCAGCTCTCCCCCAGATATCCCAGATAAATTTCCTCCAGAGAACGTTCCCTCGCCCTCAGGCTGAGGGGAAAGATCTTATTCTGCAAAAAGAACTCCATGATGGCCGACCTGATGTCCTTCTCCGATCTCACCGTGATGACGTTACCAGACCTGTCGACGCTCTTTACACCGTGAAGCGAGGACAGGTCGTGGACCAGCTTTGGGGTGATGTTTTCTGCCTCAATGTCAATCACCCAATCCTCCTTGGTTCTGGCTCTCAGCTCCTCGATGGTGCCCAGCGCAACCATCTTTCCCCGCAACATTATGCCTATGCGGTCACAAATGTGCTGCACATCAGCGAGCATGTGGGAAAGCAACAAAACAGTCGTCTTCTCCTCCTTGCTGATGCGCCTTAGCAATTCGAGCAGCTCATTTTTTCCCTCGGGATCCAGTCCCTGCGTCGGCTCATCGAAGAAAGCAACCTTGGGCTTTTTTACCAGCACACCGGCAATACCCACCCGCTGCCTCATCCCCCGGGAAAGTTTACCAACTTTTGTCTGAGCATATCCTGCGGCCCCAACTGATTCGAGGGCATCCTTGATGCGCCGGCGCGCTTCGTTCTCCGGGATCTGGTTCAGCTTGGTAATGTATCTCAGATTTTGCTCCGGGGTCAGATCTTCATAGAGTCCTATTCTCTCGGCCAGATATCCGCTGATGCTTTTCACCTTCAGGGGTTCTCGAAACGGATCGTGACCGAAAACCCTGCAGGTGCCGGAGGAGGGCTCGGTAAGTCCAAGCAACATCAAAACGGTTGTGGTCTTGCCCGCCCCGTTCGGGCCCAGCATCCCGAAGAGCTCCCCCGGCTTGATCGAGAGGTTCAGCCGGTCAACTGCGACGAAATCATTGTACTTCTTGGTCAGGTCATGTGTCTCTATGGCCAAGGTCTGGTCCATATGACTACCTTCTGCCCAGGCGCCAGAATATGAAGACCAATCCTAAGACAACGACGATGATTATGGCCAGTCCGACTAATCCCCAAGCAATTGAACCGAGAACCGTCACCCTGAGCTCCAGCGTCTGTGAAACTGAATTCGAGCCGCTGGTGTAAGCAGTGATCCGCAAGCTGTAGTCGCCGGGTATGGCGTCAGAAGCTGGTTTTATGCTCACCACAACTTGAGCAGATGATCCTGGTGGAACTGCAGCGATCTGATCGGGCTCAAAGGTCACCTCCCATCCGCTGGGTGTGATGGATCTGAAGCCGATCTTTTCCAGCGTGCCGGAGCCGGTGTTTTTTACCACCATGGTTAAAGTGGTAACTTCTCCCTGCGGAGCATTCAGGTTCAGGAGACCGTCGGAAGTTGACAGCTCCATGGTGTAAGTCCCGGTAATTATCGCCTTCAGGTCCAGGGACTGGCTGTAGGGTCCCGAGGTCGCCAAAACGGTGATCAAGTACTCCCCCGCATCGGCACCGGAAGCTGGGGTAACTGTTATCCGCAGGGTTTTCCTCTCCCCCGCCTTCATGTGAACCGCGCGCACCAACGTCGACTCGTATCCGGGTGAAAAGGTGACGGTCCATTGGGCTGGAGCGATGTAAGAGAGATCTATATCCCTTTCCTCACCAGTATCGTTTACCAAATCCACCGAGAACTGGAAACTCTTTCCCGCCGGTCCCTCAATTGAAGGGCTGGTGGTACTGAGGGTCAGGCCCAGTGGTGAAACCTCGGCAACATCGATGATGATGCTCAGGGAATCAACCACATTGCCGGACGCATCCTTAGCCTTGATGACCACGGTGAAAGAACCAAGGCTCACGCCAGTTGGTTGGGTAATCGTGAGGGATAGGGGTTTATTCTCATAGGGTGCTAAAGTGACCATTTTGACCAAGTAACCTCCGCTTTTCAACGTCGCCTGCCATCCCTGTGGTGCCGTGACCTCCAAGCTCAGCGTCTGATATTCGGCACTGAGATTGTTGATATTCACCGAAAGCTGAATGCTCTGCCCGGGGTTGACCTCAATTCTGGGGAAAGAGGTAACTATCTTTACTTCCCCGGAAGCCGCTGTCACCGAGGCTGAACCCAACAGCAAGGCACATAGAAATGCTGAAGTTAGGATCACTGAAACTCTGCTGGACCAAGCCAAACTGATCACCTTTTTATTAATTGTCAGGGGCATCTTATTTAAACTTTTATTTTTGTGGAATCCGCACAACTCTTTGAAAGGGGCAATTTTATTTTTTGTTGAATTTTGCCCACCCATTCTTCGCGATTTCCACCCCGGCCACGATCATGGCTATACCTACTATGGTCAGGACGATGCCGTAGATGGCCTTGCTCCAGTTCGTGGAAAGTTGCGTCCCGCTGGCAACCAGAAGACATATTCCCGCAGCAAGCAGGACGAGGTTCACCCAGGTCTTTCCCGGCCAGACCCTGCTGGCACCGGCGAAGACCAGCAGTGCACCAGCGGCGATGAGGCCGACGCCAAGTATCAGCGCCACCTCCGTCTGAACCGCGTTCATCCCTTGGTTTATGAGAATGGCTCCAATCGCGACCAGAGCTATGCCGATTACCATTGTGGCAAATTGTTTCTGCGGACTGGGCGCTGGCGGTGCCTGTGCCACTTGCTCGGGCATAAACGAAACCCAAGCGATTTTAATTGATTATTTCTAAATAGCTTTTGCTTCCTGACTGTCTTAAATAGTAGACGAAATAAGTTCAAACGTGCATGGATGCCCGCTGCTAAAATATTGGCGCTGATTGCAATCGCAGTAGTAGCAGCGGTTGGCGCTGGATTTTTCATCTTTGTGCCGAAAGTTCCCACTTCACCGCCGCCTAGCCCAACTGGGAATGAAACAACAACACCGCCGAGAAATCCAAACGCAAATGTGATAGGTTACGTCACGGACAGCTCAGGGAACCCAATAGCTGGAGTCAAAGTTCATCTGGGTGGCTTGGCCGGTCTTCTGACAACCACCGACTCGACCGGATATTATGAATTTGAGGTAGCCCGGGATGAGAGGGATTTTGAGATGATATTTGAGAAGGCCGGTTATGACAACGTGATAACGACGATCCACGTGACCGCGACGGGTGTTGCTCAACAAAACGTCAAGATGGTTGTTTCGGGACATGAACCGGTCACGGTGAAATTCACGCTTACCGTCCCTTATACGATGGCAGGCGACAGCTTTTCGATCCAATTTGGTACTAGTGACCCAATCGCGATGCAGCAGGTAAATGAAGTCACTTGGTGCTATCTAAAAGAGGCGACCGCGGGAGATATCTTGACCTACAGGTACCTGGTGAACGATAGCCCCGTGGGTTCTACAAATTCTCTGAAGGTTGTCAAGATGAATAGGATATATGAAACGCGCAACATGCCAGATTGGCCCAATGTTGATGAGATGAACTATCAGAAGGTCTTCGATTTCATCCCGTATACAAACAACGGCCTTGCTTCGGACTTGGAGCTCGGCCAGGGTTTCTTTGATCTGTGGGGTATTAACTACAACAAGGTTGGGCTGGAGAACACCTCAGATGTCGCGGGGCCATCGATGGAAAGGATGAAGGAGAAGATGAACGTCTCATGGGTATTGCTGACCGACTTTGTCGAGTACACCGCTCTGGATCCCTTGCCCGGGATAAATTTCATAACGCCAGGTCTGAAATCCGTCTACACGGTCACCCAAGAAGAAATGAATAGGTTCGTGCAACAGGCGCACGCTTTGGGTATGAAGGTCCTCGTAAACATCGGTACCGTGTGGGTTGATAATGTCGATGTCTCATTGGCCAATCGAAGTAAGGTGCGTACCCGAGAATGGCTCGACGCGGTCTGGGCGCAGTGGGGTGACATGATGGTGGAGGAAGCGGCAAAGTGTCAGGTGGCAGGCGTCGACGCTCTGCAGGTTCGACCACGTGGTGACATGTGGAATGAGGGCGATAATTATGCCTACACCTCAGAAAAAATCCGCGAGGTGGTTGCTCGGGTTCGGGCAACCTACGACGGTCAAGTGACGATTGGTCTAATCGACATACTCGATGTCAATGAACCGTCATCTTTGGACTTCCTGACCATGTGGGACGCCGCCGATTTCATCTGCGTCGACCTAACCCAACTTCATATCACGGACTCAGACCAACCCACGATATCCGCGATGCAGGGGGTCTTTGAGGCGGCTTTATCTCAGAGAATAGCACCGGCGGCAGGTGAGTACGGGAAGAAAGTAATGCTGAACGTCCAGTTCCAGAGCTACGTCGGAGCCATTAGGGAGAAGTGGGTTGAGCCCAGTGATGTCTATCCCGATTTGGTACGTGACTGGCAGCAGCAGGCCGACGCCTACGAGTCTCTGCTCAGGGCGCTCGAGGGCAAGAATTACGTGAACTGCCTCATGTCGGTAGGCTATTGGTGGGACGACGCCATGGATCCGTTCAACGCTAACAATTCTCCCAGCATCAGCCATAGCGTTCGCGGCAAGCTGGCCGAGTCCGTGCTCGGCAAGTGGTTCGTAGGATAGATAAATTTCGGCTTAAAAGGATTGAAATAGGGACAGTCCCGCACCTTTAATTTGTGCCACCGCCATGAAGTTTCAACAAGTCGTTGGGTGATACTATAAACCTCATACCAGTTTCGCTCGCGCTCGCAACCGCTTTTTCATGGGTGTTTGGCCAAGTCCTGGGCAAACTTGTGGTGCGTGAGTTGAACCCCACGATCTTTAACACAATAAGGTTTTCGATGGCTGCAGTTTTGATCACACCGTTCGTTTTGATCACTGGCATTGAACTCGCTGGGACTTGGCCAACGGTTCTTGCAATAGTGGATGGAGCGTTTGGGATGGCCTTGTCCCTTCAGATTTACTTCTACTGCATGAAGCGGGCACCTGCTCACAGGGTCGTGACAATTGGAAATGCTTCTCCAGTATGGACAGTACTCTTGGCGCTCTTCTTGTTGGGCGAGGGGATAACAGCTCTTTTGCCGTTTTCATTGGCTTTGGTAATCTTAGGGTGCCTTCTACTTGTTCCAAAAAAGGAAGAACCAAACAATTGGGCCCCTGCCGTACCGTTGGCCATTATAGTCTCCTTCTTGTGGGCGTTGGATCAGGTTTTGTGAAAAGCGGCCGTTAACTTGTATGGGGTCCCTCACATTTATCTTGGTCTCGGTGGTTTCAGCCACGGTGATCCTTAATCTGGTGAACGTCTTTACGCGTTCTTGGAGGGGCCAGCGTTTCAGCAGGATGAGCCTCGGGCTGACTTTAGCTTCAGCGTTGTTTGCCAATCTCATAGGTACCTTTCTGTATATGTTAGCTCTGAGAATGGAAAACGTCAGCTCCCTGACACCGTTCATCTCAGCCTCGGTGCCCATCGGTTTTCTTCTCAGCATGTTAATCGTGCGGGAAAGGCCGAATCTAAAACCAGCGTTTGGCATGATTTTGATTTTCTGCGGTGTGATCCTCGCCGCCATTTAGAAACAATTTCAAAAGTTAGCTCCAAGAAATAGCAATTCTTTAACCTTTGTGTGAACAGGAGTCATCGGGGCTTGAAATGCCTAAAAAACAAGGTTTTGGCAGGATGGAGTATCACATTCGTGTGAGGCCCGGAGAGGTTGCCCGGTGCG
>LQMQ01000008.1 GCA_001515205.2 Candidatus Hadarchaeum yellowstonense
CATGAAGCTATAGATAAAGCTCTGGCCTACCTCAGCGGTAAAAATTGAAATTAGTTTCATTCGACTTTCTTCTGAAAAGGATAATAATTTCATTTTTGGCTGGGCCGGCTGAGCGATCATCTTTGTGACAATTTACCCCTTCGGTCATCCTCAGAGAGCATAAATGGCGGCTCAGGGACGCTCTAAAATGCCAAAAACCAGCCAGACGTCTACCTGGTCAAGGAGAGGATCATGAAAAATAATCGGCACAAGCCTCGGAATCCAAGAAGAATTGCTGCAAGGCGAGGTGAGGGGGGGAGGTCTCTCGGCCACGAAGGTCAGCTTAAGGTGATGGATGATCCTGTCCACCACGGCATAATCCGTAATAAAAGCGATGACCTTCATCTGTCCTCCGCACTGAGCACACACCAGAGGATCGACCTCGTAGACTTTTCTTATTATTTCTGCCCAGCCCCGGCGGGGGACTCTCGGGCTCTCCTCCTCCATGATGATGAAGGGATGCTTGGTGGGTTGTGCCTTTCGCACCTTCCCCCTGTGGGCGTTCCCGTAGAGGCCGTAATATCTCACAGTGACGGCTTTGGTTTAAAAAAGCCGTCGGGGGATCCAAGGGGGTATGGCCCTTTGGTCGCAGGGCGAAGCCCGAGAAGGGGAGGCAGTGAGCGAAGCGAACGTTGGAAGGGGGAAGTCAGTTCCCCCCTACAAGGAGACCTGGCCCTTGTCGGGAATATGGGAAGTGACCCGGGCGATGAACTCCAGGTAATCCATCCGCTCAACCTCTTCATGGCATTCCACATACCGGTAGAAGACTTTCCCCTCCAGTTCATCAAGGGAGAGACGTTCCCGCGAGAGGAGCGGCCGGATCATGTATTTGCCCATCCGCTCGGCCTCTTGGCGGGTTTTCGCCCTGACCTTACTGTGGACCGAAAAACCTGTATGCCGTTAGCCTATGATCTTCTCCACTAGGGCCTCTGAGATGAGCTCCTCCCTTAAAGACCGTTTGATTATCGTAAGACAAGTTGGTCTGTCCAACGGGTGCGCATAAGCCGTACGCGGAGCGTGTCGGCTTGATGCGCTTGTTAGGCAGTCTCTCTTATTCATCTGTTACTCAGTTCGTATTGGATTCGCTGAATCCGCCCACGCCAGTAGGGCTTCGGCCCCTCGGGAAGGATCCACGCCACCTCACCTTCGAGGGGAATACGCATCCCATCTCGTAGCTCATAGTTACTCCATCGTCCTTCCCATGGTGTTGGAATCACCGCACCTGCGACAGTGCGACCGCGCGCCTCAGCACGCACCGACTCGATTAGGCCGCTTTCATTGAAGCGGAACAGCATCGTCAGAGTAGTTTCGCCGTCCTTTAGAGTCGCCTTGGCAGAGACGTCGTCTACTGCTTCCCATTGCACACCCTGGCTTGGCAACAGCGCCGTCGGATACCAGGCGGCTTCGGCAAAGAAGCGCATCAGTTCACCCTGCGCCACCTCCGGCGTGCCGCGCAAGTTCACCAGCGACATAAGTCCGAACAGCTTTGCTGTCAGAATCCCTTCACCTGCAACATAGGCATCATGGACGTAAACGGTCATCCCCGGTGCCATACGAATGCGAGCGTCCCAGACAAAACCTGGGCGCTGGGTGATGACGCGCTGAGTTGAAGTAAACGGCTTCCATTTCTCTCCGACCTCGCTCATGTTGAAGGTGCCTGTGTGTTCTACGCTGACCGCTGCAACCAACGGCTGCCCCTCTTGTAAAACTGTGCGAAAATAGAGCTGAACGGGCGCAGGCAGACCCTCTAATTCGCGTGAATCATACGATGTTGGAGTAATCGGTACACGTACTGCTTCCATTCTCGCATGAAGCGCTCTCGTATGTGATTGCCAGCGGTTAGTTGCATAAAGAGTTGCTATCGCAACAACAAAAACCAGAACAACCAGCAGAATTGCCATTGCTTTCCACCACATATCTGATACTCCTCCTCTTAATATAGGAAATCGGCGAGGGCCGTAAGCCTTTTGTCAGATTTCATTTACAGTCAGCACAATCTTGCCCTGCACTTCTCCCCTCTCGATAAGTTCGTGGGCACGCCTGGCTTCAGCCAGTGGCATCCGCCTTGCGATGACTGGCTTGATTTTACCTTGGGCCAACAAATCGAACAACTTCGCCAAATCTTCAGAAAACCACCCCGGCTGCTTTTGCCGCAACGCCCCAATGGAGTAGAACGTTGTAGAGCGGCCATTCGGCAGAATGTTCCACAGCTTCAGCCGGATGAAGTCAAGCGGGATGCTACCACCCTTTCCCAGGACGGCATTATAAAAGCCATACGCCACCAGCTTCCCACCTCGCCGCAGCGCTCTCAAAGACCGCTTGAAATTATCCCCACCTATTGGGTCAAAAACGGCATCAACACCGTCACCTGTTAGGCTATAGATGCGTTCCACAAAATCTTCACTCTTGTAGTCAATGGGCGTTGCGCCCAGTCGTTTGATCAGTTCATGCTTGGGCTTAGAAGCCATTCCGTACATTTCCAAATCTAGCAGCTTGCCCAGTTGAATCATCGCTGTGCCAACCGCCCCGCCTGCACCATGTATCAAGATGCGCTGACCTCGTTTCACTTTTGCCACTCGATGGAGCATTTGATATGCCGTGACATACGACAGTACAAGGCTGACGGCTTCCGCTGAATCGAGCCCCTCGGGCACAGGCGTTAAACGGCTTTCCGGAAGACAGAGATATTCCGAATACGCGCCAATGATCGTGAGGTCTGCTACACGCTGTCCCACCTCAAAACGAATTACGCCTTCGCCTAACTTGTCTACAACACCAATCATATCATAGCCCGGCGAAAAGGGCAACTTCTCTTTCATGTCAGGATATTTGCCTTTACGAATCATCACGTCCATGAAAGCTGCGCCCGTAACCAGCACCTTGACCCGCACCTCGCCAGATTTTGGCTCTGGCAATTCAGCCTCTTCGATCATCCTAAGTACTTCTGGGCCACCGAACTCGATTATGACAACACGCTTATAGCCCATTTCATTCTCCTTTTTCTCCAAGAGTATAGTTTGCCTAACTTGCAGGCGCACTCGTGCAGCCTAAATGCGTGACCGACACCATGCCACGACAAGGACAGTCCCTGCCAGGAAGTTGCCCACAAGCATGAAAGGGAACATCTCCGGAGCCAGCCCTAGGAACTCGCCCGTGAAGTTCATCATCCCGTAAAACATAAGCACCCCCAGAATGCTTCGGTTCGTGCCGTTGTAGACCCACACAATCAGCAAAGTCTGCAAAACTATGGAGGGTAGCCACCACCACAGCTCTGGCCTGAAGGTAGTATTCGCGTAGTATCCCGGAAACCAGATGAAAGGCGTGTGCCAGACCGCCCAGGTAGCTCCATTGATCAGGCCAGCAACTGCCGGGTCGAAGCGCTTCTGCAGTTCATCAAGCCAATACCCGCGAAGGCCGATCTCCTCGACAGCCGGGAAGATGAACGACAGAAGAAACATGAACGCAAGGGTATGGGGCGTGGTCACTAAATCCCAGTCGATTCCCAGAGGTCGATCCGTCACACCGAGGACGAGTGCTCCCCCTGCCATGAGCAAGTCGAATGCGGGCCAGAAGAGAAGGATGATAGTCAACCATCGAAGATTGATGCGCCGGACGTCAATGAGCCGCCACCAAAGTTCGCGGAGGCGCTGTCTGCCTCCCTGGAGTCCTGCCAACGTTGTGCCTGCAAGGAGAGGACTCGCTCCTCCGATGAGGAAGAGCAGTAGATTGGGGAACGACCAGACCGATACACCAGAAGCGATTACGGGACTCCAGAACAGATACGCCCACCCAAGGTAAATCAGAGGGAATCCCCAAGTGCCCAGCCAACGAACGAGTGCCTTCATCTGAGCGTACGCTTTGTTCAAGTATGACGATAGTATAGAACTCCGCTAGACAACAAGTAAGCCCCCGCATTCAATCACATAAAATGTTACTGAAAGAGGGGAGAGACCTCCTCCGCCTCACGTCATCTTGCAGAAATTCTTCTTGGATTCCAGGGCTCCGGCCGGTCATTTTTCATGATTTTCTCATAGAGCAGAAGGAGAAGCCCGGCTGATTTTTCGGCATTTTCCGGACATCTCGGCAGCTGGTGACGCGTTTTCGCCTACCAGGTGAGACTTGCGATGGTCATTGACATCCTTTTTGTCGGGGTTTATATTTCCAAGCGATGCTCGAAGGGGAAAGTGACAATCAGGATGCATTCCCAGGCACCGCAGCTGAAAAGAAATTTCCTATATCAGATTCCATATCAGGTTCCTATATCAGGTCAATGATTCCACCGATTACCGCATAGACATGATGCCCTGCGGCGGCATAAAATCGAGCGGCCTCGGCCGGGAAAGAATCAAGTTCGCGCTGCTGGAGATGACCGGGCCAAAGGTTGTCTGTTTTCATTTTTAGAAATAATAAGGTTTTAAGATGAAAGGCGAGAAAAATGTTGCTATTCAAAAAAAGAATTTCTTACGTTCACAACATGGGATTTGGAAACAGGCAAATTATGCTTTCTTCTAAGCCTGTTTTTGGGTTAGTTTTTTTGTTGCTGGGAGGCATAGCTGTGATAAGCAGCGTTTCTCAAAGCAAACAGAACGAGCTTGAAACTGCCGATCATCTATTCAAGGCAGGAAAGTTTGTCGAAGCAGAGAAACTCTATGCTGAAGTTCTGGCTGCAAATCCTGCGAATTTTCAGGCTGTTTTTCGATTGGGCAGCATTTCTCTGCTGGCTAACCGCCTGGATAATGCCCAGAAGTGGTTGGCCAAAACCATGGAACTTAAGCTCGAGGAGCAGGCTCCCAAATCTTTGCTGGCAGAAGTCTTTTATCGGCAAGATGACTTCGAGCGAGCCGCGCCGCTATTTCGCGCTATAGGTCAAGAGGCGGTGGCGAACAAGCTTGAGAGCTTCAAAGGAACCACTCCCTATCAAATCGAGGGGAAAGCCAAGGTCTCTCGTCTGAAGTTCGTCATGACCGACCCCTTGCCTATTGTTCAGGTGCGGGTCAATGAAGGCGGGCCTGTTAACTTCTTCATCGACACCGGAGCTGCTGAGGTCGTCATTGACACCGAATTTGCCAAGGAGTTGAACATAGCGCAGTTTGGGTCGATGACAGGTACTTTTGCCGGCGGAAAACAGGCTGCCCTGCAGCATGGACGGGTTGATTCCTTGAAATTCGGCGAATTCACCGTCATGAATGTTCCTGTCCATATCATGGATGTCCGCCGTTTTTCTCAGCCTGTATTCGGAGGGAAGCGAGTGGACGGAATTATCGGAACGGTATTGCTCTATCACTTCATTTCCACTCTGGATTATCCCCGTGGAGAGCTCGTGCTGCGTCGCAAGATAAAGGAAAACCTGAAGCAGATGGAGTAAGAAGCTCGAGCAAAAAAAGCTATAATAATTCCCTTTTGGATGGCCGGCGACCACTACATAGTGGCCTGGGGAACAGTCAATAAGAGCCAGCCGCTTCTTCTTTTTGTAGACACCGGGTTAGCAGGTGGCGGATTCACTTGCCCTGAATCCACCCTTAAAGAAGCAAGCATCAACTTGCAAGAGAGCCTTGCCGCAGAAGGCGTGAGCAGAGGAGGGAAAGTGAGGGTCATTCCCTTTGTGGTTGAAGAGTTGACGCTTGGCGATGCCAAGGAGCACAACATTCGGGGATTGTATACAGGATCTTTTCCTTTAGAGAATACCTTCGGGTTTCGTATCGGGGGCTTGATCTCTCACGGATTCTTCAGACCCTATGCATTGACACTGGACTTTGTTGGCATGCGCATTTTTCTGGAGAGGAAAGAATAAGATTCTTAAAAGACTTTTGTTAAATTCGCTCTTCTCTGTTTAAAATGGCTTGATTGAACCCCAACTGGTGCTGCCGAGAATCTTTGCCAGCGGCCGGATGAGGAGGCCTATGACCGGGAGAGCGAAAAGTACCCCGTAGGAACAAAGGTTAGGACAAAGTGGAAAACACATAACATTGTTGTATCCAAAAAAATAATCATTTCCTCCTTCTGAAAAAGCCTTGGCCTTATTCATTGACGGCTGGATGACAGAGATAAAAGATAAGGGAAAAGTGAGGAAAGCCCGTGTTTACAATGTTTTGGAGGTAGATTTAGAAGGGAAAAAACATCTATGGATTTTACACTTTTTTAGCTCAGGGAATTGGGCTACGCGGCTGAGTATATTCAATGATCTTCTCTCTACACGGCCAACTCGGTGGAAAACTTCAACAGTCGGAGAGAGCAGATTCGGGTCAAGCTGGGAGGGTATTTTCAGTCGGTGGAGATTCTGGAGATAAATCTTTTGCTCCAGGGGGGAGGTTAAAACAGGGAAAATGGAAAAATCCATTACCGGTAATAAAGTCAAAGGCTTATGAAATCCAACAGTTTTTTAACCTCAAATTATATGATCAGACACAAAATTATTGGCAAGTGTAGATTTTCTCGTGAGGCAACGAATCAATTTCTTCTTGATTTTAAGTGAGGCCATCCGGGCTTTTGACATCTTATTTTATTTCCTTATAATGGCTGAAGGAAAAATTAGGCTAAAGATGCTCGCTCACGCGGGAGGGAAGAAAAAATTTTTTGGGTGAGGCCAATTCCAATGAAAATTGAATGGGATCGCATCAAATTACCATCAGATACGATAAGGCTAACCACCATTGAAGCGCATGCCGCG
>LQMQ01000009.1 GCA_001515205.2 Candidatus Hadarchaeum yellowstonense
GCAATATCCCCCTCCTGGGCAGCAGAACCTGCCTGAGGGCGATGAGGAGGAAGACCGCCAGCAGGACGAGGACGGGAAGGTTCATACAGGGAGGGGGAGATGGGAACCCCTCTATAAACCTTCCGCTTCGTCGAGGTGAGTTCCGCGCACTTTAGCCAGAATAAATTGTGCTAATACCCACTGAAAACTGCAAAGGTGGATAGGCTGGGAAAACACACCAGCAAGAGGTTTATGTGGTCATCCTAATGGGAACGACATCGATTTTTGTCCCACACCTGATAATTCAAAAAATTGTTAGGAATTAGTTTATTCTTACCCTTTCCCCTTTCTCCATGTAAATTACCCTCTCTCCGATGTTGGTGGCATGGTCGGCTATTCTCTCCAAGAAGGAGGCCACAAGCATGAGCCGAACGGCATCAGAGATCTTTTTGGGATCTTCGACCAAGTAAGAGAAAAGCTCTCTGGTGACCTGGTGCGCCAGCCGATCAACTTCATCATCCCTTTTGCCCAACTCAAAGGCAAGCGAAGAGTTCCCTTCCTTAAAAGCTCTCATGCTGTCCCTCAACATCCCCACCGCCAGCTCGGCCATTCTTGGGATGTCCACGAGAGGTTTAACTGGGGCTCTTCCGGCCATTTCTATGGTGATATTGGCTATGTCCACAGCCCTATCTCCCACTCGCTCTAGGTCGGTGATGATTTTCAGGCAGGTTCCAATGGTGCGCAGGTCCTTGGCCACAGGTTGCTGCAGAGCTATTACGTGCATGCAATTGTTCTCAATTTCAAATTCCAGATCATCGATTTTGTCGTCTTCTTTTATCACTTTTTTTGCCAACCTAACATTTCTTTTTACTAAGCTCTCCACCGCCTTTTCCACAGCCGTGGAAGCGAGCGCTCCCATCTCCATCGTTTTCGATTTCAAATCCTCAAGCTGTTCGGAGAGCTTCTTTCTGGTTCCCAGCTTCATCCAAATCTCCCCGTAATGTAATCTTGCGTTATTTTATTCTTTGGCCTCTCGAAAATTTCTTCGGTCCGGCCATGCTCGATGAGTTTTCCGGCGTACATGAAGGCAGTGTAGTCAGAAACTCGAGCCGCCTGCTGCAGGTTGTGAGTCACTATCACAATAGTGTAGTCTTTTTTGAGCTCAAAGAGAAGATCCTCGATTTTTGCCGTGGCAATTGGGTCCAGGGATGAGCAGGGTTCGTCCATCAGTATCACCTCCGGTTTTACGGCCAAAGCCCTAGCGATGCACAAACGTTGCTGTTGACCTCCCGATAGCTCCAAAGCCGACCTGTTTAGTCTATCCCTCACCTCTTCCCAGAGCCCAACTTTTTTTAAGCTTTCCTCCACAAGAAGCCTCAGCTTTTTCTCCTCTGTGATGCCTCGAACTTTGAGTCCATAAGCCACATTTTCATATATTGACTTAGGAAAGGGATTCGGTTTCTGGAAGACCATCCCTATTCTCAATCTGATTTCAGTTTCATCAACATCCTTGTCATAGATGTTTTCACCGTCAAGAAGAATCTCGCCACTTACCCTAGCTCCCGGAACCAGCTCCACCATTCGGTTCAGTGACCTCAAAAAAGTTGATTTTCCACAACCGGACGGACCAATCACCGCCGTTATTTTCTTTTCCGGAATCTTCAGTGTGAAATCTTTAACGACATGCATATTGCCGTACCACACATTCAGCTTTTTGGTCTGCAACTTGATTTTCGATTTCACCATTTCCTCTTCCTCCGGTAACGGTAACGGATAACGGTGGCTATTAGTGAGATGAGGAGAACCAGGATGAGCAGGACCAAGGCGGTCCCATACTGGATGGGCTCCACTTTGGAAATGTTGGGATGCTCGGTAGCGAGCACAAAAAGATGAAAGGGTAGGGCCATCACCGGGTCAAAAATGGAGGTGGGTAGACCTCTCATGTAAAAAACCGCCCCAGTGAAAAGGATCGGCGCTGTTTCACCCGCAGCCCTGCCCACTCCGAGCATGGCCCCAGTAATTATTCCCGGAAAGGCCGCCGGGAGGACCACTCTAACTATAGTTTGCCCCTTGGTTGCTCCCAAGGCCAGACTTGCTTCTCTGAAGTGGTCGGGAACGCTTTTCAGCGCTTCCACGGAGGTGGCGACAATGGTGGGGAGAATCATCAGCGATAAGGTAAGGGAGGCTGAAAGAAGGGAAGTGCCGAACCCCAAAAATTTGACAAAAAAGGCCATCCCGAATAGGCCGAAAACTATCGAAGGAACGCCATTGAGACTGTATACCGCTAACTCTACCAAGCGCACGAACCTGCTTTCCTTGGAAGAGTACTCAACAAGATAAATCGCCGACGCCAAACCAAGTGGAAGCGATATCACGATGGCTAGGGTAACCAAAAGGAGGGTACCTACAATCGCTGGGAAAATGCCACCCGCGGTCATTCCCGAAGTCGGCGGTTTTGTAAGAAAATCCCAGCTTATGATGCTCGCCCCCTTTGAGATGATGTAGAATAACATGTACCCCGTGATCGATAAAGAGATTAGAATGGCCACCCTTGTCGACCAGAATCCCAATCTCTCGCAGGTTTTTGCTTTCACCATTTTCACCATTTTTTCTTTTTTATGAGCCTGATTGCGAGTAAGTTCAAAATCAGGTTCACGGTGAAGAGAACGATGCCCAAGGCAAAGAGGGCGTTGTAGTGGGTGCTTCCGAAGACCGCTTCTCCCATCTCAGCAGCAATCGTCTGCGTCATCGTTCTCACCGGGGAGAAAATTGAGGTGGGAATTATCGGTGCTCCGCCGGTGACCATCATCACCGCTATGGTTTCACCAAAAGCCCTGCCCAGTCCCAGGATAATCGCGGCCGTTATTCCAGAAGCAGCGGCTGGGATTGTCACGCTTCTTATGGTCCTCCACTTTGTAGCCCCTATAGCCAGCGAAGCCTCTTTATACTCAACGGGCACAGAGCTGATTGCCTCCTCTGAGAGGCTGAGTATCGTGGGCAATATCATTATTGAAAGAACTATTCCACCCGTGAGCGCGGTTTCTCCCGTCGGGAGACCGAAGGTCTTCTGCACTAGCGGCACCAATACCCTCAACCCGAAAAACCCGTAAACCACCGAAGGTATTCCGGATAAAACTTCAACGGTGAGCTTGATCTGCTCCTTAATCTTTGGGTTCGCGATTTCCGCGATGTATATCGCTCCGAGAAGACCCAGCGGGACGGAGATCAGCAGCGCTAGCGATGTGACAAGGAGCGATCCCAAGAACAACGGCACTATCCCGAAAGACGGTGGCGTGGCAGTTGGTCTCCAAGTAGAGTTGAAAAAGAAGTTGAAGGGGCTAATTTTGCTAAAAAGTGGCAAACCTTGACTGAAGACAAAGATAAAAATGAAAAAAACCGCCAATATTGAAACCGAGGCTGGGGGAAATGTGAGAATCTTTCCTGATAATTTCAACCTAATTTTTTCTTTCATGAGTATCTCCTAAAAAAGGAAAAAAATTTTGCCTAGATTAAGGCAACCGTACGAATCCTTGCTCCTCGACTATTTTTTGTCCTTCAGGACTTTTGACGAAATCTATGAAATCCTTTGCCAGTCCTTCAGGTTGTCCCTTGGTAATCATGTATAGGAACCGGGAAATGGGGTAAGTTCCATTTCGAACGGTTTCCGGCGTTGGTGTCACTCCGTTTATCTTCAATGCCTTGACGCCTCTGGCTTGGGCCAGATAACCTATCCCGACATAACCGATGCCGTTGGGGTTTCCGGAAATAGCCTGAACCATTTCTCCGTTGGAACTCTTAGTCAGAGCCCTCAACGTTATGTTTTCACGTGCCATGACTTTGCTTTCGAAGGTCTCGTATGTTCCTGATGTCGATTCCCTGGTGTACACCACTATCTCAAGGTTTGGTCCACCCACCTCGCTCCAGTTGGTTATCTCCCCCTTGAATATTCTCTTCACTTGTTCCAAAGTCAGCCCTTCGATGGGGTTACTCTGGTGTACTACAACACAAACAGCGTCCAAGGCAATTTCGTGTGAGATGAGACCCTTCTGCTTTTCCTCCTCTTTGAGTGCTCTCGAAGAATTGGCGATGTCGCAGGTCCCGTCAATCAGTGCGGCAATTCCGACTCCAGATCCTCCACCCTCAACAATTATGGAATCCCTGGGGTGCGCTCTCATCCACGCTTCGGCTGCGGCCTGAGCTATCGGAAGAACCGTTGTAGAACCTTTAACCTTGATGGACCGTGCCGTAGAGGTTGTAGTTGGTGTTCTCGACAGTAGAATCGCCGAGGTCATCATCACTAGCAAAACGACCACTGTTATTCCTACCGCTGTTATTTTCTTCATTTTTTCAGTCACTATATAGAAAAAAGCTTTTTTATGTTTTATCCCAATAATCTATATATCAAAATGTTTGGAACTGAAAAATATATATAGTTAAGGAAGAGAATAAAAACGACCATGGAAAAAAACGATTCCACCGAAGTCAGAAAAGTCCAGAAAACCGGCGGCGCGACCTACATCGTCTCTTTGCCCAAGGATTGGGTGGAGGAAAACAAGATAAAGCCAGGGGACGGCCTGATGATCAGGAGACTCGAAGATGCTTCACTCCAAATTATTCCCCCGGGAACTCAAGAGAAGAAGGTTGCTGAAGCCAAAATTGGAACTTCTCCAGATGAGGATCCCCATAAAATCGCGAGAAAAGTGATTTCCCTATATCTGGTGGGATACAACTTAATCCACATCAACTCTGAAACTAAATTTTCACCCATCCAGCGAAAAGTGATTAAAAACTACGTCAAAGAAAAGCTTATCGGAGCGGAGCTGATCGCCGATTCTCCGAGTGAGATGACCATCCGGATACTATTGAGCTATCCGGAGCTTTCGGTTAAGGATGCCCTCAGAAGAATGTTTTTAATAGCTTCCTCCATGCAAAAAGAGGCCATCTCCGCTCTGGAAAAGCTCGATAGGGTGACAGCTGAAGAGGTGGTCAGGCTAGATGATGAGGTGGATCGTTTTAGCATGTACATTATCAGGCAAATCAAGATTGCAGTACAGAACCCGCGTACGATTAAAAGCATTGGATTGCGAAATGCGCGGGATTGTCTTGGTTACAGGTTAATCGTTAAAAGTGTAGAAAGAATCGCCGACCACGCAGCATCGATAGCCGAGAAAGTTAAGTTAATTCACAAACCCCTGAACAAAGGGGTGCTAAGGGAAATACAGAACATGAGCGCTTTCGTCAATGCCATGTTGGAGAAATCCATGCTGGCCCTCTTCAAGGAAGATTACAACCTTGCCGAAGAAATAATTGCGGAAAAAGAACGGGTCAAGCCCATGGAGGAGAGGGCGACTAAACTGGCGCTAGAAATTCCTGGCGAGGACTCAATAAACGTGCGATTGATAGTTGAAAGTCTACGAAGAATAGCCGAATACAGCAGCGACATCGCAGAGATAGTTTTGAACCTTACCGTGGCCGCTCAGGTGATAACTTAAAATCATGAGGCTCTAGAACCGGCTCGTTGACCACGGCTTCCGGCTACAACCCCAGCTTTCTGAAGGCCCAGTACTTTGGAAAATCTATGGCCAGCGTGAACAGCGCGGAGAACACCAAAACGAAGGCCGTGACAGGTGGAACGATCAGACCGCAGACGCCCAGAAAGGCAAAGGCGGCCATGGTGGCGAAGCTGGAGAGGAGGAGTTCTCTGCCTGGCCTTGAATACCAAAAGCGTCCCCTCTCTCTCACGATGAAAATCCTGAACAGGCTGCTGAAGACGAGATTCAGCATGACAAAGGTTTGCAGGGGGGCCAGCGGCAGGCGGAAGTAATGCGTGCCAGCGAAAACCACCATTGCCCCCTCAACCACGAGCAGGAGCCCCACTACTAGGGAAGCCAGGGTGATCTTCTTAACATCCCACAGGTTCGGCCTCGCGGTGCTCTTCGAGTTGTCCGTCGCCAGCGACATCGTCACAAAATGTTTGCGAATATCAGCAGAACCATCCCTATCGGAGCAAGCAACAGATCATGCAGCCAGAAGAAACCGATGACAAGCAACCCTATGAACTGAATCACCTTGCTGACCTTGTTCACCACCCAGCTGAGCATGCGCTGGTAGATCTGCCTGCTGGTCTTCACGGCGTCGATGATCCCTTTCATCC
>LQMQ01000010.1 GCA_001515205.2 Candidatus Hadarchaeum yellowstonense
GCCTCCCGCCGGCACTTTTCGTCCGCATAAGGGCAGCGGGGATTAAAGGTACAGCCCGGCGGTGGGTTGGCCGGGCTCGGCACCTCCCCGGTGAGAGTTATCTTTTTCCTCTTGACGGTGGGGTCGAGGATGGGGATGGCCGAGAGCAGCGCCCGTGAGTAGGGATGCATCGGGCGCCTGAAGAACTGTCCCGTGTTTGCCAGCTCGACGATTTTGCCGAGGTACATCACCGCTATCCTGTTGCAGACGCACTCGGCAACGCTGAGGTCGTGTGTTATGTAAAGGTAGGTCAGGTTGAATTCCCTCTGCAGCTCCTGCAGCAGGTTGAGGATCTGTGCCTGGACGGAGACGTCGAGCGCCGAGGTCGGCTCATCGAGGACGACGAATTCCGGGTTGGTTGCCAGGGCCCTGGCGATGGCGATGCGCTGCCGCTGTCCCCCGCTGAACTCGTGGGGATATCTGCGGAGGTGGTCTCTGGTCAGCCCCACCTTGTACAGCAGATCAAGCACCCTTTCCTCCAGCTCCTGTCCCCGGGCCAGCTTGTGGATGACCAGCGGTTCTCCGACGATGTTCTTGACGAGCATGCGGGGGTTGAGCGATGTCGTGGGGTCCTGGTAAACTATCTGCAGCCGCTTCCTCATCTGCTTGAGCCTTTTCCCGCTGAAGCAGGCGAAGTCGTATTCCTTCAGGAGCTTCAGCAGCTCTGGTGATCTCTTTCCCTCCTTTTTCTCAAGCAGTTCTATCCTCTGTTTGATTTCCTCCGGCACCCCGAAGTAGATGTGGCCCGAGGTCGGGTCGAGCAAGCGGAGCACCGTCTTCCCGAAGGTGGTCTTCCCGCAGCCGGACTCACCCACCAGCCCGAAAAACTCCCCCCGGTAGACCTTCAGGTCAACGCCGTCAACCGCCCTCACGTCGCCCTTTTTCCTCCGGAGCACACCGCTCAGGATCGGGTAGTACTTCTTAAGGCCCCTGGTTTCCAGCAGGACTTCCATTCAATCACCGATAATGATAGCAGGCGACAAGGTGGTCCCTGCCCGCCTTCACCATCTTGGGCGCTTCCTGGGAGCATATCTTTGTGGCCCGGGGACACCTTGGATGGAACCGGCAGCCCGGAGGTGGATTGACCAAGTTAGGCACCGTCCCCTTGATGGAGACGAACCCCCTGCCCGGCCGCGGGATGGCCTCGAACAGCGCCCTGGTGTAGGGGTGAAGGGGTCTTTTGAAGAGCTCCTTTACCTCGGCAACCTCGCAGATCTGCCCCGCATACATCACCGCGACGCGATCGCAGATCTCCGCGACGACGCCGAGGTTGTGGGTGATGTAGAGCACGGAGGAGCCGAACTCCTCCTTCAGGTCCCTGATCAGGTCTAGGATCTGGGCCTGCACGGTGACGTCCAGCGAGGTGGTCGGCTCGTCAGCGATGAGGAGCTTCGGGCGGCAGGCGAGGGCCATGGCGATGACGGCGCGCTGCTGCATGCCTCCGCTCAGCTCATGCGGGTAGAGGTCGAAGACCCCCTCAGGGTTGGCGATTCTCATCTCCCTGAGCAGGCCGACCACCTCCTTCCTCAGCACCGCGTCCAGCTTGCGCCGATATCTCCTGAGAAACGGGATCCTGGAGGCGGCCCTGGCCTTCAGGGATCTCCGGTTTTTCAGCAGGCTCCGGTAGATGCCGGCGTAGGTGCGGTAAACCCAGGCCCTGAAGCTTGAGCCGCTCTTCTCGGCGGCCTCGATGTCCCTTTCCAGCTCCTCAAGCGCCATTTTGATGAAGGTCTCCGAGCGGTGTCTGATGAGAACCTCAGCTATCTGGTCGCCGATGGTAAAGAGGGGGTTGAGGGCGGCGCTCGGCTCCTGAAGGATCATTGAAATTTTGTGCCCCCGGATGTCCTGCAGCCTTTCCCGGGGCAGCTTCAGGATGTCGATGGTGGACCCGTTGGTATTCAACAGAACCTCACCCCTTTCGATCCTTCCCGGAGGAGGCGGCAGGGCGATGATGGAGAAGGCGGTGACGCTTTTTCCACAGCCCGTTTCACCGACGATCCCCAGCGTTTCTTCCCGCTGAATCTCCAGGTTAATGCCGCTGAGAGCTTTGACGATGCCCTCGTAGGTGTAAAACCTCACCACCAGGTCCCTGATTTGAACCAGCGTGTCCGATTTTTTCGCCATCTACTTCCTCCTCAACTTTGGATCCAAAATATCCCTGACCGCGTCGCCCAGCAGGCTCCAGCCGAGGACGAAGAAAAAGATGAACAGCCCCGGGATCAGGACGGTGTACCAGTATAGAAATGGCTGCCCCGGCGGCCCCACGATCCAGTTGCGGGAGAAGCTGATCATCTGTCCCCAGTCGGCGTAGCCCAGCGGTGCTCCGAGGCCGATGAAGCTGAGCCCGGCAGCGGTGAGCACAACCGCCCCCAGGTCAAGCGAGGCCATCACCAGGACAGAGAAGATGGTGTTCGGGAGGACGTGCCGGGTGATTATCCGGAAGTTGGAGGCCCCCATTGCCCGGGCCGCTTCCACGTAGGTCTCCTGCTTGGCCTGCAGCACCTCGCCCCTGATCAGCCTGGCGTAGACGGGCCACCACACCAGGATCAACGCCTTCATCACGCTGTCGAGGCCGGGCCCCATGGCTGTCACAAAGGCCATCGCCAGGATCAGGGCCGGGACAGCGAAGAACACATCCGTGACCCGCATGATGATCTCATCAATTATTCCGCCGAAGTAGCCTGACAGGGCCCCCAAGACTATGCCCACCAGGATGGAGGCGCCCACCACCATCAGCCCGACGGTGAAGGCGGTCCTCGTGCCCCAGATCACCCCATAATAGATATCGAACTGTCCCTCGGTGGTTCCAAACGGGTGGTTCTCGTTCGGTGGTTTCGGGGTCTGGGAGAAGCCGTCACGGGGGATGTTGTAGGGCCGGTTGGGGTCGGCGGGAGGGGCGAGGACCGGGGCGAGCACGGCGATGATGGCGAAGAAAGTGATGATGGTGATTCCGGCTATCGAAAGGGGGCTCTTCCTCAGCCTCTTGAGCGAAAATTTCAGCTCCTTGATCTGC
Source organism: Candidatus Hadarchaeum yellowstonense (assembly GCA_001515205.2). Taxonomy (GTDB): domain Archaea; phylum Hadarchaeota; class Hadarchaeia; order Hadarchaeales; family Hadarchaeaceae; genus Hadarchaeum; species Hadarchaeum yellowstonense. Next base: position 3,053 of record LQMQ01000010.1, read on the forward strand.
GGCCTTAGGTTGGCCTTGAAATTCTCCCAGCGGCCCGTTTTTTCACCGGTTCCACCGGGTATCTTTTCCATCCTGCCCCTGATGACCAGAACCGGCAGACACAGGATCGCCGAAAAGACAACGGCGAGGAAGAGGAGCGTCGCTATCATCCTGTCACCCCAGCCTGATCCTCGGGTCGATCTTCGCGTAGAGCAGGTCCACGATCAGATTGGTTATCACGATGACGGTGCCGATGAAGAGGACGAACCCCAGCACGGCGGGGACATCAAGCTGAACGGCGGCGTTGACGGACCACCAGCCGAGCCCCTTGTAGTTGAAGACAGTCTCCGTTAAAACGGCTCCGGCCATCAGCGAGGCGACCAGATATCCTGAGACGGTCACTGCGGGAATCAAGGCATTTCTCCTGGCGTGTTTGTTTATCACCGTCTTTTCATCGAGGCCCTTGGCCCTGGCCATCATGATGTAGTCCTTGTTCAGCGTTTCCAGCATGCTCGAGCGCATGATCCTCATGATGAAGGCCAGGTTGATGATGGTGAGCGTGGTCACCGGGAGCACCAAGTGCCTCAGGGCGTCCAGGACCACGTCAAGGCGGAGGTTGAGGATGCCGTCGATGGTGTGGATGTAGGTGTAATTCTGGAAAGATGCCGAGCTCACGACCATCTCGGCGTCCAGCCCCAGCCTCCCCGGAGGAAACAGCCCGGTGAAGAATCCGTAAAATATCATCAGCAGCATCAGCCCGAGCCAGAATGCCGGCAGGGAGTAGCCGGCGATGGCGAGGCCCCTGGTCACGTGGTCCACGGGCTTATCCCGGTGGATGGCCGAGGTTATCCCCAGCTTTATCCCTATGAAGATGGTCAGGGGCACCGTGAAGATCAACAGCTCCAGCGTCGCGGGCAGAAACCTCAGCAGGGCGTCGGAGACGGGCATGTTGACCGACTTGGACCAGCCCAGGTTACCCTTGAGGACCTCGCTGATCCAGTAGAAAAATTGCACGTAGACCGGCTCGTTCAGGTGATACTTTTCGATTATCTGGTCGAGATTGCGGAACTGCTGCGGGCTCCTCACGTAGAGCGCCGCCCGCTGCACCGGGCTGAAAAATTGGAGCAGGGCAAAGATGATGAGGATGACGCCAACTAAGACGGGTATCAGAAGCAGCAGCCGCCTCACGATGTAAGCTCTAAGTTCCAATTTAGTTCCCTTTTTTAACAGAGTATTGCTGTTTTAAAAGCTTTCAAAAAAAGAAGGAGGGAAGGTTTTTGGCCTTCCCCGTTTCTTAACCCTTCCACATCAGGTAGGGGTCGCAGAGGGCCGGTTCACCGGGCCATATGGGGTTGTAGATCCAGCCGTGCACCCAGTCCCTCTCGTAGTGGCGTCCCAGGGCTTGGTCGATGGGGACGCTGGGGACATCGTCGTGGTAGATCTGCTGCAGCTGGTAGTAGATCTGCTGTCTTTTGGCGGGGTCGATCTCGCTTATTCCCTGCATGATGAGATCATCCACGGTCGGGTTGGAGTAACCCTGCCAGGCTGAGAAGGCGCCAGCGCTGTGCATGAATGGTTGGACGAAGTTGTGCGGGTCGGGGTAGTCGGCGAGCCAGCCGATGATGTACAGGGTAAGCTTGCTGGCGACCATCTCCTTGAGGTAGGTGCCCCAGTCCCTGGCCGCCACCTCAATCGAGAACTTCGGGTTGAGGCTTTCAATGTTCTTCTTGAGTATCTCCGCGGCGATCCTTCTGGGCTCGTTGCCGGTGTTGTAAAGGATCGTCATCTTGAATCCCTTCTCCCAGACCTGCCCACCGAAAGCTGCCTTGAAGTATTGCTCGGCCTTGGCCAGGTCCAGGTGGTATTTTTCCTGAGCCGGGTTTTGGTAGGACAGACCTTCAATCACCGGGGAGGCAGGCTGTATGGCTTCACCCTGGTAAACGTCGCGCAGGAAGGCCTCGTAGTCAAAGGAGTAGGCGAAGGCAAGACGGACATTTTTGTCGGCGAAGAAGTCCGGTGGAATTCCGTTTCCATCGAGCTGTCCGCTGCCGATCCATTCGCTGTTGGGATCGATGTTCATGGTGAAGAACATGGCATCAACGGCCAGAGTTGGCAGGTCCTTGGTAACGCGGATGCCCTCGACGCCCTCAAGCTCTTTGATGTTGGGTCGGGGCACGTCCACGATGTCGGCGTCACCGGCCAAGAACATCAGTTTCCTGGTGGTCCACTCGGGAACCACTTGGATTACCACGTTCTTGAGCTTCGCCGGCCCGCCCCAGTACTGGTCGTTCCTCGTCAGCACCGTTTGTACCCCGTGCTCCCAGCGGTCCAGCTTGAACGGTCCCGTGCCGTTCATCACTTCCTGCAGCGGCGGGGTTTCTGGGTTGCGATAGTTTTCCCAGGTTTCCGCCGTTCCCGGCCAGTCTCCCTGCTCGATGCACCACTCCTTGTCCACGATCGAAGACCAGGATTGAGCCAGTATGGCCAGGAAGGGTGGGTAGGGCTGCGCCAGGTGGAAAACCACGTAGTCGCCCTCGACCTCCACCGCCTTGTCTATCTGTTCAAAGGTCAGTGGTTCATATGCCGCCTCGATGCCGATGAGGGGCTCCAGAAGCATCCAGACGGGGCCGCCGTCCCTGTTCTGCACCATCGCCCTTTCGAAGGAATACTCCACGTCCTCGGGGGTCAGGTCATCCCCGTTGTGGAACTTGACCCCGCTCCTTATCTTGAACCGGTAGGTCAGCCCATCAGCGGATATCCCGCCGTTGGCCACTGTGGGCACCTCGGTGGCCAGCTTGGGGACGAATTTATCGGTGTGGGTGCCGTCAAAGGAGATCAGGGTCTCGTAAACGCTCATGATGACCTCAGAGCTGGCGGTGTCGTAGGCCCACGCCGGATCCAGGGTTTCCTGCTCCCCAATTGTGGCGTAGATCAACGTATCTGGATTTTTCACGGGTTGGGTGGTGGTCGTGGGTGAAGTGGTTGTGGGTGAGGTGGTCGTGGGAGTGGTCGTGGTCGTCGGTGTCGGTTGGCCCAGCATCAATACGGCTCCGGCTATTACCGCAACGATTACAATGACGATCACTATCACGGCAGATGTGGCAATTCCTGTTTTTTCTCTTATATTCACATCCTCCTTTATTTTGTTTTTAAGTTCATCACGGCTGTTTAAATAACCTCTGGAAAGGCCGCAGGGAAGCAGCTTCCGGGCCTCAAGAAAAAGGTGCTTAAGCTTTCATCGCCTTGATGATCTCCGCGAGCCGCGAAAAGTCCTCCCTCAACTTCAGCCTCGTTGCAGCGCCGTAGAGAGCGGCGGCGGGGTGGTAGGTGACGAAAGCCCTGATCCCCCTGCCGGAAAATCTGACTTTCCTTTCTTTGCCGTGATCCACCGCCATGGTGACCTCTTCGTTCAGCAGGGCCTTCGCCGCGGTTCTCCCCAGCACCACGATCAGCTCCGGGCGAATGATCTCGAGCTGTTTCCTCAGATAATTTTTGACGCAGATTTCAATTTCATCGTCGCGGGGCGGGCGATTCTGGGGCGGGCGGCATTTAACCACGTTGGTGATGTAGACCTCCTCCCGCTTCAGGCCGGCGATTTTCAGGAGCTCGTCCAGGAACCTCCCCGCTGCCCCGCAGAAGGGGACGCCGCGAAGGTCCTCGTTTCTCCCCGGGGCCTCACCCACCAGCATCACGCGGGCGCTGAGGGGACCCTCCCCGGGCACGGCATTTTTTCTCCGCCGGTGGAGCCGGCACAGGGTGCAACTCCTTATCCTTCTTTCGAGTTCTTCCGTGGCGATCCCCATCCGGAACTTTCGATCAGGGGCTTCAGCCGGTCGTGGATGAGCTTGAGCACCCTGACGTCCTCGCGGCAGTGCTCGACGATCAGCCGGCGTGATTCCAGGTCTCCGCGCTCCGCCAGCTTGAAGAGGGACTGGATGTCGCCACCGTGAAATTCCTTGAAACCCCGGCCGCCGCTGATGCCCAGAAAACGCGCCACCGACTCCAGGCTGTAGCTGGAGAGGAGCAGCCTGGCCCGGGACCACTCGTAGAGGTCCAGCATCGGCATCTCGGTCAGCCTGGTCAGGTCCACGTTGTGCAGCAGGGACCGGCTCAGCAGGAAGGGGATGTCGAAGCCGGTGCCGAACCAGGTGACCACCAGGTCGCACTCCTCCAGCTTCTCCCGGAGCCACTCCAGTATCCTCTTTTCCTCCTCGAAGGAATCGGAAAAGCGGACCTCAGGCTCCTCACCGGTCATCACCCCGATGGCGATGACCATCCCCTCGTTGGCGGTCTTGGAGCTCGTCTCAATGTCCAGGTAGAGCACGGCCATCTACTCACCCATCGCGAAGACCACCAGCCTCCTGTTGCGGGGACCGTCCTCCTCGATCAGGAGAAAATTCTGCCAGGTGCCCCTCACCAGCCTGCCGTCCACGATCGGCAGCACCGGAATGGAGCCGAAGAGGGCGGATTTGAGATGGGCGTGGGCGTTATCATCGATCCTGTCGTGCTGGTAATTTCCCCGCTGAGGCACCAGCTGCTCGAGCCTGTCGAGCAGGTCCTGCTTCAGGCCGCCCTCATCCTCGTTGAGGACCAGGGTCGCGGTCGCGTGCGGCAGCAGAACCAGGGCCATCCCGTTCTTGATGCCGGAGTCGCGGACGGCCGCGAGCACCTTGTCGGTGACGTCGACCACCTCGCTCCCCTTTTTCGTGGAGATGGTGTACTCCCGGAACCAGGTCTTCATCAGTTTCCCAAAGTTTGAATAGGACTTTGTCTATTTTAACGTAAACGAAAATAGGGGTAGGGGTAAAAATGAGGGTGCTGGTGACGGGGGGCGCCGGTTTCATCGGCTCTCACCTGGTGGATGCTCTGCTGGCCAGGGGTTGCCCCGTCACCGTTCTGGATAATTTCTCCACCGGATCCGAGAGGAACATCGCCCCCCACCTGAAGAGGGAGGACTTCAGGCTGGTCCGCGGGGACATCCGGGACCCGGCGGCGCTCAGGAGGGCGCTGCAGGGGGTCGACGCCGTGGTCCATCTGGCGGCGCTGGTGAGCGTGCCGCTCTCGGTGAAGGAGCCGGGGCTGACCCGCGAGGTCAACGTTGAGGGGACCCTTTCCCTCCTCAGGGCGAGCCAGGAGGCCGGCGTCGCGAGGTTCGTCTATGCTTCGTCCTGCGCGGTCTACGGTGAGGCCAAGGTCCTGCCGATAAAAGAGGACTCTCCCCTCCGCCCCCTGTCGCCCTACGCTGAGTCGAAGCTGGAGGCGGAGGGCCTCTGCCGGGCCTTTTATGAGAGCGGCGGCTTCCCCGCCGTCTCGCTCCGCTACTTCAACGTTTACGGCCCGAGGCAGTCGGGCGGTGACTATGCCGGGGTGATGCTGAGGTTCCTCGAACGCCTGCGGGCCAATCAACCGCCGGTGATCTTCGGCGATGGCAACCAGACCCGGGACTTCGTTCACGTTTCCGATGTGGTTGAGGCAACGCTGCTGGCGCTGGAGAGGCCCCGCCTCGAGGGGGAGGTGATCAACGTGGGGACGGGGAGGCGGACGAGCATCAACGAGCTCTGCGCGATGTTTCTCCGGGTCTCGGGGAGGGCCGACCTGAAACCGAGGCATGAGGATCCCCGCCCCGGGGAGATCAGGCACAGCCAGGCGGACATCGCCAAGGCGGGGAGGCTCCTCGGCTTCAGGCCCCGGGTCCCGATTGAGCGGGGGGTGGAGATGCTGTGGCGCAGCGCGGGTGGCGAGGGATGAACTGCTGGATAGTCATGCCGGCGCACAACGAGGAGCGCACCATTGGCGGGGTGCTGGAGGCCCTGCGCCGGGAGGGCTGGAGGAACATAATTGTGGTGGACGATGGCTCCCGGGACAGGACGGCCGAGATAGCCCGGGCCCAGGGGGCGGTGGTCCTGAGACACGAGCGCAATCTGGGGCTGGGGGCGGCCCTCCGCACCGGCCTTCAGGAGGCCCTGCGCCGCGGGGCCGACTGCGCGGTGACCTTTGACGCCGATGGGCAGCACGACCCCCGGGCGGTGAGGGCGATGGTGGAGGCGCTGGAGGATGCCGACCTCGTCATCGGGTCGAGGGAGTTCCTCAACGTCCCGGCGCACAAGCGCTTCGGCAACTTCATGCTCAACCTGATCACGAGGCTGATGGGGGGGCCGCTGCTGGACTCCCAGTCGGGGATGAGGGCCTTCAGCCGCCGGGCCCTGGCAGCCATCCCGATCAGAAGCGACCGCTATGAGGTTTCCTCGGAGATCGTCATCAACGCCCGCCGCCTGGGGCTCAGGATCAAGGAGGTCCCGGTGAAGTGCTATTTTACCGACTATTCCAAGGCGCGGGGGACAACGATAGCCAGCGGCATCAGGATTTTCCTGCGGCTGATCAGGCTCAGGGCCCTCTACGGGTGACCCCGGGAGCTTGGCAGAATTCTTATTTAACGGCCGGCTGAGTCCTAAATCTGGGAAGATGGCCAGGGTCATCGCTGATTTCGGCTGGAATCACCGCGGGGATCTGGAGACGCTGCGGGAGATGGTGCGGGCCGCGGCCGAGGCCGGGGCGGACTATGCCGCGATCCACTCGGTGCGGGCGGACGACCTCGTCTACCGGGAAAGGTTTGAGCAGGGGAGGGTGGAGAAGGGGAGGGTGTTCGCGATAAAGCGACCCTACCGGGAGGAGTACCTGCGGCTGAAGCCGCTGGCCCTGAGCGACGAGGCGCACTCCCTCTTCATCGATGAGTGCCGGTCGGCGGGGATCAAGCCCCTGGCGACGGTCTACACCCGTGCCAGGATCCCCTTCCTGGCCGGCCTGCCCTGGCGGGAGGTCATGGTCTCCGGCTATGACTGCGCCAGCTACCCCATGATCCGGGAGCTGGCCGAGCGCTTCGAGCACCTTTTCCTCTCCACCGAGGCCGCCTATGACGACGAGATTGAAAGGGCGGCCAAGATCCTGAAGGGGCGCAGCTTCACCCTCCTCCACGCGGTGGCCCTCTACCCCACCCCGCTGGAGAGGCTGAACCTCTCCCGGATGGGTTACCTGCGAAAGTTCACCAGAAGCGTCGGGTTCAGCGACCGCTCCTCGGCCGAGCGTGACGGGCTGAAGGCCTCGATAGCCGCGCTCTACCTGGGCGCCGAAGTCATCCAGAGGCCCTTCACCATCCTGGACCGGGCGCTGACGCTGGAGGGGCCGATGTCGGTTGATCCGGCCCAGCTGAGGGAGCTGGTGGCCTGCTCCCGGATGAAGAGGGAGGAGCTGGAGGAGCTGATCCGGGGGATTCCGGAGTTTGAGGCGATGAAGGGAACCAAGCACCCGGAGCTGAGCCCCGAGGAGCTGCTCAACCGGGACTACCACCGGGGGAGGTTTGCCAGCAGGGTCAGGGGGATGGTGGTGTTTAATTGGGAGGAGAAGAAAGTCATCTGAGGAGGCCCGGATGAGGAGATACCGGATACTGGGGGTGATCCCGGCGCGGGGAGGCTCAGAGCCGATCCCCAAGCTGAACATCAAGCCACTGCTGGGCCGCCCCCTGATCGCCTACACCATTGTCCCCGCCAGGCAGAGCAAGCTGATCACCCGGGTGGTCGTTTCCACGGACGATGAGGAGATAATCGAGGAGGCCAGGCGCTACGGGGCCGATGTCCCCTTCGTCCGGCCCAAGGAGCTCGCCGACGATCTCTCGCTCCTCACGGATGTGGCGAAGCATGCGGTGCTGGAGGTCGAGAGGCAGGAGGGCAGGAAGTATGACTATGTGGTCGTGCTGCCGCCAACGACCCCGCTGAGGACCGCGGCCGACATCGACAAGGCGCTGCGCAAGCTGATCGACAGCGGGGCCGACTCGGTGATCTCGGTGACCAAGGTGGGCGCCAAGCACCCGATGAGGATGAAGAGGATCATCCACGACAGGCTGGTTGACTTCGTGGAGGAGGAGGTGGAGAACATGCCCAAGAAGCTGCTGCCGCCGCTCTACCTCAGGAACGGGGCCATCTACGCGGTGAGGCGGGATGTCCTGGTCAACCAGCGCTCGTTCCAGGGCAGGATCAGCCTTCCCTACCTGATGCCCGAGGAGCGCTCGATCAACATTGACACCAGGCTGGACTTTCTCCTTGCCGAGGCCGTGATGAAGAGGATGAAGTGGAAGCACATCAAGCCGGTCAGGGGCAGGGTGGCGCTGCTCAAGAGGCTGATCAGGAGGTCGGGCTGAGCCGGGCGGGCAGGGGATGGGAAGGCGGGAAGTAATTTTTTTGAGGTGGCTACTTCAGGCCGATGTTTGTTCTGGTGATCTCGGGGAAGCTGCATCTCCCAGGTGCGGAATGGTCCTGGGGCTAACATCGGGTTTTTTGAACTTGTTATACAAAAAAACAAAATATTTAAATGTAGTTATTGATTATTGATTTACAAAAGTGGGAGAGGATGAAGAAAAAGGCCATCCGTGTTTTCCAGTCCCTGCTGAGGGGCCCGGCCACGGTGAGGGAAATAGCCAATGAAGTGGGGCTGAGCTATCCTGCGGCAGCGGTGACGATAAAAGACCTCATCAAGGAGGGGCTGTGCGAGCGAAAGAATGGCCAGGTGGTGATCAGGCATTCCGCCAAGGCCCAGGCGCTCATTAAGGTGCTTTCCAGGTACCGGGGGGAAGAGCTGCTGGGAGGGAACCGGGAGAAGGTGCTGGGCGCGATCACCTCCCCGAAAACGGTGAAGGAAATAGCGGGGCGCGCCCGCCTGTCCGAACAGACCGTCTACCGGCTGCTCAGGGAGCTGAAGGGAATGCTCGCCGTTGGTTTCGATGGTAAAAAGTACTTCCTGAGGGATGAGGATCTCAAGGCTTTCCTGGAGCAGAAGCTCATGGATGCCAGGACAGCCGGGGAAGAGACGGGGGTGGTGATCCTTCACTCCAATGGGTTCACCCTGAAGCGCGCGCCCAAGGGGGCAAGGACCCGGGGAGCACCCACCGCCTTCTCCAGGTTTGCGGAGTACGGTGTGGATTACGGGGCCGAGAACAGGGATTTCTTCATCGACCCCCCGCGCGAGGTGGGGCTGGAGGAGATACTGGTTCACGCGCTGCTGGCAAGCGAGAACAGCTTGGACAGGACCATGTGCGCGGTCCTCTACCTCAAAAACCGGGGGAGGATAGACCTGGCGAGGACCAGGAGGCTGGCCCGCACGCTGGGCATCCTCGACCGGTGGCTGGACCTTGAATCCCTGTGCCGGGGGGCGCCCCTGAGGCGGCCGGAGGACTTCTTGCCGTGGCAGGAGTTCGTTGAGAAGGCAGCGGTTTACGGAGTGGAGGTGAGTCCTCCGGGCGGGCTGGAGGAGGTCTACGGGGTTTTTCAGAGAGTTGGGGGAAAACTCAAAAGAAAAATTTCAGCCTATTGCTTCGGCGAGACGATCCTGATGCTCGCCGGGCTGAAGGAGCGCACCAAGGACATCGACCTGGCGGTTGAAAGGGTGGAGGATTTCCAGGAGATCTCTGGAGCGCTGGGGGAGCTGGGTTACCGTTCCCGGGCATCGGCCCCCGCCGGGGAACCGGAGCCATCAGACGTCCTTGTTCACCCCGAGCTGCCCCGCATTGACCTCTTCACGGGAAGGATTTGCCGGGCGCTCGGAATCACCCGGAGCATGAGGGAATCAGCGCGGAAATCCTGCTTCGGAAAGCTGGAGGTGAACTTCCTGCCGCTGGAGGCGGTCCTCCTGCTCAAGGCAGTCACCGGGCGCGAGGGAGACCTGAGCGACATGGAGGCCATCATCCGCAGCAAAATTGATTGGAGGCTCTTTGAAAGGATCTACTGGGAGGAAATCGAAAGCGTGGGGGGACAGTTCTGCTTCACCCTTCTCGAGGCCCTGGAGATCCTCCAGGAGCGAACCCAAGCGCGCGTCCCCGCCCTCCGGCGCGTCTTCAGGCACTGCTTGGAGGAGGGGGTCAGGCTCGCCGTCGAAATGGGGGCGAGGAGCGTGCCCGAGCTCAAGCGGTACTTGGATTTCCCTGAGATGACCCTGCGGAGGGCCGCCATGTCCCTGGCGCGCGGGGGGAAAATCAGGCTGATCAGGCGCGGCAGAAGGCTGGAGCTCCTCCCGGCTTGATCCCTGGTTTCGGATGACGCTGGCGGGGATTTCCCATGCCTGAAAAATCTTCTCTCGGTTCCGTTTGTTTGTGGTGATATTCACAAGCTTTTTGAATAGCTCTGTGATTTGCGAAAGTTTTAGGGTTTCACCGTATAAATTGAGCATGGTGTTCGGATGAGGATCCTCTACATCACCGAGATCTATCCTGATCCCAAGCGGGGGATTGGCGTCTGGGGGGGAGGGGAGCGGCAGTTCTATGAAATATCGCGCCGGGTAGCGGCCAAAGGGCACGAGGTGACGGTTTTGACCTGCCGTTTTCCCGGCCAGCCAGCCGAGGAAACTGTTGATGGCATAAAAATATATCGAGTGGGGCTGAGCAGGGATCCAAGAACTGGGGGAGCTAGGAGAACCATTTGGCCAATTTTTTACTATATCTTAAAAACGGCATGTCAGGCAGCAGTTTTAAAACCGGATTTGATCCATTCCAACGCTTATTTCCCTGTGTTTTCCGGCAGAATCGGCTCAACATTGGCCCGGGTTCCTCTCGTGAGCACTTTTCACGATGTTTTTACCCTTAAGGGCTGGGTGGATGCTCAAAATTCTGTGGGTTGGGGCTTGCTCGGCTACATGGCCAATTTTATTTCCGTGAGACTGCGGAGCGATGAGATAATTACCGTATCTGTTCAATGCCAACGGAAACTTATTGGACTTGGTGTTCCGGTGGAGAAAATCACAGTCATTCCCAATGGCGTGGACCTGAGTTTATTTGATTCCACCCATGTGCAAAAAATACCCAAGCAAGTCCTGTATGTCGGGCGTCTGGTGAACTACAAGCACGTGGATTGGTTGATTACTGCTTTTGCCGAGGTTTTAAAGGAGATCCCTGAGGCCACCTTGAAGATAGTTGGCGATGGTCCGGAGAGGGGATCTTTAGAAGCACTTGTCAGAAAATTATCGATTGCAAGTAAAGTCGTTTTCACCGGGCTAACGCCAACCTACGAGGCCGTGGTAAATTTTTTTAAGGAATCGGAAGTTTTTGTGTTGCCGAGCACGGTGGAGGGAGAAGGGATTGCTATAAAAGAGGCGATGGCAGCTGGGCTACCTGTCTTGGCGATGAACGTCCCTGGCTCCGGTGTTCTGAGTTTGGTAAGAGATGGGGAAAATGGATTCTTGCTTGAGCCCGGGCGTCCCGAGCTCATTGCCGAGAAGATAATCCGACTCCTGAGGGATGAAAAGCTGAGGGAAAGGATGGGGATGGCTGGCAGAAAATTTGTTGAGAAGTTTGATTGGAATGTCATTGCTGAACGCACTCTGGAGGTCTATCAAAAGGCGCTTGAAGGGAGTTGAAATTTTCGCTTTACCTAGATGATGAGCCTATTCCCATTTTTCTTTGATCATCATAAAAGCTTCCGCTGCTTTAAACCCTATCTCCGTTCCTCTTTTCACGGCCAGAGCTTTGATGGCTTTAACTGAACGGGGGTGGGGAAATGGTCTCATTTCAGTTTTGTAAGCTTTGAGGGCTTCTATTTTTTGCTTCAGATATTTCTCGATATTAACGTAACAATTCGGAGTGAAAGCTTGCCCTGCGATGGACTGGGCCTGCTCGGTGGTCGATGGTATTTCATAGCACAGAATCCGCTTGAGGTTTTTATTTGCAAAAGGTCTCAGGACTATTGCGCTGGCCTGAAAAACAGCTTTATGATCCTGATTGATATCACCGCTGTGGGGGATATAAACAATTTCCGGATCCACATTGTGGACGTATTTTTCAAGGGGGATAATTATGTCTTGAATGGAAACATCAAGCCTTTCGTCGCTTAACCCTAAGAATTTTGCTTCTTTGTATCCTAAAATTTTTTTGGCGTTGAGAGCACAATTTATCTCTCTTTCGTTCCTTTTTTTATCAAATTTATGATCGTAAACACGATGGGCAACAAAGCAGACAAATACCTCATCTCCATTTTCAACATGTTTAGCAACTGATCCACCGCAACCCAACACTTCATCATCCATATGAGGAGCGATTACGAGAACCTTTTTCACTTTATCAACCGTGCTCTTTTTTATTTTTTTAAACATTGGCGGATAAAAGCTTTTTCTGTTTTTGGTGGTGTTTCAAGATTTTTCAACATTTTTCCAATAATCAATAGTTTTCATTAACAAATTTTAAGTATCTATACCTCGCAGCATTGTATCTCAAGGAATTTGACAAAACTCCATTGGGATGTAGCTGAGATATATCGATGGCGTGATCGTCTATTTTTTCTGTATTCGAGTTTATTTTATCATTTCCCATGTTATAACCTCATCTTCCTTGATATTTTTTTTCGCCTTTTTGCCGATAACGGTGTTTAAAAACTTTGGTTCAATTCCAGTCCCGGGTCTTTTGACAGCGATCATTTCCCTTGTTATTGTTGTCCCGCGGGGAATGTCTTTGGCCGCAACTAAGCTACGCCTTGCCAGAATTCTGGCTTTTTCTTCTGATGCCACTGGTTTTTTGATCTCGTTTCCTAGGGCTATTTCCACCATTCTGATACTCTTTATTATCTCTTTCAGGTCTTCATAATCCGCCGATATTTTATGATCGTATCCGGGACGGTTTTTGTCAAAGGTGAAGTGTTTCTCTATTACTTTGGCACCCATGGCAACTGCGGCGATTATGATGTCCTTGCTTTTCGGCATCTCAGTATGGTCAGAATATCCGACGGGGTAGTCTGGAAAAACTTCCATCAGGTGCTTCATCATGTTGAGATTCACATCGTTAACTTTGGTTGGGTAATTGGTTATGCAGTGAAGAAGGATAATCTTGCGGTTGCCGGCCGACTCAATAACTTTGACTGCCTCTTTAATTTCGTCTATAGTTGAAGCCCCTGTGGAAATGATTATCGGTTTTCTCTTTTTTGCCACATGTTTCAGAAGGGGCACATGTGTTATGTCCATTGATGCTATTTTGTACATGGGAACTCCAAGTTTATCTAACATGTCAGCTGATTCTTCATCTGATGGGGTCGAAAATAAAATTATGCCATGCTTCTCAGCTATTCTTTTGAGTTCCCTGTATTCTTTAAAACTTAGTTGGGGCGTTTCTTTGAACTCCTCGTATTGTGTTTTACCAGGACATCCCGGAATATCCCAGAATTTTGGCGCGGTTTTGGTCACAAGTTTTTCCGGGATGAAGGTTTGAAACTTTATCGCGTCGGCACCAGCAGCAGCAGCGGCCACCACCATTTCTTTCGCTTTTTTAAAATCACCCTCGTAGTTGCAGCCAGCTTCAGCTATCATGAATGTAGGATTATTTTTGCCAATGATTTTTTTTAAAATTTTGATTTTCATTTTTTAAACCTCATTATATTTTTCTGCAAGTTTATGAAATTGATTCATTTCAGAAGTGGAATGGCTATCACTTCCAAATATTAGCTTTACCTTATTTTTCTTAAGTATCCGTAGGAATTCTTTGTCTGGCACGTTGTATTTTCCATTTATCTCAAATATTTTATTATTAATTTTTGCTTCAAATGATATTTTCTCTTTTAATTTTCTAGGAATCTTAATATTATAATTTTTAAGAACCGAGCCGGGATGTGCGATAACATGAACGAGCGGATTTTTCAATACTTTAAGCATCCCGTTAGTCCACAGATCGAGGGCTTTTTCTGGTTGTTTAGCGATTTCCCCCTCTGACATAAAACCATTATGATTAGGAATTTCGTGGAAAGCTGCAAATACTAAATCAACTATTTTCGACCAAGTTGGCTGAAAGTCAATATCCCCCTCTAGATTAATGACTTTAGATTCAACACAGCAAAAAACCCGAATTCTATCCTCGTATTTTTGTTTTATTTTTTTTATTTCAGCAACAAAATCTTCAACCCAAGTACTGTTTTTTCTTACGTGGTCTGTTATGCCAATAGCTTCGTAACCAAGCTCTATCGCACATTTTACAATTTCTTCGGGGGTGTTCAACCCGTCTGAAAAACTAGAGTGTATATGTAGATCCATCTTCATTTATATACAACTCCGACCAAAATCTGATCATTTTTACTCCATATTTTACTGGGGCAACTGAAAATGGTTCGTCTAAGAGTGCTTTTACACCAAGGTAGGCTAAATTTACATTTGCAGCTGTACAGAGCACCAAAGATCCAGAAACGCGGGGATTTATTTCGATAACTTTTGGCTTACCGTCTTCGGAATACTTGATTTGAATATTTATGTTGAAATCCAGTCCAGAAATTTCAGCTACTTTCTTCGAAAGCTCTAAAACGTCTTTATTATTTTCCACCATTCCAACGATACTTAGACCAAGTTTTGTAATTTGTCTATATCGTGGTACTGCGGCAACGACTCTCCCGTTTTTAAGAAGCAAGTCTGTGCTGTATTCTTTGCCGGGTAAATACTCCATCACTAATAGATTTGGAAAGTTATCGGCTTTACTTAGTATCGAAACGACGTTTTCTAGCGTAGTAATTGGCGTGCCGGGTTTTTCTTTCAAAAGAAAGTCTAAACGGTTTGCGTCCGGACGCAATATTCGAAAGCCGCGAGTCCCCTCACTTATCACAGGCTTGAAGCAAACAGGTTTTTTAGGGTACCCTAAAGATCTTACGGCATTAATAAATTCATCTAAGTTATTTACTTCGCTATATTCTGGAACTGGTATATTATTTTCTTCTAAGAAACTAAAAAGACGACCCTTATGGATAACCTTTTCTAACATTTTTGTGTTTTTCGAAACCAAGACTTTTATCTCGTTTTTTTCGAATTTTTTCAAGTTTTTCGATAGTGTTACTAGGCCAACATTTGGAATTACTACATCAACTTTTTCGCGGCGACAAATGTTGAGGATTTTAAGCGCGTATTGCGGATTGCTTGAAGGTGGTTCGATATAGTATTTGTCTGCCAAAAATAAACCAGCTGCATTTTCATCCATATCTGATGCGATAATTTTGAATTTTCTTTCATCAACTAATCTTAAGCTTTTGATAAGACCGGGAACGCCTGGTGAGCCTGCGGCCGTAATTAAAACGTTCAGATTTTTTAATCGCGTTTTTTTCATATTCACTCACCTATTATTGTTTTTAAATAACAAATAATAATTTTCGAAACCCTTTCAGAACCTTTTCCGTCAGTTATTTTTTTTGCATTATTGCTAAGCATAACACGTTTTTCGTGATCGCTTAATAGTTTTTTTACAGAATTTGCAATAGTCTGATTTGAAATATTTTTGCCGATTCCTAAATTAATTATTGCATTTCTTTGAGCAAATTTTTTTGCTACTGCATTGTGTTTTTTATGATGGCAAATTACAATAGATGGAACGCCAAATACTGAAAGCTCATAAAGCGTGTTGCCAGCAGCCGTTATTGCTAGGTCGCTTTCTTTCATAATTTGGTGCATTTCTTCTTGATTGGGGTGCCATTTAAACACATAGTAATTTTTTAAATGAGGTTTCAAAGATAACAATTCTTTTTTGAGACGAGGCGACACGGCTGGCCCTACCACCACGACTATTTTTTGGCCGAGGTTCAAAATCTCTAGAGATCTTATAATCTTTGCAGTTAGCCCGAAGGGATCGCTGCCCCCTTGATTAACAAATATCATTTTACATTTTTTAGGTATAATTTTATTTTTCTTCCACTCATAATGCATGTAATCCGGCATTGGCATGTATTCCGGACCTATGCAATAAATCGTTTCAGCGGAACCAAGATTCTGATAAAATTTTTTGTCTTGGACAATGTTGAAGTTAACCACAATGTCTGCAGGAACTTTTCTATGTTTGTCGTCGTCTAGAATTACCACAAGAACTTTTACTAGCCCCTTCAGTTTTTGAAAATATCCATTTTTTTTATTGAGAAGGTCCACGATCAGTACTTTCATTTTGGTTTTTTTAATAGTCTGAATGATTTGTGCTATTTCCGTCTCTTCCGACTTTCCTCTTATAACAACGGTTCGGTAACCATGTTGTTCTAAAATATCAAGAGACGGTCTAAAATACCTGGTGAGAAAAACAATTTCACATTTCGTCATTTTTTTCAAACTTTCAGCCAAAGATATGGATTCCATCAAATGCCCCATGCCAATTTCATTGCTGGCGTCCACCCTGAAGCCAATGCAGAACATTTTATTCCCAATTTGTTTTATATCGCATTAAAATAAAACGATGGGCTTAAACAATTAAGTTTGCCATCAGTCCTGCGCTTTCTTATTTTTGGGACGGGCGTCCATTTTTGAAACATCTATCTCTTGGCCTTCATATAACCAAATTTTAATTTGCTTGTTTCCAATCTTTACCGTTTTAGGATACATAAGTCCGGCGTCGTGGCACATCGCACAAGGTTTATTTTCGAATATTTTGCCATTTCTTATTAATTCTCGCAGTTTGTTGAATTTTTCTCCATGCCAGATCTCATATAAACTCTGTTTTTTAACGTCACCTAGTGGATTAAGTTCTTCATAATCGCTTATACAGTTGGGAACCGTTCCATCAGCGCCGATTACCATCCTCCGCCATGGTTCGGGACATATGTACTCTGGGTTTTTCGGAAAAGATGCGGTTTCATATCTCAGTTGATCTGCAATGATGTAAACTTTGTCCGCGATTTTTTCCCAAAAATCAAAGTATTCGCCAGGATTGTTTTTCACGGCCCCCCAAATGGTTTGAACTCTAATCAGTGGCTTTTCCAGACCTTTTCCATCGCGGTATTCTTTCAGAAATTTCACCTTTTTCACAATTCCATCGAAAGTTTCTGGCCATCGAATTCTTTCATAAGTTTCACCCATACCATCAATCGAGAAGCTTATCCAATCAAGACCGGCTTCAGTAAGGTCTATTGCCATTTTTTCTGAGAGCCTTTCCCCGTTTGTTAAAAAGGCAACATCTTTGATCCCTTTATCTTTGGCGTATTTCACCATCTTCACGATGTTAGGGTTTAGAAGAGGTTCACCTCGCCAAGACAACTTTATTGAATAGACCCCTCTTTGGCTTGCTTCATCGATAATTTTTTTATAAAGGTCGAAATCCATGGTGCCGTGTGCTATGTCCGGGATCGACCTTCTCAGACACATAGGACATCTCATCTGGCAGCTGGCAGATGCTTCGATATCTAGGTGAGTTGGGAAATCAACCACGATGAAAAATTTTGGTGCCCAATGCCATTTCATTCGATCAATTATTTGGCTAAAGACATGGCCGCGTTTAATAGAATATCGAAATGCTTTTAGTTTTCCAGAAACTCTGATGTAATCCATTTCGCGGTGTGATTTCTTCAGCAGACTCATCTATTGCCCCCTTTTTTCAGCAAGATGTGTACCAGCGGTCTTCCGCCGTAATTATAATCCCATTCAATGCATAAATGCTTCAATGAAAAAGGGCGCCTGTCAAAAATGTCTCTCAATCGCTCTGGACCGCTTATCACATCACAACCCACAAATCTTCTCCCTTTGACGTACTCTTCAGGAAAGGATTGGGAGATGTACAGGTATCCATTCTCGTCTGTTGCTTTTTTCAGATTTTCTCGGACCAAACTCAGTTTATTGAATACGTACCACATAAGTTCTTTGCATACTACAAGATCAAACCTTTTACCTTTAAGGAAGTTTTTACTTCGGATATCGGAAACTAAAAATTGAATATGTGGAAATTTTTTTCTCGCCTGCTTTATTGCAGTGGGACTTATATCGACCCCGACGACCAATGGCTCACCCCCCGGCGTTTTTAAGCTCCATATAAAGCCTGTTTGTAAAATATCCTAGCCCGCAACCGACGTCCAATATTGTGTTATATTTTTGTTGACTCAGTATAGTAATGTCAATGTTTGAAAACAATTCTTGGGCTGTTTTATCTTGATGCCAAGGAGTCTCTTTAGAAAATTTGTACATCTCCTCAAATTTGCCGAGCAGTTTACCATTCTTAAACACATAGTCGTGATAATCCTCGGAGTATCTCATTCTGGTTGCCCCAGCCTCTTTTTTAATACTTGCTCCGCCAGCCAAAAATCGAATTCATCATCAATGTCAATGTTCTGCTCTTTATCGAGAATGACCCTTTCAATTTTTTCACCATATCTGTCTCCCTTTCTCACCAAATCAGCTTTCATGACATAAACGTTGCCGTCATCGTAAAAAAATCCTTTTATGTCTTGTCTCCGGAGCTGTTGTTTTCTCATCTCCGGAGAAGCGTATTCTACATATTTACAAATAAAACCAGTTGCGAGGGAGTCGGCGCCGGTATCCAGAAATCTCTTAATGCAGTAATCTATCAGCCCCGGGTCACGGATTGGCGAGGTTGGCTGGAGCAGAACCACGACATCAGCTTCTGGTATTTCTTTCAACACGTGTTGTAAAACAGCCAGAGTCGGTGTTTCATCCTTGGCAAGTTCGGGTGGGCGAATGATAACCTCAGCCCCGTATTTTCTCGCCACCTCGGCAATTTCTGGATCCTCCGTGGAAACAACGTATCTGTCCAGCAGTTTTGATTGCCTGGCTGCTTCAATTGTCCACGCGATGAGCGGTTTGCCACACAGAATTCTGAGGTTTTTGCGAGGCAATCCCTTGCTTCCACCCCTCGCCGGAATAACGCCAAGGATCATAAAGCCGACCTTAGCTTTTCATCTATCCTGTCCCACTCATTTTTCTTCTTTTCCTGCTGCTCTTTAAACCATTCAATGTATTTCCGAAGGCCTTCTTCAAAACTCGTCTTAGGCTCCCAACCAAGTTCTTTTTTTGCCAGCTCGCTGGATGCAATTTTACCTTTAAAATCGCCGGGTCGGGCCGGAACGTATTCTATTTTGACATCGCCAATTATCCTCTGAATCGTCTCAGCAATTTGTTTTATGGTTATCTTTTCTTTTCCATCAAGATTGTAAATTTTGTTTTTAGCAATTGATTTAAGTGCCAGCACATTTCCTTCAGCAAGGTCTTCCACGTAAACGAACCGCCTATATTGGGAACCATCGCCAGCTATCGTAAGCGGTTCTCCCGCCAAGGCCTTTTTCACAAATATTGGAATAACTGCACCAGATCTTGCTCGAGGACCGTAAGGTATGCCATATCTCAAGATGGTGGTTTCAAGACCGTAAAGTTTGGAGTAAGTAGTGCAGTAGTACTCAGAAGCTATTTTAGTTGCTGTGTAAAGATGAGATGGTGGACCTAGCGGAGTTTTTTCATCGACAAATTCTTCCGGGCAACCCTCGTAGACCCAAGTTGTGCTGGCGTAGATAACCCTTTTTATAGGAGAGAGGCGCACCGCTTCGAGCACGTTTATAGTCCCCCTGACGTTGATAGCCTCAGCATAGTGAGGCTCTTGAAAGACATCTTTAACATCGGCCACGGCCCCGATGTGATAGACTGCGTCTACTCCGCTTAGCGCCATTCTGAGCGCTTGGAAGTCCAAAAGGCTCCCCTGATAGTATTCAATATCCTTTCGGAATGTTGGCATGACCATATCGTAGACCCTGACTTCAATTCCCTTTTCCCTTAATTTGTCCACAACATGGGATCCGATAAAACCAGAACCGCCGGTAACAAGAACCTTCAAGCTTGTCGACCCCCAACTTTCAGATCCAGATTCAGTGTTTTGTCCAATGACTCCACCACGTATTTCACGTCATCCTCGCTAAGCCCAGGGTAAAGGGGAAGGCACACGTGGTGTCTGCTTAGATATGAAGCACCGGGAAAATCATCTTGTACCATGTCGCACCCGCACTTGGGCCACATTTTGCAATTGACCTCCTTTCCACGCAATTTTCCGCAGTAAGTATATTTCTGCCAGATGGGTTCCTGATGGCAAAGATTGTCATATACCTCTCCCGTTAAAGCAACGCCATATTTTTCCCTCATCACTCTTTTCACATCAATCGGCGAATATTCCTCTGAAAGATAGATGATATACTTATAATAAGTTGAGATCACGTTGGGTGGTATTTCAACTCTTTTGATGTTTTTCACATCAACCAAAAGCTCGTCGTACCACCTTGCAATTTTTCGTCGTTCAGCTAGAATTTTGTCAGCTTTTTTAAGTTGCTGGATGCCCAACACTGCAGTTATTTCGCTTATGCGGTAATTGTAACCGAATTCTGATATTTTGCCGCCCAGCTCCGGATTTTTTCCATGATTTCTTATCATGCAAGCGTTTTTGAACAGTTCTGCATCATCGGTGGTAATCATGCCACCTTCTCCGGTGACTAAAGGTTTAGTCGGGAAAAATGAGAAAGCCCCCGCCACACCTAGCGTTCCAGCTTTTTTACCGTCTATGCTACACCCATGGGCGTGGGCGCAATCCTCTATCAAATAAATTCCTCTTTTTTCGCATATTTCTTTTATCTCATAATACGCTGGCGTGATTATACCACCAATGTGCACTAAGATAACCGCCGCCGTATCTTCTGTGATTCTCCTTTTGAGGTCATCTGGATCCAGACAAAATGTTGCTGGGTCAGAATCGGCAAAGATAACTCTGTTTCCAGAGTGCATGACGGCTAGAGCCGTGGCCAAAAAGGTGTTTGTGGGGACTATTATGGATTTTCCCTCTATTCCCAATGACCTTATTATGATTTCCAGCGCCGAAGTACAGCTGTTTGTGGTAACAGCGTACTTGCAACCGACGAATTTGCTGAAAAGATCCTCAAATTCTTTGGTATATTTCCCAGAGGTCAACATTCCACTGTCCAAAACGTCTGCGATTTTCGAAGTTATGAAGTCCTTGTCCTCAGTTGTGAACGGGATTCTTAAAATAGGTACTTTCATTTGCTCTTCTCCATTATTATTTTTTTGAGCATTTTTGCAGCCCTCATTCCACTTCCTATTCCGTGTGTGCTTATGCCATAAGCCTTTAAAAACTTTTTATCGGTTAGTCTTACACTTTTGCTTGTTTTAGCCCTAAAGAGATACTTGCTTAAATCGTTTAACATTTTTTCAAGTTTACCGTAACAGAAGGCCCTTCTTTCCAGCATTTCTAAAGCCTTTTGGTCCAAGCGAAGGTGCCCCGTATAGACGAATATTGGTTTGGAAGTAGTGAGCGCTTCTAAAAGTGTTGTCGAGGGGAAGTCGATAATCAGCAAATCTGCAAAGGGGATTAGGTCGGTAAAGCTGCATTCATCTATTATGAACCTGCAGTTGCTGAATCCTCTTTCCTTTGCGTACATTCGCATCGGTGATTCTCTGTAGATTGGGTTTGGATGCATTTTGACAATTATGCTGTAATTATGATGTTTTGCGAGAACATCCAATATTCCTTTTTGCGTGCGCCATAGTTGATTGTCTGAGAATGGCGGTGGGAAGGAAATGTACAAGTTATTCTGGTAGAAATTTGTTGATACATATAAAATTACTTTTTCCTTTCGCGGTAGGCTTAAAAGTTTTTCAACTTTATTTGAAGTTCTTTTCTTGTTTAATAGTTCCAATGAAGGTGAACCTACTGGAATAAGTTGTGCGCCGAACCTTTTTGCGGAAGATTCATATTTAACAGCAACACCTTCACCAAAGACAAAATGAAAGTCAGGACAGGTCATATCATAGTAAATTACCATTGGTTGATCCATGTAACCATAATTTCCGTGCTGCCAAGACACGACAGGTATATTAAAATTTCTGGCGGCCTGCGCTGCGGATCTACTTGTTGGTGAAGCAAAATTTGAAGCAAGAAAGGCTTTAATCCCCCGTTTTTTTACTGCTTCAACAGTTTTCTCGTAGGCACTTATGCAAGCGAGTGATATACGTTCGATCAGAAACCTAATCCGTTCTTCCAATACCGGAAGGAAATCAACGTTGTTTTTGACAAATAATTTCAGAAATTCTTTGTCTGATTTTAACTCTTTCCAAACATTTGGCAAGTTATCCGTGTCAAATTTATTTGCGATTTCGATCCAAGTTTCTAAATTATCCCAAAATCTGATAAAGATTGGATCAATCCCGACGGACGCCAATTCTTCTCTGCAATCGTCCCAGTTGTATCCGGATCCAAAAAGCAAGACCTTGTCCTTATTAGTATAAAATAGGCTTTTAAATCTCCTGAAAAAAACGCTGAACCCATGTTTTTTAGTTTCTGCAGCGAGGTCGAATAACCTTGGGTAATTTTGTAACCAGCGCATTAATCTATTTTCTGGAGATTTTGTAATCATGCCGAAATCTTTTGGATAAGGAACAAAGGGTAGCTTTACTACTGGTATATTCCATTTTTTACAGGTAAGCAGATGCGCGTAAATCGATTCTCTGTTGTCAAAGAGAAGACCGGGTGCCATCTCAGATGTCCCAAAAGGATAGCGTTTAGTCTCATAAATGTACAAACGATCTGGTTCCTCTGTTTTGATAAGTTTTGATAACTGGAAAAGTCGAATTGTTACTGTGTCATAAATTATTTTGAGTTGATAGTAGCTGAAAAAGGCCGGTCTGATCTTCAACTCTTTAAAAATTGGGCAAGTGCTATGAATCCCTTCATCAATTTTGTTGCAGAGCGCTTCAACTTTTTTATAATTTTCAATTCCTAGCTTATACAATTCATCTTCATCGTAATAATCATCGATGATTCGATATGGGACTCCTTGTTTTTCCAGTTCATACATTGCGAAGGGGGATAAAGCAACGATTATTTTCTTACCCTTTATCCTTTTTTGGCATGATAAGTATTTTCTTACCTGCTCTTCATGTTCTAACAGAATTACCGTTTTTTGATCATCTATTTGTTGTGAATTTTCTGCTTTAATAAATCTCATGTTAACACACCACATTATTAAAGTTCAGTTAAAATACCTTCTGTTCTAATTATATTCATGATTTTTGTTTCGATTTCTAATTGATCATTTTCATTAGTTATCTTGCACCATATTTTTGATTCGATTTTTATTTTTTTGTAAAATAGTAATTATTTTAAAATAGTAAAGATCTAATTTTTAGAGAATTAACATGAACGTTTTGTTGGTTAATGTCCCGTCACGTAAGGGAAAAGCCGGTTTTATGTTGCCCTTGGGATTGCTTTATGTTGGAGCCATTATTGAAAGGAGTGGCCACAGAGCAAAGATCGTTGATTTGTATCTGAATGATATCGATTTTTTATATAGAACAATAGAGGAGTTTAATCCCGCAATAATTGGTTTCGGAGGTATTGCAACATCATATGGACAGACTAAACGACTTTCTTTACAAATAAAAGAGCGCTATCCACAAATTCTACAGATTGCTGGAGGCGCTCTTGCTTCAACTTACGAATTGTTACTTGCAAAAACAAAAATCGATGTGGTTTTTCATGGTGAAACTGAGGTAAGCCTCCCCTTGTTCCTAGCCGGTTTTGACCGAGGCAGCTTGCCTTTGGGGGTACCGGGAATTTCGTATCTGTCAAACGGAAAAATAGTAAAAAATCCGCCTCCAGAACAGATAAAAAATATTGATGAGATCCCTTTGCCCGCTTATCATCTAGTCGACGTTAAACTTTACCTACACCCAGTGAAGGACTTTGTTGACTCCTATTCGATGTTGTTAAATAGCAATCCAACTTATCGCGATTTGCTCAAAAAAATCGGAGATAAAACTCATTATATTCCTATCATTAGCTCTCGAGGATGCACCCACAGATGTTTCTTTTGCTACAGGCACGTTTTTGGGCATAGGCAACATAGTGTGAGGTATGTTATTGAACACATAAAGT
>LQMQ01000011.1 GCA_001515205.2 Candidatus Hadarchaeum yellowstonense
GGTTACAGCAACGGCGACCACGACGAAGACGGTGACCGTGACGCCACCGGTGGCGGGCGGTCTCTCCGGCGAGGTAAAGATCGGCTGGGTGGACGGCCTCACCGGAGGCAACGCCTTCTGGGGCGAAGCGGCAAGAACAACTGCGGATATTGCACTAGAAGAGGTAAACCAATACCTCAACGAAACCAATGCCGGTTGGAAAATGACCATAGTTTATGAAGACTCAGAGACGAAGCCGGACGTGGCCCTAGAAAAGCTGAAGAGCTTGCACGCGCGGGGCATCACGATAGTCAGTGGCTGGGGAACCAGCGCCGACCTGAGGGGCTCCATACAATATGCAAACTCAAACAAGCTCCTGCTTTTAGCCTACGGTTCTAATGCGGCCGATTTGTCCATAGCCGGAGACCTCGTATACAGACTTATGCCTACCTCACGCGTGGAGAGCAAGGTCCCGGCGGCAATTGCCAAAGACTTGGGAGTGAAATACTTGGTACCTATGTGGCGTGGAGACACATATGGAGACTCAATGATCAAGTTGTTGAAGCAGTACTGCACGGAAAGGGGAATACAGGTGGACGAGGGTGTAAGATATGACCCCAACGCGACCGAGTTCAGCGCCGAGGCCGCTTCTTTCGCCTCCAGAGTTAACAACGCCATAGCAACTTACGGGGCGGATAAGGTAGGCGTTACCGTCCACTGCTTTGAGGAAGGCAAGGCCATCTTCTCAGCACTGGCTGCCTACAATCCGGTCAACTGGGGAGTGCACTGGGTCGGCGTCGGTGGTCTGGTCTTGACCGACTGGGCACTAGAAGGTGACACAGCCAAGATAATATCTGGGTCCAAAGCAGTCTACGGTTGCTTGGTTCCGACTCCAAACGCGAAACTAACCAAAGTTCAGGCAGAAACAAAGGCCAAGCTGGGAAGAGAGGCCGACATCTATGGACTCAACGGCTATGATGCCGTCTGGATGTTGGCCCTAGCACTGAACAGCGCCAAGAGCTACGATTCCAACGCTGTCGCGTCCCAGCTGCCTTGGGTTGCTCAAAACTACATGGGTGTCACTGGATGGTCTCCTTTCGACGAATACGGCGACAGAGAGGGACACGACTATGGACTCTTCCAAGTTGTCGAGTCGGGCGGAGTTTACAAGTGGGCCCAGGTTGGCATGTGGGACTTCAGCATAGATCAGATAAATTGGTGGCCCCAGCCCCAGATAATGGGGTAGCGGTATAGGGCTCCACGAGCACTAAAACTTTTTTTTCTTTTTTTAACCAAACTCAGTATTTTCCATAGTCTCTGCTAAATCTTTGCTCAACCCAAACGCTGAATCGTGCACAGCAAGGACTTTAATGCCGGGAACCCTGATATCGGATCTCTATCGGCCTCATTTGTTAAAACATTGGCATTGGCCTCTTTCCACCCATGCTGGACGTGAACAATTCCGGGGAGGATATCTTCCGTTACTCTCGCCTTGATCTTGATGCTGCCCCTTTTTGTTTTTACCAGGATCATCTCCCCATCAGAAACTCCGTATCTTTTCGCTGTTTCCGGATGGATCTCCGCCAATGGATCCGGGACCTTTTCCCGCAACCTCGGTATATTCCGCAGCTGTGAATGGGTATACTCCAGAATCCTGGATCCCGTCGTCAGGACCAAGGGATATTCCTTGGCCAGCTCGGGATCGCTGATCGGGCTCTCCTGGGGCTCCACATATGTGGGCAATGGATCGTAGCCATACTTCTGAAGGGTCTCGGAATAAAGCTCCACTTTTCCTGATGGCGTTTGGAAACCGTTCTCCGTGTACTTCCGGTACCTGGCGTAGTCGTAGTAGAAGCCGCCCGGCAGTTCCTCAAGTATTTTGACCGAATACCCGGTTGGCTTTAACAGGACATCTATGGACTCCCTGACGTCATTCCAGGGGAAATACTCACCATAACCCATTCTCTTGCCCAGCTCGAACCAGAACTTCCAGTCGGGCCAACTTTCCCCGATAGGCTCCACGGCTTTCTTTCTCAGCATGACGTAGGGGATGCCCATCACCGCGCCAAAATCAAGCAGCTCCGTTTTCTCCAGAAAAGTAGCGGCGGGAAGGACGATGTCCGCAAACTCGGCCGTCGCTGTCATGAAGACATCCATAACAACGAGGAAATCAAGCTTCTCCAGAGCCGCCTTGACTTTATTGTAATTGGGCCACTGAACAGCGGGATTGCCGCCGGAGACTATCATGGCTTTGATCGGGCAATGGCTGTCATTTACCATTTTATCCAGCAGAACCATCGCCTGCCCCTCCCTAGTGCGCTCGTATTGTAGCGGGTGCTCAGCGGCGCCAAAGGGTTTTCCGCTCTGCATTTTGGGTAATCCCAAATTAGTCAGTTTCAACCTGGGGGAGTACGTGTTTCCACCGGGCACGTCAAGGTTTCCGGTTATTGCCTGCATAATGGCTATCGAGCGGGAAATTTGAACACCGTTTAATTGAAGGTCCAAAGAGTTGCCCTGATTGATGCACGCTGGTTTAATCGTGGCGTACATTCTAGCTGCCTTGGCTATGTCATCGGCTCTGACCCAAGTTATCTCCTCAACTTTTTCCGGTGGGTAATCTTTCACGCGCTCGGCCAATTTTTCAAAACCAACTGTCCATTTTTTCACAAATTCCTTGTCATAAAGTTCCTCGGAGATGATGACATTCAACATGGCCAGAGCCAGAGCGCCATCTGTTCCTGGTCTGGGTCTGAGATGAAGATCTGCCATCTTGGCGAAATAAGTCCGCACCGGATCAATAACAATTAGCTTGGCCCCGTTTTCAACGGCCTTAAGTATTTTCTTCGCACGAGGTAAAATGGCGTTGTACTCATTGCGACCCCACATCAAAATACATTTGGAATATTCCTGATCGGCCACCGACATGGCGCCGTAGGTCAGCGTGTGGGCAATCACCCTAGCCCGATAGCACATGCTGTCAACGGAGTAATAGTGGGGAGTGCCGTAAACGTCACAAAACCTGCGTGCATACCACTTATTCTCATAATAATCTATGCCCTGACCCAGATAAATTGCCAGGGCTTCGCTTCCATAATTTTTCTTAAGTCGGGTCAACTCACTGGCGATGGTGTCCAGCGCCTCGTCCCAGGAAATCCTCTTCCAAGAATCGCCTTCGCGCTTCAGAGGGTACTTGAGACGGTCGGGTGCGTAGACGTAGTCCACGGCTGCTTCCGCCTTGGGGCATATCTCGCCACGATTCAATGGATGTTCCGGCATCCCCTCGACTTTTGTGATCTTGCCTCCCTCAACGTAAACGTTCAAACCACATTCTCCCGAACAGAGCCTGCAAACGGTTTTAACAATCTTGGGACCATCGACCGCGTTCACGTAAAACACCGCCGGATATTATGGTAAAATATTACAAATCAAACATTTAAACATTACTTAACTGGTTGGTTCCTTTCAATCGGGATTTTGGTTTTGATTCTTCAATTAAATGCTGGATAAGGATGGGTGAGCAATGCATTTTGTTTTTCAAACGTTAACCGTGAAAGTCGGGAAAGGGGTAGCTAGCGAGGAAGCTGATCAAAAAGACAACTTTAACCTCAACGGCACAAAATAATTCAAAATAAATAAAAGCCGCGCCTTATCAGTTATACACGCGGAAACTGAAACACAGGCTGGAGGTGTAAAATTGGATCTGAAAGAAGGACAGTTGCAGTTTCTCACCAAGGACGAGCTCTACGAAATTCACCTGGCCACTTCGGAAATCCTAGAAGAAGTCGGCGTGAAGTTCCTATCGCAAAAGGCCTTAGAAATACTGGATAAGGCCGGGGCTCATGTTGATTTCAAGAAGGAAACGGCCAGAATTCCAGAGTATCTCGTAAAGGAAGCGGTGAAAAGGGCGCCAAGCAGTTGTACTCTGTATGGGAGAAACTTTAATTATAAATTGAGATTGGGAGGCAAACGAGTTTATTTCTCTATGTCGGGCTGGCTACCCTACGTCTTAGATCTGGAATCCGGCAAATGCCGCGAGGGCAACTTAGCCGATGTGGAATCCTTCTTCAAGCTGGGCGATTACTTGGAGAACATCCATTTCATGGATTGGGCGGTTTGGCCGAGAGACATCCCCGAAGCACTGGTCCACGTCTATGGGTTATTTCTAGGATTCAAAAATACCACAAAACCACTTGATGGGTATATCTATGGTGAAAAACCAGCTGAAGATAACATAAGAATGGCCTCGGTCGTTGCCGGTGGTGAGGAGGAGCTCAGGAGAAGGCCCCTGCTCTTAACTATAGAAAATCCAACAAGCCCGTTACAACACTCCAAAGAAGCGATAGAAGGGCTTATGGTATACGCCAAATATAATCAGCCACTCGTCATTGCATCGGAGGCCCAATCAGGCACTACGGCGCCTGCGACGCTAGCCGGGCTTTTGGTGCAACAGAATGCTGAAGTGCTCAGCGGGATAGTTTTAGCTGAGCTGGTCAACCCAGGTACCCCGGTACTCTACGGAACCGTTTCAACGATCGCTAACATGAAAAGCGGCAACATCGCTTTAGGGGCCATGGAAACAGGACTAATCAACGCCGCAACGGCCCAATTGGCCAGGTACTATGGCCTTCCCAGCCGAGGAATAGGCGGCACTACAGACTCAATGATCCCTGACATTCAAGCGGGTCTGGAAAAAGCAGCGACACTGATGATGGCGGCTCTGGCAGGAATAAATCTCATCTACTCATTTGCTGGCTCCCTTGAATCCACTCTCACCGTGAGCTATGAGCAACTTGTTATTGACAACGAACTGGCCGGAATGGTGTCTCGAGCCCTTAAGGGTATAAAAGTTAACGACGAAACGCTCGCGGTAGATGTAATAAAAAAGGTAGGGCCGGGAAACCATTATTTAACTCAAAGGCACACCTTGGAGAACTTCAGAAAGGAACACTACATTCCGAGGATTCTCAATAGAGAAAAAAGAAAAACGTGGGAAAATGCCGGTTCGAAGGATCTCAGAGAAATCGCCCGTGAGGAAGTCAAAAGGATTTTGAAAACACATCAGCCGGAACCACTGGACCGGGATGTGGAAAAAGAGCTGAAGAGGATAATTGAAGAAGTAGAAAAGAGAGAAACGCAGAAAATGTGACTTAGAAATCCTGAGGCTCAGCAAACGAGTTCTCGGATATCTGCTCGAATCTGCGGGCATTGAAAAAGTGACAATCTCAGCACGGCGGAGGCACCAGACCGGCAAACTTCGCTGATCTAACCGCCGCAGATCCCACCCAAACTTATCGTCGGCCGAAGTCACCCACATCAAGCCATGAAAGCAAGATCTCTGCCTGTGGAGAAGATCTGGCTGAAGCAGACCCTTTCTTGGCCAAGGACAGGCTTTTATGAGATAACTCCGAGTTGTAAAACGTGGTTTCAATGTTTGATAAAAAGGCAATGAAATTCATGAAGGACTTGATGGAGTCCTTTGGCCCTTCTGGTTTTGAGACGGAGACAGCAAAAATTGTCAAGGAATACCTGAAACCCTACTCAAATGAGATCATCTGCGACAAGCTTGGCTCAGTCATTTTCGTGAAGAAGGGCAGCTCCCAGCGCCCCCGAATCCTGATGGCAGGCCACCTTGATGAGGTCGGCTTTGTCGTCACCGGAATAGATGAAAAAACTGGCTTCTTGAAGTTTGGCCCACTGGGGGGCTGGTGGGACCAAGTGCTTCTCTCCCAGCGGGTCATCGTGAGGACCAAAAAGGGTGATCTGCCCGGTGTCATCGCATCCAAACCACCCCATGTCTTGACTGAGGAGGAGAGAAAAGTTGTCTTGAAGAAGGAAGACATGTACATCGACATCGGGGCCTGCTCCATGGAGGAAGCCGTCAAAATGGGGGTGAAAATAGGCGATCCGGTGACTCCCTGGTCCCCATTTTCAGTGTTTAAGGAGGGAAAATTTGCCTCGGGAAAGGGTTTCGACGACAGAATCGGCGTCTTTGTGATGGCCGAGGCGATCAGGAGGATAAAGGAAAACAACATCCGGCATCCCAACACCATTTACGCGGCAGCGACGGTGCAGGAGGAGGTCGGCCTGAGGGGTGCCAAGACCGCCGCTCACGTCGTTGACCCCGACGTAGGTCTGGTGTTGGAGGTGGACATCGCCGGAGATGTGCCGGGAATCCAACCACATCAGGCCCCAACCAAGCTGGGAAAGGGCCCCTCCTTGCTCACCTATGACCGGTCGATGATCCCCAACCAGCCACTGAAGAACTTCATCATAGATCTTGCGGAGAAAAAGAAAATACCACTTCAGCTCTCACAGTCGACCGGAGGCGGCACCGACGCCGGCAGCATCCACTTGGACAGGGAGGGATGTCCCACCGCCGTCATCAGCGTTCCCACCAGGCACATCCACACACACGTGGGTTACCTCTGCCTGGAAGATGTTGAAAACGCGGTCAAGTTGACCATTGAAATCATCAAAGAATTGGACGCCGAGAGAGTAAGAAGCTTCACCGCGCTTTAATCAACGGATGTAGCTGGGTTCCTCCTCAGCACCGATGTTTATCTCGGGAACCGGGGCCGGTGGGGTTAACTTGGCCAGCTTCTTTGCCTGCTGCTCCAGATCTTTGAGCTCCAGTTTGAAATTCAGCACCGTCGCCAGAGATCTCAGCACGGCAGCGGCCGCCCCCGCGTCCAGAACTCCGCCCTCGGTGACCCCTAACAAACAAAATCCCCGCATGCCGCGCCGAGAGGCCATCACGGGGATCATTCCATTCATGCCAACGATGACTCCATTGTTCAGCAGCCTGACCCCGCTCTGACTCAGAACTTTGATCAGGGAGGCATCCGAGGCCGCACCGACCACGCCGTAGACACGTCTTTCCTCAGCTGAAACCACATAGGCGGCCATTGACCCGACCACCTTGACACCGTGCCTGGCAGCAACATCCAGCAGATCATCGGTAAGCGCATATTGTCCCGTTGAGGTCGCGGCTTGGGCATCGGCCGTCACCAAAATCATGTCCTGCTTCAAGCCCTCGGGGCGGCAGTGGAAAAAATCCACCTTCAATGGACTCACCAGCCCCTCGTCCTGAATCACCCACTCGGGGAAGTAATCAGAGTAGAGCTCCAGAAACTTCTCCGCCGCCAATTTGTGCACCAAGTACTCAAGGGCAAGCTTGCCCACGTTGGCTATTCCGGGCAATCCCGCCACCAAAACCGGCTCCTTCAGCCTCGGCCTTCTGAGGTACCTCAACCGTGTGGGCATAGTAATTCCTTTGGTTTCACAAGATTTAAGTGTTAAATTTTTACTCGAGTCCTGAGATTAACTTTAGGAAAGGAAATGAGATTAAAATCGCAGGTGATCAGATAAGAGATCCTGTTCCCATCGGCAACGGCGACATCCGCGTGCTCCCGCTGGCCTTCGAGAGCTTCGGCGTGAGGAGCATGGCCACCTTCGTGGAAACTGACGATATAAAAATAGTCATCGACCCAGGCTCGGCACTCGGCCCGAGATTCCACCTGAGCCCCCACGAACGGGAATACATCGCGCTAGCGCGTTCGCGTCGCACCATACTGGAGGCGGCTAGAAGGGCCGAAATTCTCACCGTAAGCCACTATCATTTTGATCACTACGTCCCAAACTTTGAGGACTGGGTGTGGCTCTGGAGTTCACCTGAAATTGCGGAAGACCTCTACCGTGGCAAGACGATACTGGCAAAGGACATCAATTCCAACATCAACGCCAGCCAGCGCAAGCGTGGCTACATGTTCCAAAAGCTGAACTCACGGACGGCGAGAGAAATAAAAATCGCCGATGGCAGAAGTTTCACCTTCGGCCAGACGATACTCCAATTTTCTAAACCGGTGGCTCACGGCTCACCCGGCACGGAGCTGGGCTACCTGCTGATGTTAACGATAAGGACCCCCAGGTGCTGCCTGATCCATGCCTCCGATGTTCAGGGGCCAATTGACGACGAAACCCTACGAATGATCCTCATGGAAAAGCCGGACGCAGCAATCGTGGGCGGCCCCCCGATCTATCTCGCGGGCTACAAAATTGATGAAAGCAGCTTGACGGCCGCCAGAAACAACATGGTACGGCTCGTTGAAAGAGTTCCCCTGACCGTGGTGGATCACCATCTGCTGAGGTCACTTGAATACCGGGATTACCTGGAACCTGTGTTCAGGGAGGCTGAAAAAAGAAAGCATCGCCTTCTCACAGCCTCGGAGCTGGTGGGTCTGGAACCCCAGCTTCTGGAGGCGAGACGCAAAGAGCTCCATGAAAGGGAGCCGGTGGCAAAGGATTGGTACAACAGATTGAAAAAGGGTGAACTCAAGGAGGAACTCATCAAAAAATAGCTTTAAACGATCACATCCTCTCCGGGGCCGAAATTCCAATTAACTCCAGGGCATTTCTCAAAACGATGCGGACGCAGTTGACCAGGTGCAGGCGAGCAGAGCGAAGCTCCGGTGTTTCGGCATCAATTACTGGGGCCACCTCATAAAAGGCGTTGAAAGCCAGCGCAAGCTCGGCGGCATAAAGGGCGGGCAAATGAGGCTGCCGTCTCTCTCCGGCCTCCTGGATCACCTCGGGAAATCTGGCCAGAAGCCGGATCAAGCGTTGCTCCTGCGGCAACTTGAAGACGGAGTAAACCGGCTCAGCTTTCAGGGGCCCGGCCTTGCGGAGGATGCTGCAGGCCCTGGCGTGGGAGTACTGCACCGCCGGGCCGCTGTTTCTCTCAAAGTTAAGCGCCTCCTCCCATTTGAAGGTTATGCGCTTTTCCGGAGAGGTGCTGATGAGTGAAAATCTCACCGCACCGACGCCGACCATCTCCGCGGCCCGGCTTTTGAAGCTCTCGCTGGAATCTGGTGAGTGCTCCTCGACCACCGCGCGAGACCTCGCCACCGCTTCCTCAATAACGTCATCCACGGTGTATCCGATCCAGGTCCCCTTTCTGCCCGAAAATCTGCCGCTCGGCAACCAAACATGTTCATAAGCCAGATGGTGGGAGTTCTCATACTCCTTTTCAAATCCCAGTGCCCTCAGCGAGTTGAAAACAACCTGCTGCGGGAAACGCTGTTCGGCACCGACCACATTGATAACCACATCCGCACGGCCGAATCTATTGTTGGCTCTGCCTCGCTGAGAGGTCGTGTAAGTCTTGGTCCCGTCCGGCCGCTTCGAGTGCAGCCTGAACTTCAGCTGTGCCTCGGTCTTCCCGAACTTCCAGAGCTGGTAGGCGATGTCCCTCATCGTGTACACTGCCGTGCCATCGGATCTGATCAGCACCTTGTCCTCGAGGCCAAAGTCCGATAGCTTCAGCACCAGAGCCCCTTGATATTCCCCGGTCCCCTCAACCAGATACTTGGTGCGTTTCAACTTCTCCAGAGTTTCCCCGAGAATTCCCGACCTTACCAGATCACTTTCCCAGACCAGCAGATCATAGCTGATGCCCAAGCGGTCGGTCGTCTCCAAGTTGGCCTTCACGCATTTTTCTGAAAGAAGCCTCGCTTGCCTTGGATCCCTGCCCTCGCCGCTCTCCAGCTTAGCCAGTATTTTGCGCACCTCCTCTTCAAGCTTGGGATCCTGCTCAATCCGGCTGTGAATTTCCGAGTAAATCAGCCCCAGCATGTGATCAAACTTGGCCCTGGGTTTATCTCTGATGAGGCGGTAGGCCAATAAGGTCTCAGCGACCTGCCTGCCCATGTCATCAATGTAGTTATGAACCTCGACCTGGTAACCCAAAGCCCGAAGCAACCTGGCCAGAGTGTCGCCCACTACGGCGTTCCTGCCGTGGCCTATGTGCAGCGGCTTGGTCGGGTTCACGCTGGTGTGCTCGATCAACACCTTTTTGCCCTTGCCCACTTCAGAGCAGCCGTAGTCGCGATCTTGCCTTTCAATGGTTTCCAGCGTCAGTTCCGCAAGCTTTGAAATATCGACAAAAAAATTAAGATAACTACCCGAAACCTCAACCCTGTCCACCAATCCCCCGGGTCTGATCTCCTTACCCAGTTCGGTGGCCAGGATGGCCGGGGATTTGTGAAGCACCTTGGCCAGCTCAAAACACAGCCTTGTCGCGAGGTCTCCTAGCTTGAGGTCCGGTGGCTCTTCCAGCGTGGCCTCCAAGTTAACCGGCGCCTGCCAGCCCAGCTTGGAAAGTGCACCGCTCAAGGCTTGGACAACGTCCCCCTTGAACCGGCCCCAAGGACCTACCGACATGATATCAAAATTCCTTGTTGATGTTGACCATAAGGTTTTATGCCTTTGGTTAATTAAATTTCCACCCCCAATAAAACCGCTGAACTTTATGTCCCCTTTTGACCAAAGAGATAATTGAGGGTGGTAAAATGGTGCTCCTCCACGTCGGCATTGACGATACCGACTCCAAAGAGGGCATGTGCACGACCTACGTGGGGGCAGTTGCCATCAGACGCCTGAAGGAGATGGGATTCAAGATAAAGGGTTACCCCAAACTGATCCGGCTCAACCCCAACTGGAAAATGAAAACGAGGGGGAACTGCGCCGTCGCCTTCACCTTGTCGGTAAAAAAGGAACAGATCCCCCGTGTCAAGGAAACCGTCCTCAAAACCGTGGCGGAACTGGCTGAGCTCCACGTCGATACCACCAACCCCGGAGTCGTCTTTTACCAGGGCAGCCAGATCCCCGTGGAGATGAAAGATTTCTCAAAAAAGGTGGTTCAGGACATTGTCACCATTGAGGAAGCTGAGGACCTCGCGCGAAGGATTGGCGCGGAAATCCACAAATTCAAGCTGGGCCGCGGCATCATCGGGGCCCTGGCAGCCATAGGAAACACACTGGAGGGCGACTGGACGTACGAGTTCATCGCCTACCGCACGCCGGAAAATCGAGGCACTCCGAGAAGAATCGACAGGGCCTCCGTTGAGGAAATGGACAAGAAAACTTATCCCCGGACCTTTGACAATCTGGATCCCAGCACCGGGGAGATCAGAATCACTCCCCACACGCCCTGCCCCGTGCTTTACGGGATTCGGGGAGAAACAGCCCGGGTGGTGAAGATGGCCTCCAGAATGGTGAGGGCGATGGAGCCAATTGAGCAAACGATCGTCTACAAGACAAACCAGGGGACCGATGAACACCTGAGGAAAGTAAAAATTGATGAAGCCAAGCCGAACTGGTCCGTGATCGTGGAGGGGGTGGTCTCCAAGCCTCCGCGCACCATCCCCGGCGGCCACGTGATCTTCAGCCTCAGGGACGAAACAGGTGAAATTGACTGCGCCGCCTATGAACCAACACGGCAGTTTCGCGAAAAAATAAAAAAATTGATCGTTGGAGACAGGCTGCGGGTCTGTGGCGGGATAAAGGAAAAACCGGAACTGCCGCTGACGATTAACTTGGAAAAGGTCGAAGTGCTTGAACTGGCCCCACTTCTCAAAAGGGAAAATCCCCGGTGCCCGAGCTGTGGCAGAAGGATGAAATCCGAGGGAAAAAACAAGGGGTACTCCTGCAAGGTGTGCAAGGAAAGAGCTCCCGCCGACTCGGCCAGAGTGGTGACTCTGGTCAGGGATATCTCCTTGGGAAAGTTTGAGGTCCCGCCCCGGGCCCGCAGGCACTTGGCAAAACCGCTGGTCAGGGAACTCGGCGAAGATATATAGGCCAAAGCTGAATTTAAAAAGGTGGGTCTGCTTGCAGGTTCGGGTGAACATCAGCTACATCTCGGCGGAGAGGTTCTGGGAACAGGACAAGCCAGCCCCAACCGGGGTGCACATTTCAACCAACGTCAACATCATCGGGCTGGACAGGAGAGAGGACAAGCTGGCTGCCCCCTTCGTGGTCACGATCGTCTACAACCCGCCACTGGCCCAGATCAACATAAAGGGCCAGGCACTCATTTTGGGAGATCCTGGGGAAATCGAAAAAATCTATGAGGGCTACAAAAAACAGTCACCGCCGCCACAGCTGTTGCTCCAAGCGATAACCAATACTTCGCTGGTCGAGGCCACCGTGGTCTCGAGATCGCTGAACATTCCCCCACCGATCCCGATGCCAAGCCTGCAACCGCCACAGAAGGAAGACCGGGAAAGGCCAAGCTACGTGGGCTAGTTTAAAGCCAAAATATAAGCCTTACGAAAACTTTATATATGAGATAATTTGACTACTTAAAAGGCTTTTGAAGGGATAATTTTGAGAATAGCAGCCAAGATACTGCACCTCAGACCTCGGGGTTTAGTGGCCCGGGCGGATCAAGCACCCAAAATGGGTCAAAGCGTGCTCGACCGCTCGGGGAAAAGGATCGGCAACGTGGCCGACATCTTCGGGCCAGTGAAAGCGCCCTACATCACGATAAAACCGGCCTCAGAGGTGAAATCGGAACTCGACAAACTGATCGGTACTGAAGTATATGTGGGGGAGCCGCATGGAAAAGGAAAAGGTGGAAAGCCAGAAAAAGTGTCCCGAATGCGGGAGCACTAAGCTGGTGCGGGACTACGAGCGGGCTGAGCTGGTCTGCGCTAGCTGTGGCTATATCATTCATGATAAGATAATGGACATGGGGCCGGAGTGGCGCGCCTTCGACCAAGAGCAGCGCGAGAGGAGGGGAAGGGTCGGGGCTCCCATGACGCTTAGCGTTGACTATGCCGAGCCAGTGATCATCGAAAGGGACGGACAGGTGCAGGTCGTGGAGATTGGAAAGTTCGTGGATGAAGTGATTGAGAGGAGCGGGGCCCGGAGGATGAAAAACGTGGAGATTGCGGAGGTGAGCGGCTACAGGACCGTTGCCTTCGACAAAGACCTCAGAATAGGGTTCAGGCCCATCAGCCATGTGGTGCGCCACGAGGTTGTTGAGGATCTATATGAGATAGAGCTCGAAACCGGCCGGAAGATCAGGGTAACAGGGGCGCACAGCCTCTTCACGGTCAGAAAGAATGAGGTATGCCCCATCCGCGTGGACAGCATAAAGAAGGGGGAATTCATAGTGGTGCCGAGGTATCTTCCCACCCTGGAAAGTTCAGACAGGCCCAACCTTCTGGAGAAATTCGCGTCCCTTCCTGAGGAGCCGAAGCTGGAGTTCATGCAGGCCCACGTGAGTGGAGATGGCTGCATCTGCGTGATGGATGAAGAAAACCCAGGATGGCAACCCGCAGGCCAAATTCACACGGTTTCTGCAAACGGTGCGCTGGGCAACGACATAATGTTTCTCTACCCGCAGCAGGGGGCACTGGCGGGATACAGAGAAGGGAAGATACCTGCCCATGAGATCAGGTCAACTGGCCAGTTCATCGGGGAGAGCAGGTTGACCGGAACACGAGTCACAGATCCCGATGTTGCAAAGGATCTCGGTTTCATAGAAGGTGTCGCGGAGCACAGGAGAAAGGCGGCGATCGAGGACACCGTCCCGGCCCCGCAGGAGTACAAAAAATTCTGGGGGTCGCGGACAAGGAAGCGAATAAGCAGGGGGCTTGCCATTTCAATCGCCAAAAAGGTCGGTGATGAGAAGCTCTTGGCGCTGGCGGAGAGCCCGCTAGCTTTTCTACGAGTAAGGAAAATCACTAAGGTTAAACCGACCTCCAGGTATGCCTACGACCTCTCGGTGCCGGGATGCGAGAACTTCGTGGCGGGGCTTGGGGGAGTTTTCGCCCATAACACGATCCATGATAAAGGTCTGTCAACCATGATCGACTGGAGGGACCGGGACTCACACGGAAAGGATCTGACGCCAAAGCGCCGGGCGCAGATCTACCGGCTGAGAAAGTGGCAGAGAAGGATCAGGGTATCAGACGCCACCGAGAGAAACTTGGCCTTCGCTCTCTCGGAAATCGACCGCATGGCCTCTCACCTCAATCTGCCTCGCAACGTGAGGGAGGCAGCGGCGCTTATTTACCGAAAAGCTGTCGAGGAAAGGCTGATCCGCGGACGCTCAATTGAGGGCGTCGCTGCAGCTGCGCTCTACGCGGCCTGCAGGGAGAGCAAGGTGCCGCGCACGCTTGATGAGATCGCGGAGGTCTCCCGGGTCAGCAAGAAGGAAATTGGGAGAAGCTATCGATTCATCGCTCGCGAGCTTCTCATTCACCTGCGACCGACTAGCCCCATCGACTACATCCCGAGGTTCGGGTCTGACCTGGGCCTGAGCGGTGCCGTGCAGTCGAAGGCAATTGAGCTTCTCAAAGAAGCGACGAAAAAGGGGCTGACGTCCGGGCGCGGCCCGACGGGAGTAGCGGCGGCGGCCATCTACATTGCGAGCGTGCTCTGCGGAGAGCGCAGGACCCAGAGGGACGTGGCGGACGTGGCGAGGGTCACCGAGGTCACCGTGAGGAATCGCTACAAGGAGCTCTGCGAGAAGTTGGGGCTCGATGTGGAACTCTAAATCTTCTTGAACTTCCGCTCGATCCTTCTGGGCATCCAAGCCTTTTACTGCACTTAATGGCGGAAAACAAGCTGGAGTGGAATAGAGGGAAACGCAGAATTACCGTTAACTTTTCTATCGATAGAATGAAGGAACATAGGCATGTGAAATTCTGATCCTCCAAACTTCAATTTTGTGTGGACAACGTGGGTTGGGGGAACTTCGCAAGGTTAGAACCATACTCCGATGCCCGAGACAAACTAAAACTTGTTGGCAAAAGGCGATCGTGGCTGTGGAGATTAACTAATGACCAACAGACGGCACCTGAGCAGGCAAATTTCAGGCAACCCTTTTATATCACGATGAGAAAGTGCCTTGATCATCATGCGCATCGATCACACGACGGAAAACGGCGTGCATCGCTATGAATGCTGGGACGATTACGGGTGCTCAGTTGTGGCCAGCGCGGTTGCCGTGGAGGAGAACGGCCACATTAACCTGAAGGAAATTAACGTGGGGCGATCCTATCGGGGGCGGGGGCTTGGGACATTGCTCCTCGAGCAGGTGATAGCTGATTTCAGCGATAGAGATCTCGTCGCCAGCGTCTTCGAAGAGCGCGTTCCGTGGTACAGGCGCCACGGTTTCGAACCGGTGGAAAGCAGGGGCGGGCTGATCGAGGTCAAGCGAAGGGGACAATCTCTTAAAATGATCCCGCGAATATGAAGCCGGGGTCGTGGGGTAGCCTGGTCTATCCTGCGAGCTTTGGGTCGCCCAACGCAGAAAAGCTCGTGACCCGAGTTCAAATCTCGGCGACCCCACCAAAATTTCTTCCCGGAAGACGATTGAACTCAGCTGTTGTTCGTCTCTTCCCCCTGAGCACAGAGGGAATGATGGCAACGGTGTTCAGCACGGCGAGCCAGAGAAATGTCTTCTGCAACGCCTCGACAAAAAGCATCCTGTCCGCTTCATCGATGGCAATAGGGCTGAGCGAGGTAATTATCTGCGTCAGAGTCCCGTAGGGAACTGTTAGACTCATCAGCAGCACGGCCAAGCTGAGGCTGATCACGTAACCCACGTTAAACATCGTGTTCCTGAAAGCCGAACCAATCCCCTTTCTTTCTGGAGGAACACAGCCCATTATCGAGCTCACGTTGGGGGAGGCAAAAATACCCATTCCAACGCCAAAGAGTAGCGTGTAGACGAGCACTAGGGAATATGGTGTTTGGGCATCCATTGTTGAAAACAAAAGCAGCGACAGGCTGGTCACTGCCAGACCTGATGTCGTGAAAGGCAGGCAGCCGAAACGATCGGAGAGCCGGCCGCTGATCACCCCGACCACGAAGTAGGCCACCTCAAAGGGGATCAACCTCATCCCGGCATCAAAAGGGTCAAGGCCGACGACGAGCTGCAGGTAAAGGCTCAACATCAGCAGCACCGCTCCCCAGGCCGCCGCGTTTAAGAGTTGCGCAATGTTGCCTCCAGCAAACTCCCGTATCCCGAGCAAACTCAAATCAAAGAGGGGATACTTGGTCCTTCTTTCGTGCACAACAAACGCCACCAAGGAGACGGCAAAGATGACCAAGAGGAGACAAACGGTGCTCTGCTGCGCCACTCCATAGGCGGCAAAGGTGAGGGCGAGGAGAAACGCTGTGATCGCGGTGGTTATGGTTATGAACCCGCCCCAATCTATCGGGCTTCCCACCTCCACCTCGGCAACCTCCCTGAGCCTCTTGCTGGCCCAGAGAGCTCCAAAAATCCCTATGGGAACGTTGATGTAGAAGAGGGCCCTCCAATCCAAGACAGCGAGCAGCACTCCGCTCAGGGTCAGGCCGAGCATGGCGCCCAGCCGGAAAGCACTTTGATTTAGGCCGAGGAAGAAGCCAAGTTTTTGCGGTGGCGTTGCATCCACAATCATTGTCACACCAACCGTGGAAAGAATGCCGCCTCCGAAGCCCTGGAGGCCTCTGAACAGGATAACCTGAACAGGCTGTGAAGAAAGGCTCGTCATGGCTGCACCCAAGGTGAAGATCACGAAACCGGCCACGTAGATTTTCACCCGGCCAAAAATATCGGAAGCTCTGCCCACGAGGAACAAGGCCGCGGTGCTGGCAAGCATGTAGGCCTGGGTGAACCAGATCGCCTGCTCGGCATCGGCATTCAAAGCTGCGGCCACCTGCGGCAGGCCGACGATCACTATCCTGGAATTAATGCCGAACATCAGCATTCCGATGGTAGTTACCGTGAGAACCGTCCACTCATATCTCAAAAAATCGCCTCGTCAGTCTTAAGGGAGTAATCAAATCCTCCTTTTAAAACTGTTGTTTTTTTGGGAAATTTTTCTGGTAACCGCCTAAATTGCCCTGTTCCGACTTTAAAACACGCCGGCACCAGCAAAATTTAAAAATAAAAAATCAGACTAAAACGTCAGGTGCCTTCCGTGAAAGCGAAACTCGTCTTGGCATCGGCATTAGGTGTGTTCCTGCTCAGCATTTTCTTCCTTCCACCAGTGGCCTCACAAACCTACCAGCAAGAACCAAGCCGGGTCAAGGTCGGCGTCTGGATAAATTCCATAGAGAAGGTTGACACCCCGGCGCAGACCTTTTCCGTGGACTTCTACCTGTGGTTCAAGTACCACGACATCAAGCCGGATATCGAGTTTCTCCGGGGAACACCCAGAATGGACCTTGTGACTGAAGAAGAACGACCGACTGAAAATTACATAGAGTACCGGGTAAGGGGGGCCTATGTTCAGCCCTTTGACTTCAGGGACTTCCCCTTGGATGAACACTTCCTCTCCATCTCACTTGAAGACAAAAATCACGACATTACTGAGCTGGTCTTTGAGCCCGATTTGGAGGAAAGCGGAATCGATCCCAGCCTGAGCGTTGCCGGCTGGGACGTGAAGGACTTCCGCATCTACGTCAGCGAGCATGCTTACCCTGATGAAACTTACTCCCAGCTCACTTTCGGCCTTACCGTCTATCGCTCCAAGATCTCGGCAGTTCTGAAGAACTTTCTGCCGATCATCATCATAACTTTGATCTCCCTCCTCACTTTCGCCATCTCGATAAAGAATTTTGGCCAGAGGGTGGGGATTTGTGTTTCAACTCTGATGTCAGCTGTTGCCTACCACATTGCCGCCCTAAGCGGGTTACCCGCCCTAGGCTATCTCACCCTTTTTGACAGGATAATGCTCGTAGTCTACACCGTTTTCCTCTACAACCTCCTCGTCTCGGTCCAGGGGATGAGGCTGGTGGAGGCCGGAAAAGTAGAAGAGGCAGAAAAGTTTGAATCAAGAATGCAGAACCTGCTGCC
The DNA here is from genome assembly GCA_001515205.2 of Candidatus Hadarchaeum yellowstonense. Classification (GTDB taxonomy): domain Archaea; phylum Hadarchaeota; class Hadarchaeia; order Hadarchaeales; family Hadarchaeaceae; genus Hadarchaeum; species Hadarchaeum yellowstonense. The sequence continues at coordinate 17,615 of LQMQ01000011.1, forward strand.
GGTGCTCGTCGTGGTATTGGGAATCATCTACATCTGGCTGTTCGGGATGATTTAATCCTTAATACCAGGCGGCTAGCCGCACCGACTAAGTTGGAGGTGACATATCAACGGCAAAATAGCGTTATTGCCTCATTCCCTTTCTTTCTTCATCGTCTCGACTAGCCGCCTGGTATTAGCGCGACTGTCGAAAGCGATTACGACAGATAATGTGTTAACACTGTTATTTAAAGTTGTCGATTTTAAACTATTTTCACCGGCGGATGTTTTATTTGGGGAACACACACAACCTCTTGGGGGAACTTTATGGTCTCCGGCGCGGAAAATGCGGCCAAAACAGAACCTAGAACTGAAGACGTCATCATCGAATCCGTGGAAAAATGGCTTGATAACCCAGTCGCTAGGACCATGTTAAAGCTCGTCTGCGGAAAGAGCAAGCACGGCGGTAATCGGTTGGATATAGCCATTCGAAAATATCTTGGGGAAAACATCAAATGTGACGTCCGAGATGCCCTGGCTTCAGTTGTGGTCAAATTCGTGCTGGATCATGGAGCCAGCGCCTTTGGCTACTCCAGCGCAAACCTGAAGGAAAACCTTTCCGATCCCCTGATCCGGCGCGGAATGGTGAACGTGCTTGAAGGCATCGCCAAGTACGGTACCCGTCGGCCCTTCACCTCGGTGGCACCCTTCCTCGTCGTGTGGAACTACACCAAGGCCTGCAACCTGAGGTGTGAACACTGCTATGAAAGTGCCGGGCCGAGGGCGATGGAAGACGAGCTAACCACGGAGGAGGCCAAACGCGTCATCGACGAGTTTGAAGAAGCAGGTGTGGTGGCCATAGCCTTTTCCGGCGGTGAACCTCTGATGAGAAGGGACATCTTTGAAATAGCTGATTATGCCAAAAACAGGGGGTTTTACACCAGCATTGCCACCAACGGAACGTTGATAACACGAGAGGTGGCGAAGAAGATGAAGGAAGTGTTTGGCTACGTGGAAATCTCGCTGGATGGCTTTGAGGCCGAACATGACAGGTTCCGAGGCGTGCCCGGGGCTTGGAAACTCACCTGCGCGGGTATCAAAAACTGTGTGGCGGAGGGGATTGACACCTGCGTCGCCCTGACGGCCACACGCTACAACCTTCACGAAATCCCGAAGCTGATTGATTTTGCTGAAAAAGAGCTGGGTGTCAAAAGGGTGATAATATTTAATTACGTGCCTACGGGGAGGGGAAAGGAGATAATCGAACAGGACCTGAGTCCTGAGGAAAGGCAAGAGCTTCTGGAATACCTTTACAACAAAATGATGGGCAATAACTGCCGCCTGATCTGTTATTCCACCGCACCCCAGTATTCCATGGTCTCGTGGAACTATGCCTTCGGCAATGAATCGGCACCTTTGGTGGCCACCCACTTCACCAACGAGGGGGCGATTAAAGCTCTGCAAGGGAGGACCAAGAGCCTGGCAGAGTTTCTGGGCGGGTGTGGAGCGGGCAGGCTGTACTGCGGTCTGGAGCCCAACGGTGATATCACGCCCTGTGTTTTCATGCCCATAAAGCTCGGCAACATCAGGAGGGATCGTCTCCGCGAAATCTGGCACTCCTCAGAGCTGCTCTGGAAACTGAGAAACCGGGAGGACTTGGAAGGATGCGGCCAATGCGAGTACAAATACATCTGCGGTGGATGCCGGGCCAGAGCCTACGGCTACTACGGTGATGTCCAGGCCCCAGACCCGGGCTGCGTCCACAACCTCCACTACTGGAACCTCCTCAAGCAGGAGAGAAAATCACCCACCTCAGAAAAATCCCCCGCCTAGGCCTGTGACTTAATTTTCCCTTCAGGAAGCAATCTTCTTAACTGTGGTTGGGTAGTTTAGAAAGGGAACACGATGGAAGCGGAAAATGTCGTCATAGAGGCTAAACTGTATCGGGGCAAAATAATCGTCTGGGACGAGGCGCAAGCAAACCAGCTCTACCAGCGTGGTTTTTTCGGTAAACCGCTGAGCGGGGGGAAGCTGCAACTGGCGCCGGTGGAGGCCCTTTACCTGATGGAGACGGGGAAGATAATTGTGACCAACAGCGAGGGGAAGAAGTTGAGCTTCAAAGCACTGGCGGAAAAATTCCTCGAAACCGATCCGGAGCTGATGCTCAAGTACGCGGCCTATGCCGACCTGCGCTCACGGGGTTACATCGTCAAAACGGGTTTAAAGTTCGGTGCCCACTTTCGCGTTTACGATCGCGGGGAGAAGCCGGGTGAGGCCCATTCAAAATTCTTGGTCCATGCCATCCCTGAGGGTGTAAAAATGACTCCAACGGAACTGGCCCGTGCGGTCAGGCTTGCTCACAGCGTGAGGAAAAAGATATTCTGGGCCGTGGTCGATGATGAGGGTGACATCACCTATTACTCAGTAACTAGGGAGAGACCCTGATGACCATAAAGCTGGATCCGTGGGGAGCCGCCATCCCGGAAAACTACGCCCGGGTGATGGAAGAGTTTGGGATATCGCCGTTTGAGAACCTGCTTCAGGACATCCCCGACCCCCACCCCCTGATGAAGAGAAGGATAATTTTCGGACACCGGGATTTTGAGCGAGTTCTAAATGCTATAAAAAGGGGTGAAAATTTTGCGGTGATGACCGGCCTGATGCCCAGCGGAAAAATGCACCTTGGCCACAAGCTGGTCATTGACCAGCTGATCTGGTATCAGGGCCATAAATCTGACATCTTCCTCTGCGTGGCCGACCTGGAGGCATACTCCGCACGGGGGATCTCGCTGGAACAGTCCAGAAAATTTGCCGTTGAGGAATATCTGGCGAACTACCATGCCCTCGGTTTGAACCTCGATCGTTGCCACATTTACTTCCAGTCCACGAACGACGCCGTGCGCCAGCTCGCCTTTCTGCTGTCAAAGCGCGTGAACTTCAGCGAGATGAAGGCAATCTACGGCTTTGCGGGAGAGTCAAGCATTTCCCAGATATTTTATCCGATGATCGATATCGCCGACATCCTGCATCCTCAGCTGAAGGAATTCGGCGGCCCCCGCCCAACTGTTGTTCCTGTGGGAATAGATCAAGATCCCCACCTCAGACTGGCCAGGGACGTGGCGTCCAGATTTCAGAAGGAGTTCAACTTCATCCTGCCCTCTTCCACTTACCACCGGTTGCTGCCGGGGCTCACCGGGGAAAAGATGTCGAGCAGTCGTCCTGAAACAGCCATTTTTCTCACCGACTCCGACGAAGAGGTGGAGAAAAAGATAAGGAATGCCTTTACCGGTGGTCTCCCCACGGCCGCGGAGCAACGCAGGCGGGGAGGGGATCCGACCAAGTGCCGGGTTTATGAACTCTACGTTTATCACCTGTTGCCCGATGATGAGAAGCTGTTGGAAGTAAATGAGCTCTGCCGATCTGGAAAGATGATCTGCGGCGAATGCAAAACCAAAGCAATAGAATTGATGAAAGATTACCTCAAGGAACACCGCGTTAAATACAGACGGGCGCTGCCCAAAGTTAGAAAAATTGTTGAGAAAGTTTAAAACAACCCTTCAGACCCGCCAACCGCTTAGCATCTCCAACAGCGAAATCTTCTAAAAGGGCGATTTTTGCGAGCGGTGGATTTCAGAGATCTGGTCAAGAAGCTATCCTCTTTTTCAAATCGGTGAACCTTGGGCAGATGATTGAAAACTGACGATGTTTTTGATCTGTTTGATCTTACCACTTAAAAACAAGGACACCATCCATTCCGCCGGCACAAACAATGTTAAGATTTTTGTCGGAAACCCATGACTTGGTCAACGTTTGCGGGGGATATAAATTTTAAGACCAACTTCCCATATTTTACTGCGCGATGAAGACACAGGCTTCTGATTTAATGATGAAGATCTTGAGTCACGAGCGCATTTGACACCTACTTCGGTCTCAGATATTTGGCTATGAACTTGGGATCAACCCTCTTGAGCTCAGACTCCGGCAGGCTGCGCAGGAGCTCCCAACCCAGGTCAAGGGTGGTCTCGATCGGCCTGTCCTCATCCCGACCCTGATTCACAAACTCCCTCTCAAATCGATCGGCGAAGGCCAGGTAGCTTCGATCCCTCTCAGTCAAAGCCTCCTCACCGACGACAGCGACCAGCGACCGGATGTCCCTGCCCTCCGCGTAAGCCGCATAGAGCTGGTTTGAAACATCCATGTGGTCCTCCCTTGTGTGGCCCTCACCGATGCCATCTTTCATCAACCTAGAGAGAGAGGGAAGCGGGTTTATCGGAGGATAGATTCCCTTTCGATGAAGCTCGCGCTCCATGACAAGCTGCCCTTCGGTGATGTATCCCGTCAGGTCGGGGATGGGGTGGGTGATGTCGTCGGCGGGCATCGTTAGAACCGGCATCTGGGTGACTGATCCCTTTCTACCCTTTATCCTGCCCGCCCGCTCGTAAATGGAGGCCAGATCGGTGTACATGTACCCTGGATATCCGCGCCGCCCCGGAACCTCGCTCCTAGCCGCAGATATCTCTCTGAGAGCCTCGCAATAATTGGTCATGTCGGTCAGAATTACCAGCACATGCATCCCCTGAGTAAAAGCTAGGTACTCGGCAGTGGTCAGCGCAAGCCTCGGCGTAAGTATGCGCTCGATTGCCGGGTCATTGGCCAGGTTCAGAAAAACGGTTGCGCGCTCAATCGCCCCGCTTTTCTCAAAACCATTTATGAAAAACGCCGCCTCTTCATGTGTGATTCCCATCCCGCAAAACACCACGGCAAACTTCTCCTCCTCGCCCAGAACCTTGGCCTGCCTAGCTATCTGCGCCACCAGCTCGTTGTGTGGCAGCCCGGCACCTGAGAAAATCGGCAACTTCTGACCGCGGACCAGCGTGTTCATGCCGTCGATCACCGAGATGCCGGTCTGGATGAACTCACTCGGATACTCCCGCGCTGAGGGATTTATCGGCGCCCCGTGGACATCCCATTCATCCTCAAATATCGGCTTTGGTCCACCGTCTATCGGTTCCCCTCTTCCGCTGAAAATGCGGCCGAGAACCTCCAGCCCGACGCCGAACTTTACCGTCTCGCCTCTAAACCTGACCTTTGTCTTGAAGGTATCTATTCCCCTCGTTCCCTCGTAAACCTGAATTACGGCGCGATCCTCATAGGCATCTAGCACCTGGCCGTGCTTGACTTCTCCATCGGGGGTGGTAATGTCAACAACCTCCCCATAGGCCACACCGCTGACGCCCTCCACGATCATCAGGGGGCCGTAGACCTCAGCAACCGTAAGGTACTCGCGGCTCTTCATCGCCTCACCCGGAACATTTATCCTCCGCCGCCGGAGCCCTTTTCATCCTCAGCAAGTAATCAAACTGCTCCCTGAGCTGTTTTTCCATCTTCCGGTATTGCTTGGCGAACTCTTCCGCCGTCAGCCTTTTCATTCCGGCAATGCTCTCTTTGACCGGGAGCTTTCTTATTTCCTCAACTGGGATTCCCCGTTTGGCGGCCTCAACCGCATTTCGGTAGAACTCCATTATTATCTTCAGCATGCCGATCTGCTTTTCCGGGGCACAGTAGGTGTCGACCTCGTGAAGAGCAAACTGCTGGAGGAAGTCCTCACGCATCATCCGAGCCGACTCCAGAACGGCCCGCTCCGGCTCCGGCAGGGCGTCGGGGCCAACGAGCTTCACTATTTCCTCAAGCTCCGCCTCTTTCTGCAGCATGGCTATTGCCTCGTCACGCAGGCTCTTCCAATCCTCATTGGTTTTTGATTTCCACCATTCCTGGACATTGTTAATATACATGGAGTAACTGGTGAGCCAATTTATGGCAGGAAAGTGGCGCCGGTAGGCCAAGCCGGTGTCAAGCGCCCAGAAAACCTTAACGATCCTGAGCGTGTTCTGGGAAACGGGCTCGGACAAATCCCCGCCCGGCGGGGAAACGGCGCCAAGGACGGTGACGGAGCCGAAACGCTCATCGGAACCCAAAGTTCTCACGCGGCCGGCCCTCTCATAGAACTCGGCCAGACGTGAAGCCAGATAGGCAGGGAAGCCCTCCTCACCGGGCATTTCTTCAAGCCGACCGGATATCTCACGCATGGCCTCGGCCCACCGGGACGTTGAGTCGGCCATAAGAGCCACATCATATCCCATGTCCCTGAAGTACTCGGCGATCGTGATTCCGGTGTAAACGCCCGCCTCTCTGGCGGCCACGGGCATATTTGACGTGTTGGCTATCAGAGCAGTCCTATCCATCAGTGACTCGCCAGTCCTAGGATCTTTTAGTTCTGGGAAGTGTACCAAAACATCGCACATCTCATTGCCGCGCTCACCAGCGCCTATGTAGGTGATAATATCGGCGTCGGCCCATTTAGCCACTTGCTGCAAGAAAACCGTTTTACCGGTCCCAAACCCGCCAGGAATGGCGGCGGTTCCGCCCTTCGCTATCGGGAAAAAGGTATCGGCGACACGCTGGCCGGTGAGCAGTGGCAGATTTGGCTCCAGCTTTTCTTTAAAGGGCCTCGCGCGCCTGACCGGCCAGATCTGCATCATGCGGACATTCTTTTTTCCCTCAGATGTCTCGAGAACAGCGATCACGTCCTCCACTTTGTGTTGTCCCTCGGAAATTTCCAGAACTTTACCTCTCACGCCAGGTGGAACCATTATCCGGTGCTCGACGATCTTGCTCTCTTTGACAGTCCCCAATACATCGCCTTCGACCACTTCGGCTCCTTTTTTCACCCTCGGCACGAAATCCCACTTCTTCTCCCGTGGCAAAGCAGGAGCAAAAACACCCCGCCTTATCATATCTCCAACTTTTTCCCGAATGACGGTCAGGGGCCTCTGGGTGCCGTCGTAAATTGCGCCGATCAGCCCCGGGCCCAGCTCTACCGAAAGAGGCCTCCCCGTTCCCTCCACCTTTTCTCCCGGCTTTATGCCCGTGGTTTCCTCGTAAACCTGAATGGTCGCGCGGTCGCCGGTAAGGCCGATTATCTCTCCCATCAGCTGTTCATCACCAACCCTGACCAGCTCGTACATCTCAGACCCGCGCATGTCGTCAGCGATAACGACGGGCCCGGTAATCCTCACTATCCTTCCCACTGAGTTGCCCCCATTATTTTTAGAGACCCTGTTTTTATGAGTTTACCCCGAAACTACCAATTGTCTCAGGTAAATATAGCTTAACTTTACGAAATCATCAGCCGAAGAGCGGGTCGGGCGAAATCTTCAATTGAGAAAACTTTTATTGGCCACTCAATTAAACTTTAGCAGAGGGTGGCAATTTGATCGACGAAGACCTTCGGTTAATCTTCGAAGCAGAGCAGGAGGCAAAGAAGAAGGTCGAAGCGGCACGCCAAGAAGCCTCGGATTTGCTCGAAGAGGCGAAAAAGGAGGCTGAAAAGATTAAGGAAAATTACTCGTCATCCACACAGCTCAAGATAAAAAAAATTCTTGAAGACTATCAGAGAAATGCCGAGGCGGACGCCCGGAAAATACTCGAGAGCGCCAGACAGCAGCAAGAGGCCATGGAAAAGGAAGCCAGGGGTCGCTTCTCCGATGCTGTCAGGTTAATTTTTGAGGCCGTTCTGGGGCGAACCCATGTTTAGAACCGCAAGGATGCAAAGGTTTCGGGCCATTTATCCCAAGCGATTGCACGAGGACATCATCGCCAGCCTCCACGAAGCCGGCATAGCTCAATTCAAAGAGGTTACCGCCCCGGAAATAGAAAGGATGACAATCGGTGAAGAGATTCACCAGCTTTCCTCCCTGCTCGCAGAATTGAGGGAAATTCAGGAGTTTCTCGGGCCACCTCAAAAAGTCGTCGAGGTTGAGGAGATAAGCTGCGCCCAACTGATAGCCCGGGCAGAAAAACTGTTGAAGACAATTAAACCGAAGTTTGATTCATTGAGGGGAACGGAAAATGAACTCAACAGCAAAAAATCGGAGCTGACCGCGCAGATTGAGGTATTGAAGAAGTTTGTTGAGATGGAGTCTCCCCTCAGCTACCTCAGGTCCACGGACGAGATTAAAACCATCGTCGGCTCGATACCAGGGGAGAGAGCCCAAGAATTCCTCAAGGAGGTCAACGTTACACTGGAGCACAAAGTCTTTGCCACAGTTTTGGGTAAGGAGAAAAAGGTAACTTTCATCATCATTTGCCGCGCCAGGGATCAGACAAAGCTCTTACCGGTTCTCTACCGCTTCGGTGCCGAGCTGATGGATGTCCCGACCTATCCCGATTTGCCCAAAGAGGCGATTAAGAAGCTTGAAAAGCAGCTGCAAGAACTTGCCGAAAAAAGATCCGAGTTTGAGGCCAAAAAGAAGGATTTTGCCAAGGCCCATTCCGCGCAGATAAGCGCAACGGTGGAGATGCTTGAAATTGAAATAGAACGCCTGAAATGCTCCAAATTCTTCGGCAACACGGAAAACACGGTGGTGATCGAGGGCTGGGTGCCAAAGAAAAGAGCTGATATTGATTCCATACTCGTCCCGATCACCGGCGGGCGACACATCGTCAGACTCTACGACCCCAAAGCCGAAGAAACGGAAGCGGTGCCATCACAGTTCGAGAATCCCAAAATAGTCAGTGATTTTGAAATCATCACCGAGACCTTCAGCACGCCCAAGTATGACGAGATAGATCCCACGCCATTCATATCACTGACCTTCCCCCTGTTTTTCGCCATCTGCCTCTCTGACGCCGCCTATGGTCTGTTGATATTGATCTTTTTGTTATCGGGGCTCCGGATAACACAGATTTTCCCCAAGAAGTTAAAGACCATACTCATACTGGGC
>LQMQ01000012.1 GCA_001515205.2 Candidatus Hadarchaeum yellowstonense
TCCGGGAAAGTCCTCGACAAGTACCTTGTGGATCAGGCACAGGTGATAATAGAGGACAACGCGGGCAAGGGATACTACCTCGTCTCAGAGCCTCCCCTGAACGATCGCGAGAGGGAGATCTACCGCATGCTCATGGAGGACATATTCTACTCCCTCAGGCCCGCCGTCAGGGTCGAGGATTCGATAAAGTTCATAGAGGGGGCGATATGGGACTCAGCGAACGACCTCGGAATAACTGAGGAAGTGAGGGCGGCGTTCTCGAAGTACAGGTACTACCTCGTCAAGGATGGCTTCGGCTACGGCAAGCTCCACGTGCCCATGATGGATCCAGACATAGAGGAGCTGTCCGCAGTTTCCTACCTCGAGCCTGTCGCCGTGATACACAGACGGTTCACTGAGTTCGGCTGGCTGACCACGAACATTAGGTTCTCGAGCGAGGAGGAGCTGAGAAACTTCAACCAGCGCCTCGCGCAAAGGACGGGAAAGAGCATAACCACTGCCGTGCCAATCGCGGACTGCACAACCAAGGAGGGGGACCGCCTCGCGCTTACTTTCGGGGACGAGATAACCCACCCCGGGACGGCGTTCTCCGTCAGGAAGTTCCCCAGGTCGCCCCTTCCTCTAACGGCTCTGATCGACAACCGCACTCTCTCCATCCTGATGGGCGCGTACCTTTGGGAGGTGATGGAGTTCAAGGGGTTCCCGATGGTGCTCGGGGCGATGGGCTCGGGGAAGACCACCCTGACAAACGCGATCCTTTCGACCGTTCCCCCTAGCCTCAAAATTGCCACGATCGAGGAGGTCCTTGAGATCCAGCTGGTTCACCCCAACTGGCTGCGAATGCACACGCGCACGGGCTATTCGATGACCGAGACGAAGTACGACATAGACCTCTTCGACCTCGTGAAGCAGGCGATGAGGCACAGGCCCGACTACATTTCGGTGGGTGAAACCAGGGGTGAGGAGATAAAGGCCCTGATCCACGCCGCGTCCATAGGGACGAGCTGCGTTTCCACTTTTCACGCGTACTCCCCAGAGGCAGCGATCGTGAGGATGCGCGCGCCGCCCATGGAGGTGTCAGAGGGCGGCCTGATGCTCATCTGGTGCTTCGTCCAGATGGGGCGCGTAAGGATGCCGGACGGAAAGTGGGTGAGGAGGGTGACGCTCATAGACGAGGTCGTGCCTGGCGAGAGGCTGTCGCTTTTCCCACTCTTCAGGTGGGAACCAAAGGGGGACAGGTTCACCCCCGAGAGCGCCAGGGAAGTCGTGAGGAGGAGCGAAAGGCTCAGGCAGGCGGCCGGCTCCAGGGGGTGGAGCGAGGCAGACCTGCTCGAAGACATCAAGGCTCGCGTCGACTATCTTAACGATCTCCTCGCGAACAGGAAGCTGACCTTCGCCGATTTCTCGAAGGCGATGGATGAGTGGTACAGGGGAAGGAGGTGAAAAGTTTGATCGAGAGCGCAGAGTTCTGGTTTCTCCTCGTGCTTGCGCTAATGTTCGCGTTCATGGCAATTTTGATTTCAATCCTCGAAACCTCTAGACGAAGAAGGGAGGAAAGGGGGGTCGGAAAGCCAAGGAAACTCCCTCCAGAAAAGCTTGAGAGAAAAGGGAAGCCTTCGCGCATAACCGTCAGGGACTTCGGGCCGGCGAGGGTAGAGGTGAAGCCCGCCAAGGAGCCAGTTTCCATAAGCTTTGTTTCAAAGAGCAAAACCTTGAGGAGGATAGCGGCAAGGCTTGCGGCCGATTTCAGGAAGGACATCCCGGAAACGGGGAGGACGTTCTCGCCCTACAGGTTCGCCGCTAGGAACCTTTTCGCGATTTTGATCTCGATATTCGTGATAATCCCCGCAAGCATAATTCTGACGATCTTCGTTTCGCCGTTCGCTATCTTGTTGCTCTCAGCCGTCCCCCTGCTCTTCATCATCCCCTGGGTCAGGATAAGGATGTGGGTCGGGGACAGGAAGAGGGCGCTCGAGGAGGAGCTCCCATTCTTCACCATCCACGCGACGATCCTTCAATCCGCGGGCCAAGACTTGTTCCGCGCGTTCCTCTCGACGATAGGGAAGGGGGTGTTCAGGCAGATAGAGCAGGACGCCGCGGTGCTTCAGAGGAACACCTCATACTTCAGGATGGGTCCACTTGAGGGGTTAGAGGAGCTAGGGAGAACCAACCCGAACCCGAAAATGCGCACCCTTGTCCTGGGATACACCTCGGAATGGCGATCCGGAGGCGACACCGCGAGATACCTTGAGACGAAGACCAGCGACTTTCTCAATGACACTGAGGACAGGTGGAAGAGCTACGTTGGGCAGGTCTCGATATACGGCGAGCTCACCATATCCTTCCTGTTCCTCCTCCCGATTCTCATGCTCATGGCCATATTCCTCTCCCCAAACGTGGGAATAACCATAGGCCTGGCCTTCCTCGCGCTTGGGATCCCCATGCTCGCGACCGTGGGCATAGCGCTCGTGAGGTCCTCACAGCCTAAAATTTACGACGTGATCCACGTGAACCCCCTCGCCTCAATTTTCTTCGGGATCGCAGCCGGGGCTATAGCGTTTGCCCTGACGCAAAGCCTCATACTTTTGATCGCCGCCTTCCTCGCCACCGCGTGCGCGTGCATAGGAATCGCGACCACTTTGCAGAAGCGGGAGATAAAGGCCCACGAGAGCGCGCTGCCCCAGTTCCTCAGGGACATGACCGAATACCAGAAGATGGGTTACGACTTGGCGAAGGGGGCGATAAAGGCGTCGGAGGAGAACGACTACAACCCCAAGTTCAACGCCCTCCTCAGAAACGTTGCCCACCAGCTGAGCATGGGGATAAGGTTCTCGGAGCTGAGGATCCCCACAAGGTCGTGGCTCACGAGGGTGGCTTTCTTCCACCTGGGGGAGATCGCAGAGTCAGGAGGGTACGCGTCCAAGAGCCTCGAGATGCTCAACGACTTCATAGGGACTGTGCTGAGGGTGAAGCGCAACACCCAGTCAAGCATGAGGCTGTACAAGGGACTCTCCCTTGTCGCCCCGTTCGCCCTGTCCGTGATACTTGGCATGCTTCTGGGGGTCTTCGGATCGATCGCTGGAATGCTTTCGCCCGCGTCTTCCCTCTCTGGAGGCGTCTCGATGCCGGCCATGTCCATAGTCGAGGTCCCGCCTCTGCTCGTCCCCCTCTGCCAGCTCATAATCATAGCGTCCGCCTTCGGGATAGCGCTCGTCACCAGCTACGCGTCCGAGTTCACCCTGAAGAGCACGCTCTGGATAGCGCTCTGCATAATCCTGGCCGGGGTAGGGATGGTCGTCGCCGATTATCTCTCTGGTATGGTCTCGACTTTCGTGAAGATGCAGTCGATACCAGGGGTTGGGTTGGGATGAAGGATTTGCAGGAATACGTGCTCAGGAAAAGGGTGAGGCGGGCGGTGGAGGAGATCGAGGATGTCCAGAACCCGCGCGCTATATGCATGATTTGCAGGCGCCTGGGCGTGTCGTGGAAAAGGATAGAAGCCCACGCGAAAAAATTTATGACGAACAACGGAGAGAGTGATAATCATGGCTGAGAAGGAAAAGAGGCTGCCGCTTCTGCTTTACGCTGCGATCCTGATCGTGGTGGGCGCAGCCGTGCTCTTCGCATTCCTGGCCGTGGTGCTCGGCATCCAGCCGCCTGAAATTCCAAGCGTTCAATTTCCAGGCGGATCGCAGCCTGGCGAGAACCAGTCAGCAGAAAACACGGCTGAGAACGCGCCGCCGCCAGTCTGGCCCGAGAAGGGAGGCGAGTTCGTCCCTCCTAGAATCACGCCGCCGCCTGAGAGCTTGCCGGCTGTCGGAGAGAACGAAGTCCTGATAAGGTGGTTCGTTGCGATTGGCATCAGAAGCACGTCGTGGGGAGGGCCGATTGAGAGAATTGCAGAGAATGATCCATTTTACAATGTTCCCACATTTGAGATACCTCTTCCGACTTACTACGATCCAAACTTCCGTATTGGATTTAACGTTAAAAGGCGTCCTCTCATCCCAGAAAATGTGGTTATCAACATTTATTACGAGAATAAGATTGAGTTCAAGAACTTCGTGATTAAACCAGAAAATAAAATATATTCCGTCGAAGGCGAGTTAATTTCCAAGGAGAGCGCCAGAATTTTGAATGCAGGCGAAGTTGTAGCTCTGTGGGGGGATAGAAAAAATCCACCGATTATAGAAATTAGCAAACATGAAGTAGAGGATTTCTTTTATACACTCGATGTTCAAGTTGATCGTACTAAATTTTTATTCTACTTATCTGATCTTTATCCCAGAGAAATTTTAACAATCGAGGGGTACGCAAAACTTTCGCCTGAAGAGGCTGAAAAAATATTGTCAGATTTGACCTTAAAGACAAGTGTTCTTATCACGGGTGAAGAAATTTCTTCGGTTGGAATGAGTATAGAGAATAAGGGAACATTCGGCTTCAGTCTTTATGCTGTTATAGAAAAATACTCTAATAGCGATTTTATCACTGTTGAGAGATGGTTTGCTGAGGGAGAAAATTACATTACTGGAAATATAGGCCCTCTTATGTATCGTCAGCCGTAAACAGTTATAGGCCCTATCACTTTACCCCAGTAAACCCCATTTTGTTTGTCTTCATTTGCGTAAACGCTAACGAAGAAAACTGACCCAGGTTGAACATCTCCTCTTTGTATTGCGTCACTTTTAAGTTGTACGCTCATATCAGTGCTCACAGAACCCCCGCTTGATATGTTTGTACTTGGTGTAGAAAAACTTACCGTTACATAATCAGGCTTGTTCGCCGTAAACGTGATTGGCCCGTTGTAGTTGTAAGACGTGATCGTCACCCTGTAAGTCCAAGTTTCCCCCGGACTCATTCCCCCGTCCCCGTTTCCGTTGCTTATCAGGCTGACGCTACCGCCTATCGCCTTGAAAACTGCCGTCACGGACTTGTTCCCGTCCATCGTTATCGCCACCGGATTTTCAGTCGAAGTTATGTTGCCGCTCCAGTTCCTGAACGACCAGTAAAGGCTAGCGTAGGGGTTTCTATCGGCGCGAAGTGTGATCTGCGAGCCAGCAGGGTAGGAACCTCCAACCGGCGTGACGCTTCCTGCTTCAGAAGTAGGATCGACGGACGTTGTGAGATTGTAGTAAGTGCCTCCTCCGCCGCCACCGCCAGCTGAGGTCACGGTGAGCGTGTATGTGTTCTCTCTAACTAATCCCCTGCAGTTCCCTATGATTCGTATCTGGTAGGTCCCGGTCGGCGTGGATGTCGAGGTAGTGATGGTAAGGGAGCTCGTGAATGTCGGGTTTCCAACGTTCGGGTTGAAAGTCGCGCTCACGCCCTGGGGCAGGTTATCCGCCGACAAGTAGACCGCGTCGGTTGAGCCGCTCACAAGCGTCACGGTGACCGTAGAGCTCACGCTTCCTCCCTGAGGCGTGGATCCTGAGTTAGGGCTGAGCGAGACAGAAAAATTGAAGTTCGGCGGGGGCGGAGGAGGCGGAGGCGGAATGTTTATCGCCACCACGAACCTTCGCGCGTATGCGGTCCAAATATCAAGCGCCGTGAACTTCCCACCGTTCAGGTTTTCCTTGGGGATCTTCACGACCTTTTCATCCCTGTTGTAAATCACGAGCGGGGGGTCGAAACTGTAAAAGGCAGCCGGCCCGGGCCACGGGGTTTCGCCTTTTTTGTAGTTCTCGAGATCGTAGATTATCAGGTACATGACCCGCGAAGTCACTGTCCCGTTGGGGTGGGTCCAGCTCATGTTCTTTATCCTGAGGTTTTCGCCGTCGTAAGTTGCCACAAGCCTCTCGCTCATCTGGTTGTAGAGGATGTCCATCCTGTAGAGGTCCGCGGCGAACATCCTAGCCTCGAAGCCGTATACCCAGATCGAAAAGACCGCGAAGAGGAAGAATATGAACGCGATTATCACCGCCGTGTACGGCGAGACCG